>JBPYFA010000031.1:0-19270 GCA_051986585.1 Vicinamibacterales bacterium | reverse complement strand
CGGCTGCGAACGCGAACGCCGAGAAGGAACCTGATGCCGCGGCGCAATCAGCGCCGGCCGAAGCGCCGAGACCGACCGGGCCGGTGCGTTACTGGAGTGGATACGGATACATGGTGCCGAAGGTCGGGCCGGCGCCACAGGCACCGCCCTGGTCGACGCTGACAGCCTACGATCTGAACAAAGGCACGATCGCGTGGAGCGTGCCGGTTGGTGAAGTTCCGGAGCTCGCTGCACGAGGCATCACCAACACCGGCTCCGGCGCGCCGCGCGGGGCCGTCGTCACGGCCTCAGGCCTGATTTTCACGGGCACACCCGACAACACCTTCCGGGTGTTCGACAAGGACACGGGCAAAGAGCTCTGGAGCAAGAAGCTGCCGATCAACCCGTTGAGCGTCGCCGCAACGTACCAGATCGCCGGCCGGCAGTATGTCGTGATTGCCGGATCGCCACGGGAACAGGAATCGACACCGGTAGAACCGGCCGCCACCCCGGCCGCTGGTGCGACGACGCCGCAAACGCCGAAGGAGGAGGCCGCATATTTCGTGTTCGCGCTACCGGTAAAGTCAAAGACGCGGCCCTGAGAGAGAAAACAGGAGAAAAGAGAAAGGAGACACCTGTTTTCCCTTGAATGAATGCAGCGCACAGGGAATGTCGGCGACGAGGCTTACCGCTGAATTCTGGCCGATCCGCCCTTCGCGAACGCGCGAACCTGATCCACGGTCGCCATCGTCGTATCCCCGGGAAAGGTCGCGAGCAGCGCGCCGTGCGCCCAGCCGAGCCTGACCGATTGCTCTGGCGTTTCGCCGGTCATCAGCCCGTAAAAGAGACCGGCGGCGAAGCCGTCGCCGCCGCCCACCCGATCGTAGACATCGATGTCGCAGGTCGGTGCCACATGGGTGTCGCCGTTGATCCACGCCACCGCGCTCCACGTGTGCCGCGACGTCGAATGCACCTCGCGCAGCGTCGTCGCCACGATCTTCAGTCGCGGGAATTTTTCGTGCACGCGATCGATCATTCCGATGAATGTGCTCGGATCGAGCGCTGACGTCGCGGCGACCTCTGGACCGGGAATGCCAAGGCCCTTTTGCAGATCCTCCTCGTTGCCGACGAGAACATCGACGTGCTGAACGATACGTCCGAGGACAGAGGCCGCGCGCTTCGCTCCGCCGGATGCGGCCCAGAGTTTTTCCCGGTAGTTGAGATCGAACGAGACGACCGCCCCGTGCTTGTGGGCCGCCTCCATCGCCTCGATGATCAGCTCTGACGTCGTTTCAGACAGCGACGCGAATATGCCGCCGCTGTGAAACCAGCGCACGCCCGGTCCGAAGATTGCCGCCCAGTCGAAGTCGCCGGGCTTCAGTCGCGCCGCTGCCTCGTTGCTCCGGTTGTAGAACACGATCGGCGCGCGCACGCCGTGTCCACGATCGCTGTAGACGGCGGCCATGTTCGGTCCCCAGGCACCATCGTGCTTGAACATCTTGTAAAACGGCGTGACCCCCATGGATCGGACCTGGCGGGCGATCAACTCGCCGATCGGATACTCCACCATTGCGGTCGCGATGCCCGTGTTCAAGCCAAAACAGTCGGCCAGATTCGCAGCCGTGTTGAACTCACCGCCGCTGACGTGAATCGCACACGTGGTGGCTTTGCGAAATGGAACGACGCCAGGATCGAGACGGTGCACGAGTGCGCCAAGGGAGAGAAAATCGAGCGCACCTCTTTCTGGAATGCTGAGGGGAGTAGCCATCTCTGACACCTTCCGAGTCTATGATGAGTTCCGTGTGAGTCCGTGCGAGTCCGTGGCTTGAACGCTATTCGTGGACTTGCGATTCTGTCAAGGAATCATCGGAATATCCCTTTTAGCTTGCGTCCGAGCCCGGACAGAAATCCTTCGAACGCGCGCCGCACCCGCTGCTTTACCGTCCCGCGGTGAATCGGACACAATCGCGACGGCACATCGTCGTTTTCCTTGAAGTACTCGATGTAGACGGGGCACTCTTCGACCGGCCGGAGATACGACACGTGACAGAGTTGTTCACCGTGCAGGCCGGCAGGCACGTCGAAATCCTGCGCCGGCCGGCGCTGAACCGCCCGGCGCATGAAGTCGCTCCAGATCGGCAGCGCGAACCGGGCACCGAATCCCTCGCGGGCGATCGTCTTCGGCTGGTCGAACCCCACCCAGACACCGGCGACCACCGAGGAAGAGAATCCCACGAACCAGGCGTCTTTGAAGTCGTCGGTGGTGCCGGTCTTTCCGCCCGAAGGAAAGCGGATGCCGAGGCCGCGAGCGGCCGAGGCGGTTCCGCGATCCATGACATCCTCGAGCATCGACACCATTTGAAACGCGGTCTCCGCTGAGATGACCCGCTCGGAGTGAGAGGGGTTGTCGTACACCGTCGTCCCGTCGGCATCGGTGACGCGAATCATGCCGCGCGGTCGCACCGCAAAACCGCCGTTTGGAAACATGGAGAAGGCCGTGGTGAGATCGAGCGGCGTGACCTCTCCGGTGCCAAGCGACAGCGACGGCACGTCGGGCAAATCGCGTAACCCCGCGGTCGACGCGAGCCGCAGGACCGGCTTCGATCCCACACGCTGCTGCAGCGATGTTGCTGCGCGGTTGTTCGACTCGATCAACGCCGCGCGCAACGTCAATGCGTCGGGTGTCTCGCCGCTGGCATTGCGTGGCGCCCATTCGTCGGGGCCCTGCGGTTGAATGTTGGTCAACCCATTCAGCACCGTGACCGGTGAGTAGCCGTGCTCCAGCGCAACCGCGTACAAAAACGGCTTGAACGCCGACCCTGGCTGCCGACGGCTGCGAACCGCGCGATTGAATTGAGACTGCTTGAAATCGCGCCCGCCGACCAGCGCGAGAATATCTCCACTTTTTGGGTCGACGACGACGAGCGCGGCCTGAAGATCGGGCTCGTTGAAGCGGCGAAGCCCATCGGCGACGGCGCGTTCGGCCATGTCCTGCAATTCGGGAACAAACGTCGTCCGCACTTCCCAGTCGGGAGGATGATCGCCGCCGAACTCGTCGCGAAACTGCTGCCGCAAAAATTCCTTGGCGTATCCGCCGCGCGGATCCGTGGGACCGGGATACGGAGCCACCTTGATCCGCGTCGCCCGTGCGGCCCGCTCCTGCGCCTCGGTGATGAATCCTTCCTCACGCATGCGCGTCAGCACGACATGGCTGCGCTCGATCGCCCCATCGAGATTCGTCCACGGCGACAGCGACGAGGGCGCTCGGGCAAGGCCGGCGATCAGCGCACTCTCGGCGAGATTCAAGCTCTTCGCCGGGCGATTGAACAGGTGGCGCGACATCGTCTCGACGCCGTAAACGCCGCCGCTGAGATAAATGCGATTGAGATAGAGCTCGAGGATTTGGTCTTTGGTCAGCGCCGAGTCAATCATCACCGCAAGCGCTGCCTCGCGAATCTTGCGTCCGTAGGATTTCTGGTTCGACAGGAAAAGCGTGCGCGCAAGCTGCTGTGTCAGCGTGCTGCCGCCCTCGACTGCGCCACCCGATCGCAGATCGCGAACCACCGCGCGCCCGAGCGCGATGGGATCGATGCCCATGTGTTTGAAGAAGCGATGATCTTCGACCGCAACAAACGCGTGCTGCAAATCGGCGGGAATTTCCGACAACGGAACGTCCTGATGACGTTCGTCCATGCGAAACCAGCGGCGCCCGTCCGCGGCAAGAAACCAGGTATCCCCCACTCCTCGCCGCAGTCTGTAGACACCCCAGGCCTGCCGCAGCGTCCACACCGCCGAGACGACGGTCAGGACGACCAGCGTTGCGAAGATGACGCCGGCAATCCGATCGCGCGTTCGGATCGTGAGGGTCACCGGACGCGGACCCGCCGGGCGTGGAGCACAAACGACAATCCCGTGTAGTAGACCGGGAAGAAGAGAGACGCGACGAGCAGCGTCGTCGGCACGTTGGGAAGCAGCAGGATCATCTGCACCGTCATCAGGCCCCAGGCAATGCCGAGTGCAATGGTCAGGCCGCGAAAAACCGGCGTTCGATTCGGATAGACGTATCTGATACGCACAAAAACGAGGACACTGAGCAGGAGGAGGACACCAGCGTTGACCATTGCAGGCAGCTTCGCCGCATACAGGTAGAACACGACGATATTCCAATAGGACGGAAATCCCGTGAAGAAGTGATCATCGGTCTTCGCATCGGTCTTGGAAAATCCGTAGGCGCTACTCAACAGCATGGCGGCCGGCACCACCGCACGCCATCCCGCAGGAAGCAGGCCGGCCTGAAATGCCAGCACGGCTGGAACGAACACAAATGTCAGGTAATCGACAATATCGTCGAGCCGGGCGCCATCGAAGCTTGGCGTCGCTTCCTTCACGCGCGCGACTCGCGCCAGCATTCCGTCGGTGCTGTCGATGACGGTCGCCGCCACCATCAGCAGAAATGCAAGCGGATAGCGGCCGTGAATCACGGCGATAGCCATCGCGAACGCGGCAATCGCACCGCACGCGGTATATCCGTGCACACTCCAGGCGAGGACACGAGCCCATGGCGTGCGCGGATCAGGATGAGCTCGATCCGGCTGAGGTGTCATGCAGTTCCGCGCAGAATTCGTCGAGTCGGTCGTTTACTTCGCAGATTTGGCGGTGTAAAATATGACCACATTCCAATCCCCAGCGGAGTGTTTTCTTTTTCAAGCTCCAAGTCTGCCGCCCGACTTCCGGGTTGAGCGTCCCGAGGTAGCCTGAAGGCTATCGAACCGGGCGCTTTTCTCGCGGGTCAGGCCGCACTTCGCGAAACGGATGTAACTCGTGTTGCCACCGCGCTTCCGCCGCCCACGCTTCGTCATGCTGACGATCCTCGCGATCGTCGCGCTCACGGCCATCCCGACCAGCATTTACTACTTCAAGCGCGCACCGCAGCCCGAGCCGCTCGCTCTGTCCGAATTCCTCCAGCAGGTCGATCGCGGCGAGATTGCCAAGGTCACCTTCGGCGAACGAGACATCCAGATCACGCTGCGCGACGGGCGGACGATGCAGACCGTGGCGCCTGCCGAATTCCTGTCGGCGAATTCTTCGTTCATCAACGATCTGGTCAAGAAAAATGTCCGGGTCGAGGTCAGCCCGCTTGCGGATCCCCAGGCGCTCAGCTACGGCATGATCCTCACCGTCGCCGCCTTCTTCGGGCTCATCGGCTTCACGGTATATCGAACGACAGCGGGCCGCATTCCCAATTCAGGAAGAACGCGGGTTGCCGAGAGAGGCGATACCGTCATCACGTTCCAGGATGTGGCCGGCGTCGACGAAGCCAAGGACGAGGTCAAGGAGATCGTCGACTTCCTCCGTCACCCCGACCGGTTCTCATCGATTGGCGGGCACATTCCGAAAGGCATTCTGCTCGTCGGCCCTCCGGGCACCGGCAAAACCTTGCTCGCCCGTTCGATCGCGGGTGAAGCCGGCGTGCCGTTCCTGTTCGCCAGCGGCTCCGATTTCGTTGAGATGTACGCGGGCGTGGGCGCCGCTCGTGTCCGACGCCTGTTCAAGGACGCCAGGCGCCACAACTCCTGCATCGTGTTCATCGACGAGCTCGATGCGGTCGGGCGCAGCCGTGGCGGCAACTCGCTCAGCCACGAAGAGCGGGAACAGACGCTCAACCAGCTGCTCGTGGAAATGGACGGCTTCGAGCCGCACCTCGGTATCGTCGTCATTGCGGCGACCAATCGACAGGACATCCTGGATCCGGCGCTTCTGCGGCCCGGTCGTTTCGATCGCCAGGTGACGGTCGGTAACCCGGACCTGAAGGGACGCGAAGCGATCCTTCGCGTGCATGCACGACGGGTGGCGATCGATCCAGCCGTGAATCTGCGCTCGATTGCGCGCGGAACTCCCGGATTCTCCGGCGCCGACCTCGCCAACCTCGTCAACGAGGCGGCGCTTTTCGCCGCGCGCGCCGGCCGCGATCGGGTGACGGATGCGGATCTTTCAGAGGCCCGCGATAAGGTATTGATGGGCGTCGAACGCCGGTCGGTCGTGTTGAGCAATCTCGACCGCGTCAACTGCGCCTATCACGAGGCCGGCCACGCCATCGTTGCCGCGCTCTTGCCACACGCCGATCCGCTGCACAAGGTCACCATCATTCCACGCGGCCGCGCCATGGGCGTCACCATGCAGCTGCCGGAGGCGGATCGCCACACCTACACCAAGGGCTACCTCGAAACCCAGGTCGCGGTGCTGATGGGCGGACGCGTCGCTGAAGAGCTCTTCATGAATCACATGACCAGCGGCGCCTCGAACGACATCGAGCGGGCCACCGAGATCGCCCAGCACATGGTCTGCGAATGGGGCATGTCGGATCTCGGACCGCTGGCCTACCGCAAACCCGGGAACGCATTCCAGTCGGACCGGCCGCACGCGATCAGCGAAGCTACGGCGCAGCGCGTCGACGATGAGATCCGGAAGATCGTGATGACTGGCTACGACCACGCCAGGTGGATCATCGAGCGGAACACCGAGCCCATGCGCGCGTTGGCGGAAGCGCTCCTCGAACAAGAGTCGCTCGAGGCGGACGAGATCAAGGTGCTCCTCGAAAAGTCGAACGCCCGCGCGCACTAGGCGAGCAGCCGTTTTCCAGCTCTCCAAGGCGGCCTTCCAAGGCCGCCTTTTTCTTTGTGCTCAATCTCCGGTGTACCCTGAGCCATGATTGAGACCGAGAACCTCACGCGCCGCTATGGCGATCGTGTTGCGCTCCATCCGTTGTCGATCCGGATCGCGGCGGGAGAGATCCTGGGGTTCCTCGGCCCAAACGGCGCCGGAAAATCAACCACCGTCAAGCTGCTGACGGGCATGATCAAGCCGTCAGCCGGCCGGGCGCGCGTAGCCGGCTTCGATGTCGTCGCCGATCCGATCGAGGTCAAGCGGCGCATCGGATATGTTCCTGAATCGGCGGCGCTGTACGAATCGCTGACCGCGCGGGAATTCCTGGATGTGATCGGCTCCTTGTATCACCAGCCGGTCGAGACCGCGCATCAGCGAATCGACGATCTGCTCGATCGCTTTGGGTTGGCGGATGCGAAGGATCAGCGCCTGAGCGAGTTCTCGAAGGGCATGAAGCAGAAAGTGCTGATCGCCTCGGCCCTCATGCATCGTCCCGACGTCCTGTTTCTCGATGAGCCATTGACCGGGCTCGATGCGAACGCCGCACTCGTCGTCAAGGAACTGATCCGATCGCTGGCGGCGCAAGGGCGAACGATCTTCTTCTGTTCGCACGTCCTCGAAGTCGTCGAGCGCGTCTGCTCACGGATCATCATCATCAACAGCGGTCGTGCCATCGCCGACGGTACACCTGGGCAGATTGCCGCGCAGGCGGGGGCACGGTCGCTTGAAGAGGCGTTCGTCGCCCTGACCGGAACGCGAGACGCGGCCCAGGTCACCAACGAGCTGCTTCAGGCCCTCGAGGGGTGATGCTGAACCGGACGATCCAGGCGCTCGGCGTCGATCCGGTGCAGTGGCGCGTCCTGGTGGCGACCTACTTGCGCATGGATTTTCGCGCCGGCGGTGGCGCCGCCCGGCAGCACGCTCGCGGACGAGTGCGTGGGCATCCGCTGGTCGGCGTCGCCATCCTGACCGCGATGGGCGGCGCAATGTTCTCCATTCTGGCGGCCCGCATTCCCGATGTCCTGGTGTCGGCGACTCTCTTGACGACCTACGGCTCGATCAATACCGCGATGCTGCTGCTGGTGGATTTCACCGGCCTTGTGGTATCGCCGGACGACTACGTCGTGCTGGGGCACCGGCCGGTTTCATCGCGCACCTATTTTGCGGCGCGACTAGCGTCGATCTTGGCCTACATCGGCATCCTTGGCGCGATGCTGGCGCTCTTTCCAGCGATCACCTACGCCCTGTGGTCCGGCTTGGGAATCGCCGGTTTCATGGCAACGTTTGCCGCGGTGCTCCTCTCCGACGGATGCGCCACCATCCTCATCATCGCCACCTACGTCGTCTTGCTCACACGGGTCCATCCCCATCGTTTGCGACGGGCGTTGTCGTACCTGCAGCTCGTCTCGATGATGGGGTTCTATCTGGCGTATTACCTCTCGCTCGAAGGTTTCCGCGACTCGTTTCTCTTCCGGTTGTCGTTCGAGGATCGGCCATGGATGTGGGTCAATCCGGCATCGTGGTTTGCGGCACTGATACGCATTACAGCCGCCGACGCACCTCGCGCGGCGTGGATCGCCGCGGCGACCGCCGTCGCGGTGGCGATCGCCTGTGTGCCGCTCGCTTCCGGCCGGTTATCCCTTGAGTACGCGCAGCGGCTCGCGGAAATCACCGTCTCCGCGGAGCCAGCCGGACGACGCCGCCTGCAGCTACCCGGTTTTCACCGCGCCGAACCGCATGCCGTCGCGCTCCTGGTGGCCGCGCAGTTTCGCTTCGACTCGCGCTTTCGAATGGCGATTCTGGGAATCGTGCCGCTGATTCTGTTCTATCTGCTGCTTGGGTTGCACCAGGGCGCGCTCCAGGATCCGTTTTCCCCCGAGGGAGGGACCGCCGCCGGCGTGCCGCTGTACATGGCGGTCGTGTTCATGCCCATGACCCTGCATGCGTCGCTGCAGTACAGCGACTCGTGGCGGGCGGCGTGGATCTTTTTCGCGACGCCGGCCTCGGCAGCGCGGCTGATTGTGGCGGCCAAGAACTTCGTGTCGATTTTCTTTCTGGGCGGCTACCTGTTGCTGCTCGCGGCCATCTGGAGCTACTCATACGAACGCGTCTGGCACGCGTTCTTCCATGCCGCGGTCATCGGCCTGCTGGCGCACATGCTGTTGCAGTTGACGGTCATGCTGCGGCCGGCCCTGCCATTTGCCGCCGAACCGCGCCGCGTCGAACGGTCGGCGCGCCTTTATGGAGTGCTCTTCCTCGGCAGCCTGGTTGCCGCCATCGTTCCGACGTTTTTGCCGCTCGTCTACGCGCGGCCGCCGCTGACGACTGCTGTGGTCATCCTGCTCGTCAGCGTGACGATCGCGCTGGAGTACGTGCTCAGGCTTCGCGTCGCGGAGGCGATCGAAGACCTCGAGTTCAGGGCATGAAGAGGCGCCAGCCAAAAGCCGCCGGACCGCGCGCGACGTCGTGCCACGATTCTCGACACTGCTACTGTCTGCGCCCGACGCAAGTGAACACTGCGCCGCGTGGCTACGCGTCGGCTACTGATTGAGAGCGAGCCGCTTGTCGATTTCAGCGATGGCGAGCTTGATCTGCTGCTTCCGCACAGGATGCTCGGTCGATTCCGCCTGCTGCTCGAGATTCGACTTGGCAAGGCGAAGCGATTCGAGTTCGCGGACTTTTTCAGGATCGATCTTCGGGCCGCTGCCGCCGCGGCGCCGCCGCTCGGCTTCCCGTTCCTCGATCTGTTCCTGGATCCGCGCTTCTGCGTCGACGAGGCCTTCTCCGGAATCACCCATAATTTGTTGCTGACTTCCTCATGCCCGGGGTCCGTACGTGACTGGCACGGACGCAAACGGGTGCTGACGTTGGAAAATGCCGAGGGCTGCCGCCAACCTCGGCCACTGCGGTGTCCTCCATTGTGCCCCGTTCGCGGCCGAGAATCAACGGCCGATGCGGGCCAGACGAACGCGGATCACCAGGCCACAGATGAACACGGATCAGCAAGGCCGCGGATGGACACGGATAGACACGGATCAGCAGGGCCGCGGGACGGCCACTAAAATAGAACGCAGTGGCCCGTCGCGCAGATGTCCTCGCCTTGTTTCATCCCGCGGTCGCGGACTGGTTCCGCGGCTCTTTCGCCGCGCCCACGCCGCCTCAGGCACAAGGCTGGCCGGCGATTGCTCAGGGCGACTCGACCCTGATTCTGGCTCCGACCGGCAGCGGCAAAACGCTGACCGCGTTTCTGTGGTGCATCAACCGGATCATGTTCGATCCGGTCCCCTCCAAAGAGCGTCGTTGTCGCGTGCTCTACATTTCGCCGTTGAAGGCGCTTGCGGTCGACATCGAGCGGAACTTGCGCGCACCGATTGCAGGAATCGCGAACCGGGCCGAGGCGCGAGGTGATGCGTTTCACCAGCCGGCCGTCGCCATCAGGACCGGTGACACGCCGGCGATCGAACGGGCCCGGTTTCTTCGGGAACCCGCGGACATCCTGATCACGACTCCGGAGTCGCTGTACCTGCTGCTGACGTCGAATGCGCGGCGAACTCTGCGATCCATTGACACGGTCATCGTCGACGAAATCCATGCGCTCGTGCCGACCAAACGTGGAGCCCACCTCGCGCTCTCGTTGGAGCGGCTCGAGAAGTTGCGCCAGGAGGTCGCGAACGACGACGGTGCAAGGCGGACTAGCATTCAGCGGATTGGGCTTTCGGCAACGCAGCGGCCGCTCGATGAGGTGGCGCGGTTCCTCGGTGGACTCGAAAGCGGGAAAGGCGCCCGCGGCCCGAGCGACGCGCGACCAGCTTCCGCCAAGGCGACGGCGGTCCGGTCAAAGCAAAAGAGATCTACGTCACCGATCGTCGAACCAGATGAAGCGATCCATGACGAGTTCGCCGCCGATCGAGCAGCACCGCGCTACCGGCCGGTCACCATCGTCGACACGTCGGAGAAGAAGCGGCTGGATCTCCGTATCGAAGTGCCGGTCGAGGACATGGCGAAGATCGGTCAGCCGATTGAAATTCCGAGCGGGCCGGCATCACAAGGGCCGGTCCGGACATCGATCTGGTCGGCGATTCATCCACGGCTTCTCGAGCTCGTCAAGGCACACCAGTCCACGCTGATCTTCGTCAACAACCGGCGCACCGCCGAGCGGCTGGCGTCGGCGCTGAACGAGCTCGCGGGCGAGACGCTCGTCCGCTCTCACCATGGATCGCTGGCGCGTCCGCAGCGGATCGAAGTCGAGGATCGGCTGAAGGCCGGGGCGATCCGAGGGCTGGTCGCGACGTCATCGCTCGAACTGGGCATTGATATGGGCGCGATCGATCTCGTCGTTCAGATCGAAGCGCCCCCTTCCGTTGCCAGCGGGATGCAGAGAATCGGCCGGGCCGGCCACACGATTGGCGCAGCGAGCCGCGGGGTGATCGTTCCCAAGCTTCGTGGCGACCTGGTCGCGTGCGCCGCCGTCACACGGGCAATGCACGAAGCGCGCATCGAGTCGAGCCGATATCCTCGAAATCCGCTCGACGTCCTCGCCCAACAGATCGTCGCCATCGTCGCCAACGAAGAATGGGACGTCGACCAACTGTTCGCCGTCGTCCGTTCGGCGGCACCGTTTGCCGAGCTCAGTCGATCGGTTTTCGACGGCGTCCTCGACATGCTGTCGGGACGTTATCCGTCCGACGACTTCGCCGATCTTCGGCCCCGGCTCACGTGGGATCGCCTCAAAAACCGTCTGACGGCGCGAGAGGGCGCCAAGCGCGTGGCCGTGATCAACGGCGGCACGATCCCCGACCGTGGGCTCTACGGTGTCTTCCTCGTCGGCGAACGCGGGCCGCACGCGCGCGTTGGCGAGCTGGATGAGGAGATGGTGTTCGAGAGCCGCGTCGGCGAAACCTTTCTTCTTGGCGCATCCAGTTGGCGGATCGAGGAGATCACGCACGATCGCGTTCTCGTCTCCCCTGCGCCCGGAGAACCGGGCAAGATGCCGTTCTGGAAGGCTGATGCCGCGGGCCGACCGCTGGAACTCGGACGGCATATCGGCGAGCTGGTGCGAACGCTGCGGCACATGCCGCCGTCGGCAGCGGTGCAGCGCCTCGTGCAGCATCACGATCTCGACGCGCAGGCCGCCGAGAATCTGGTTCGCTATCTGGCCGACCAGGCGGCGGCAGCCGGCATCGTCCCCGACGATCGCACCATTTTGATCGAGCGGTGCCGCGACGAGCTGGGGGACTGGCGAATCTGCGTGCTGACGCCGTTCGGGGGGCGAATCCATGCGCCCTGGGCGATGGCCGCGGTGGAACGGGCCCGCGCGGAGACCGGCGCCGACGTCGAAACGATGTGGACCGACGACGGGTTCGTCGTGCGGTTCCCGGAGACGGACGAACCGCCTGATCCGAATCTCATGATTCCGTCATCCGAGGAAGTGGAGGCGCTGGTCGTCCGCCAGCTCGGGGGCACCGCTCTCTTTGCAGCAAAGTTTCGCGAGGCGGCGGCACGAGCGCTGCTCCTGCCGAAGCGGCGACCTGGTGGGCGGAGTCCGCTCTGGCAGCAGCGCAAGCGGGCCGCCGATCTGCTGGCGGTCGCGGCCAGGTACGGATCCTTTCCGATGATTCTCGAGGCGTACCGCGAGTGTCTTCGCGACGTGTTCGACATGCCGTCGCTCGTCGAAACCCTTCGCCGGATCGAACGACGAGAGATCCGGACGGCCACCGTCGATTCGTCGATGCCGTCTCCCTTTGCAGCGGCGCTGCTCTTTGGCTACGTTGCCAACTACATCTACGACGGAGATGCGCCGCTCGCGGAGCGGCGCGCCCAAGCGCTGGCGATCGATCAGGCGCAGCTCCGCGAGCTGCTCGGAGAGGCAGAGTTGCGAGAGCTGCTCGATCCCGACGCGATCTCGGGAATCGAACGCCAGCTGCAGAATCTCGATCCCGACTACCATGCGCGAACGGCTGATGGAATCCACGATCTGTTGCTGCGACTCGGCGATCTGACGACCGCTGAAATCACCGCGCGCAGCCGAATCGATGCAGAACAAGCATTGGGCGAACTGGTGCGGGCGCGGCGAGCGATCACCGTCAACATCGGCGGCCAGCCGCGTGCGATTCCAGTCGAGTACGCAAGTCGCTATCGGGATGCGCTGGGTGTTCCGCTTCCGGTCGGCCTCCCCGAGTCGCTGCTCGCACCGGCACCGCAAGCAACGCAGGATCTCGCGCGACGTTACGCTCGCACCCACGGGCCGTTCACGACGATCGAATTCGCGACGCGTTACGCACTGGGCCGCGCCACGGCCGAGTCGATCCTGAAGGCGCTGGTCGGCTCGGGCCGGCTACTCGAAGGCGAATTCCGGCCCGGCGGCAGTGGCCGCGAGTGGTGCGACCCCGACGTGCTGCAATCGATTCGTCGCCGATCGCTGGCTCGCCTGCGGAAGGAAGTCGAGCCGGTCGAACCGGCCGTGTTTGGCCGACTACTCACTAGTTGGCAAGGCGTCTCCCGCCCGCGGCTGGGACTCGACGCCTTGCTTGATGCGATTGAGAACCTCCAGGGAACTCCCCTGTCCGCCTCGATCTTCGAATCCGAGATTCTGGCCGCCCGGGTGCGTGCCTATAACCCTGCCGATCTCGATGCCCTCACCGCGGCCGGGGAAGTCACCTGGTGCGGCCTCGAACCACTTGGCGATCGCGATGGCCGGCTCGCGCTCTTCTTGACCGACACCATGGCGCGGCTGTGGCGTCCGACCACGGTCCTCGAGCTGTCCGAGCGTGAACGCGCGATGTTGAGTTTTCTCGAAACTGAAGGCGCATCCTTCTTTGCTCCGTTGCACGAGGCCGCCGGAGCAGGCTACCCTGGCGAGACCGTCGATGCACTGTGGGATTTGGTGTGGAAAGGGCTCGTCACCAACGATACATTCCACGCGCTCCGTGCGTTCACCCGACCACCAGAGAAGCGGCCGCGCAAACCGGCGGGCCGGCCGTTCCGAAGCCGTCGAATCGGACCACCGTCCTCCGAAGGCCGATGGTCGCTCACCCGCGATCGCATCGGATCCCCGGTATCTCCGACCGAATGGTCCACCGCGACCGCGCAGCAGCTGCTGACCCGGTACGGCGTCCTGACGCGGGAGGTTGCCGGCGCCGAAGGCATCGAAGGAGGATTCAGCGCCGTCTACGACGTCCTCAAGGCGATGGAAGACGCCGGCAGGATTCGCCGCGGATACTTCGTCGGCGGCGTTGGCGCAATGCAGTTCGCGCTGCCGGCCGCGCTCGAGTTGTTGCGATCGTTCAAGGATCTCCCGGACGAGCCCGACGCGGTCGTCCTCTCGGCGACGGATCCCGCCAATCCCTACGGAACGATGCTCAAGTGGCCGACCCCCGGCGACGACGATGCGGGTGGTCGAGGGCCGACGCGTACGGTGGGATCGACGGTCGTTCTCGTCAACGGCGCACTGGCCGCGTACATCGCTCGTGGTGGACGGCAGGTTGTCGCGTTCATGCCGGAAGACGAACCTGCGCGCACGAGCGTCAGCCGCGCGCTCGCCGGTCGGCTGGCCGCTGTGGCGCGCGGCGAAGACGGAAGAGCGGGTCTGCTCATATCAGAAATCAATGGCATGGCGGCCGCCGATCATCCACTCTCGCCATTTCTGATCGAGGCGGGGTTCAACCCTTCAGCGATGGGTTTCCAGATGCGACGACACGTTGCCGCCAGCCCGTCAATCCCAGCGGACGAACCCGTCGCAACCGCAACGCGAACCGCAAACCGCGTGGACGGCGGCGGTGCCTGAGGGGGATACGATCTTCCGCGCCGCGCGCATGCTGCATCGCGCGCTCGCGGGGAAACAGGTCGCCCGTTTCGAGTCCGTCCTCCCAGCCCTCAATCGTGTCGACGAGGACGCGCCGCTCGCCGGCCGAGCGATCGAGCGTGTGCATTCAGCAGGCAAGCATGTGTTGATGCACTTCAGCGGCGGCCTCGTGCTGCGCACTCACATGCGGATGAATGGAAGCTGGCACATTTACCGCGTCGGCGAACGGTGGCAACGGCCGCGTACTGCGATGCGGATCGTCATTGCCACTGCGGATTTCGAAGCGGTTGGATTCAACATTCCCGTCGCCGAGTTCGTGCCCGAAGCGTCGCTGAAGAGAGTGGCCGAGCTTCGCGAGCTGGGACCGGACGTGCTCGCGGAGAACTTCGATCCGACGGCCGTGCTGGCAAATCTGCGCACCCGAGCGAACGAGGAGATTGCCGACGCCCTGCTGAATCAACGCGTCCTGGCAGGATTGGGAAACGTCTACAAGTCCGAAGTACTCTTCATGTGTCGTCTGAATCCGTCCACCCGCGTCGCCGACCTCAGCGACGCCGACTGTATCTCGTTGATCGAAACCGCGCGGCGGGTGCTGACTGCGAACGTCAAGGAAGGCGTTCCGCCGATGACGACCTACAGCAGCCTGCGGCGCACGACCGGCCGCAGCGATCCCAAAGCGCGCCTCTGGGTGTACGGCCGCGCGAGGCTGCCTTGCCGCCGCTGCGGCACACCGATCGCGGTCCGCAAGCAGGGAGCGGATGCGCGGTTGACGTATTGGTGTCCGGGGTGTCAATCGCTAATCGCTAATCGCTGATCCCGAATCACTAATCGCGAATCACTAATCGCGAATCACTTATCTTCGAATCCTCGAATCGGTGAATCTTCGAATCGGTGAATCGTAGGCCGCCATGATTCGGCGATCTCTGTGATTCAGGGATCAGCGATTAGCGATTCGCGATTCAAGGATTAGCGATTCAAGGATTAGCGATTCGGGATTAGCGATTAGCGATTAAGGATTCTCTGTTTCATCGTCACGTGCACGACCCCGTCCGCTCCGAGCGTTCGTTCGAGGACGATGTCGGTCGAAGGAGCGGCTGGCGCGACTCCGGTCGATAGTGCGGGCTGATTGTGCAGCGGGCAGATTTCTGCAGGGACGGAGCCGACGGCAAACAGATCCTCGTAGACTGGAGGTTCGATCGACATCGCCGGCGTGCTCAGGTCGTCTGAGTCAGACAACGCGCTGGACGGAACCAACTGCTGCCCACCGTCGGCGCGCGTAAGGGTGTAGATCGCCTCTTGATGCTTGCAGGCTTCGGTCGCGCGAGCGCCGCTCAGGCGGCAAATCGCGACCTTCTCGACATCCGACGGCATGGGATACCAGTCAGGCTTGTCCTTCGCCGTCGCCGCGCGCATGAAGCGGCCCCACGCCGGTGCGGCGACGACGCCAGCAAAACCGCCTCGCATGATCGGCGCCGGCCGGTCGAGTCCGAACCAGATGCCAGCGACCAGATGCGGTGTGTAGCCGATGAACCAGGCGTCGGCGTAGTCGTCGGTCGTGCCCGTCTTTCCGGCCGCCGGCAACTTGAATCCCGCGGCCCGCACTGCCGACCCGGTACCCGAGGAGATGACATCCGCCAGCATGCTCGACATCAGGTACGCAGTCGTTGGACTGATCGCCTGCGCGTGACGTTCCGACGCCGCATCAACCATGCGACCATTCGCGTCGTCAACGCGGGTGATGAGACGCGGCGCAGCGACGTTCCCGTGATTGGCAAAGGCAGTGTAGGCGGACGTCAGTTCGAGCAGCGTGACCTCGCCAGTCCCCAGCGCGAGTGAAGGCACGGGCGGGAGTTCCGAGTCGATGCCAAGGCGGTGCGCGTAATACAGAGCCACGCCGACGCCAATTTGTTGAAGGAGCTGTGCCGCCGCGCGGTTGCTCGAGACTTTCAGCGCGCCGCGGAGCGTGTATTCGGACTCCTCGTGTGAACCGGCGGGCAGCCACATCTCGTCACCGGCGTCGATTGGTTCATCCAGATCGCGGAGCAAGGTTCCGGGCGAGTACCCGCGTTCGAGCGCGGCGGCGTAAATGATTGGTTTGAAAGCCGATCCTGCCTGACGCCGGGCCTGCGTCGCGCGGTCGAAGCTGCTCGCGCTGAAGTCGCGACCGCCAACGAGAGCGCGAACATCACCGGTGATTGGATCCATCGCCACGAACGCGCCCTGAAGATCGCGCGCTGCCGGGCGCTTCTTCGTGATCTCGGCGATTCGTGCGGTCACGGTGGCTTCGGCCTGCCGCTGCATCTCCGGATCGTAAGTGGAGTGAACACGCAGGCCGCCACGCAGCACCTTGTCTGCGCCGAACTGCGCGAAGAGCTGCCGTCGGACCTCTTCCTGAAAATACAACCCTGACTCCGGATTGCCCGTAACCGCAGCAGCGCGAGGTGCGGTGGCGCGACCATGCGATTCCGGCAACGGCGCGGCGAGTTCCCGCCGGCAGATCGCGTCGCTGATCACACCTTGTTGACGCATCAGACGGAGCACCAGGTTCCTCCGCTTCAGCGCTCGCTGTGGGCCGACAGACGGAGCATCGCTGGACGGGGATCGAACGAGAGCCGCCAGGAGCGCCGCCTCGTGTGGCTCGAGGTCCGAGGCCGACTTACCGAAGTACCCTCGCGACGCCGCCTCGACTCCATAGTAGCCGTCGCCCAGATACACCGTGTTCAGATACGCCTCGAGGATCTCGGCCTTGGAATATCGCTGTTCGAGCTGTGCGGCAAGAAGAATCTCGCGAATTTTGCGAGTGTAGGTTCGTTCCGAAGAGAGCGAGGCGCGTGCGAGCTGCTGGGTAATCGTGCTGCCACCCTCAACGATGTGACCGACACGGAAGTTCTTCCAGGCGGCGCCAGCAATCCTGAGCGGATCGACGCCATGATGTGAGAAGAAGCGTCGATCCTCGACCGCCACGAGCGCGTCGATCATGTTCTGCGACACGCGATTGAGCGGTACGTCGGTGCGCTGTTCGATGAAAAACGTAAAGGCCGGCCGGTCGTAGCGGTCGTACACGATCGTGGCCTGGGGTCGCGGCGCTAAATCGGCAAGCGCCTTCGCACGGTCGAGTTCCGTGACGATGGAGTGCGCGAGCAGAACAGTCTTGATCGTCGCGTACCACGCGACAATCGTCACCGTCAGCACCGCCGCTACTATCGCGTTTCGCCGCATCTCGCCACTCGGGCGTATTTGAGCAACCGCGATGCCACGGGCTGAGTCGGGCGGGACGACCCTAAGTTACGAGAAACCAGCGATCACATGCGTGCGTATGCCGTACGGTGGGTAACGGGCTTCACACCCCGTCGAGTCGTTCGGAGTGGGTGTAGAGGTTGAAGCCGCCGTCGCGCACGAAACCAAGCAGCGTGATGTTCGCTTCCTGCGCGAGCTCAATCGCCAAGCTCGACGGTGCCGAGACCGCGCAAACGATGGGCACGCCGGCGAACCATGCCTTCTGAATGATCTCGAAGGACGTGCGTCCGCTCACGGCGAGGGCGTGATCGCGCAACGGCACACGATTATCGAACAGCATCGAGCCGATCACTTTGTCGACGGCATTGTGTCGGCCGACATCCTCAGCCGCTTGCCGACACTCGCCATCGAAGGTAAAGAGACCCGCCGCATGCAACCCGCCGGTCTCATCGAACACCGACTGCCGGGCTCGCAGCGTCTGTGGCAATGTCGACGCAACCTTGCTCGAAATTCGATCGCCCGGCGGCAATGGTGCCGCACTCGAACGAAGCGATTCGATCGTGACTCTTCCGCAAAGCCCGCACGAAGAGGATGTCGTGATGTTCCGCCGCTGTTCAAGATGGCCGGCGACTCTGGACGCGGCGTCACCCATCAGATAGACGTCGACCACATTGTGAGCGTCGGGATGATCCGGATGGCGGCAGTGTTCGACCGCACCAAGTTCGTCCGCCGTCCGGATCACCTGCTCGGACAATAAAAACCCGGCGGCCAGCTCTCGATCCGAACCTGGGGTTCGCATGATCACCGCGAACGGTTTCCCATGCAGCCGAATCTCGAGCGGCTCCTCCGTGGCCGCCACGTCGTCAGCGCGCCCTTCGCCGCGACGGCCTACCCGGACGACCTGAACACGCCGGAAAGGCGCGAAGGATTCAGACATGGTTGCGCAGCATCAGCTCGCGAGGATGCGGCTGGAGATACGTCTGACCGGCGAGATAGCGGATATCGTGCGCCCGAACATGATGCGCGACCAGCGTGAGCGGCACGATCAACGGCAGGAAGCCGCGGCGGTATTCATCGATGCAGCCGGCGAGTTCCTGCCGCGATGCCGGATCCACCTTGCGCTTCAAGTGTCCAGCCATATGCATCAGGACGTTCGCGTGGCGACGCGTGTCGGTCGGCAACGCCAAGGTCGCCATGAACGCCCGCTCGTAGTCGCGGCGCAGTTCGGCTCTGGGAATTTCCGCGGCGTGAGCCACGAGCCGGCCCATCTTTTGATACGCCGTCGTCGAATGCGACAGCAGCGTCATCTTGTGCGCCGTATGGAATTCGACCAGCGAGCCGACGGTCCAGCGCCCTTTGAAATGGTCTTTCAGGCGGCGGAACGCGAACACGCGTTCGATGAAATTCTCGCGCAACCGCGGATCTGACAGGCGGCCTTCCTCTTCGACCGGCAGCAGCGGCAGTCGATCGAGCAGAGCTGCGGCAAACAGCCCTCGACCGTCTCGCTCGTGATGACCATCACCATGTGCTACCTTGACGCGGACCATCCCGCAGCTCGGCGAGTCCTTCTTGAGCACATAGCCGTCAAGG
>JBPYFA010000030.1:0-9032 GCA_051986585.1 Vicinamibacterales bacterium | reverse complement strand
GGAATTTTGTTCGTCCGGACCGACAACTGGGTCACGTCCACCAATCCCACCGGCGCATTCATTCCCCCCGGCATCGGTCCCGGCGAATATGGCTGGAGCGGCATCATGCGCGGTGCCGCCGTCGTGTTCTTCGCCTATATCGGCTTCGATGCGGTGTCGACGACGGCGGAAGAGGCGAAGAACCCGAGCCGGGATCTGCCGATCGGCATCATTGCCTCGCTCGTCATTTGCACCATTCTCTATCTCGTTGTCGCCGGCATTCTGACGGGCATCGTTCCGGTCGTGCAGTTCAAGAGCGACATGCAATTCCTCAATGCGCCGGTTGGTTATGCGCTCGCCGTGATTAACAAGGACTGGGCGGCAGGCGTCGTCTCGGCCGGTGCGGTTGCTGGCATCACCAGCGTGCTGCTCGTGATGCTGATGAGTCAGCCGCGCATTTTCTTTGCCATGAGCCGCGATCAGCTCCTGCCGGCGGGCGTCAGTCGCGTCCATCCGCGATTCCGGACGCCCTACATCACCACAATCATCACGTGCGTCATCGTGTCGGCGGTTGCCGGGTTCGTGCCGATCACCGTCCTCGGCGAAATGACGAGCATCGGCACGCTCTTCGCGTTCGTCGTGGTGTCCATTGCCGTCATTGTGTTGCGCGTGCGCAGGCCTGAAGCCCGACGGCCGTTCCGCGTGCCCGGCGGACATGTCATTCCGATCCTTGGTGTGCTGGCGTGCGTGTATCTGATGGTCAGTTTGTCGGTGATGACCTGGGTCCGCTTTCTCGGATGGCTCGATATCGGCATGGTCATTTATTGGTTTTACGGCCGCACGCATAGCCCGCTCGTGAACCGGGCGGAAGCCGCCGCGCGCTCCGGCGCCGAGAACCTGGCAAATTTCCTGAAAATGCTTGGCTACATGCTGCTGTTCAACGGGTTCTGCATCACGCTGCTGGCGTATCTGACGATACTGAACGTCACCAACGAGACGCTCGCCAAGTGGAGCGAGCTCGACGCCGTGCTGGCGTACGTCGGTGGGCACGTCAATCCGGAAATTGCCGACGCACTCGGATTGAAGATTCTCTTGGCCGGCGCTGTCGTCACGGTGCTGGGTCACGTGCTCGGAAGGTCGTCGGCCAAGCGGTAACGGTTTGGCCACGGAGGACCGATCTGCGGGTAAAGCGGTTCCGATCTCCAGTCTCTCTCCCTGGTGGGCAGGTTGGAGGCTGTCGATTGTGCTCCTCGCGGCGGTGGTTTGCGCCGGAACCGTGGGTTTTTCCGTCATCGAAGGCTGGGATCTGTTCGATGCCTTCTACATGACGATTACGACCGTGACGACAGTCGGGTACGGCGAGATTCACCCGTTGTCCCGAGTCGGACGGGTATTCAACAGCGGCGTCATCATCGTGGGCGCCGCCACGGTTCTCTACACGTTTTCATTTCTGATGGCGCGGCTGGTCGAGGGGGACCTCCAGCAGCGCTGGGCCCGCCGTCGGCTGGAACACATGCTCGACGATCTCAACAATCACTTCATCATCTGCGGCTTCGGCCGCATCGGCCAGATTGTGGCGCGAGAGTTCACGCGTCAGGCTGTACCGTTCGTCATCATCGAGCGCGAAACCGAGCGGATGCAGGCGGCGATCGACATGGGATACCTGGCTGTGGAAGCTGATGCCAGCAGCGAAGACGTGCTGCGGCGTCTCGCCATCAGCCGGGCGCGCGGGTTTATCGCGGCCGTCAGTACTGATGCCGACAACGTCTTCGCCATCCTGACCGCTCGGCTGCTACGTCCGGATCTCTTCATCATCGCTCGCGCGGAGACTGAAGACACCAAAGCGAAGCTGGTTCGCGCCGGTGCCGACCGTGTGCTCTCTCCTTACCAGATCGGCGGCTTGCAGCTGGCGCAGACGGCCTTGAGGCCGGCGGTGGTTGATTTCGTTCAGTTGGCCACCAGCTCAGACAATCTCGACCTGAACATGGAGCAGGTGCAAATCGGTGAGGGTGCGGCGCTGGCCGGCCGGACGATTGTGGACGCACATCTCCGTCAGCAATTCGGCGTCGTCGTCGTCGGCATTCAACGGGCAGGTGGCGGAATGGAATTCAATCCTCCGCCGGAGAGTGTGATGGGCGTTGGGGATTATCTTGTCGTGCTTGGGCAGGCGAAAAACCTGCGGGAGCTGGAAGCTGCGGCCAGAGCGGCCGGCGTTGCCAGGTGATCTATGACCGCCATACTGCTTGACGGCCGTGGGGTCGCTGCGGCGATTCGCGAATCGGTGCTTCCGGACGTCCACGCGTTCACGGCGCGCAGCGGAAGACCTCCGGGACTGGGCATCGTCCTGGTTGGCGAAGATCCTTCGTCAGAGATTTACGTCCGCAACAAGGTGCGTGCGGGTAGCGAATCCGGCCTCTGGGTTGATCTGAACCGCTTGCCCGCCGACGCCTCGCTGGATCAGCTGCTGTCACTCGTCGGACGGTTGAATGCGAGCGAGGTTCACGACGGCATCCTGGTGCAGTCGCCGCTGCCAGCGGCAATGGGGAAGGGTGCCGCTCAGAAGGTGTTCGATGCGATCGATCCGTCGAAGGATGTCGACGGGTTCCACCCGGTCAACGTCGGCAAACTCGTACAGGGACGTGCGCACCTGATGCCGTGCACGCCGTCCGGCGTGATCCAGATGCTCGAACGGAGCGGGATCCGGATTGCCGGCACGCACGCGGTGGTCATTGGCCGCAGCGAGATCGTGGGCAAGCCGATGGCGATGCTGCTGCTTCAGCGCGACGCGACGGTGACGATCTGCCATTCGAAGACGCCAGACCTGGCAGCCGTCGCGGCGACGGCGGACATTCTCGTTGCCGCGATTGGACGCCCTGGTTTCGTGACCCCCGCGTTCGTGAAGCCCGGTGCCACGGTGATCGATGTTGGGATTACGTCGGTGAGCGACGCTGCAGTCGCCGCCAGGCTGTTCGAGCCAGGCTCGACACGGCTTGCGGATTTCAAGCGTCGCGGCTCGGTCGTCGTCGGTGATGTCCACCCCAGCGTTGCCGATGTCGCAGGCGCGCTCACACCGGTGCCGGGCGGGGTCGGTCCGCTGACGATTGCGATGCTGCTGAAGAATACCGTTGCTGCCGCTCAGGCTCGCCATCCCGTCTAGACCATGCTTCGAGTCGCCCTGACCGGTGGCATCGCGACAGGCAAGTCGTATTGCCTCGCGCAGTTCGCGTCGCTGGGCGTCCCGGTCATTGACGCCGATCACCTGGCGCGCGAGGCAGTCGCGCCTGGTTCGCGCGCGCTTGATGCGGTCGTTGCCCGGTTCGGCGCATCGCTCCTTCTGCCCAATGGCTCTCTCGATCGCGCGTCGCTCGCGCGCATCGTCTTCAGCGATCGTGGCGCACGTGCCGACCTCGAAGCCATCGTCCATCCGGAGGTCTACCGCCGAATCAGCGAGTGGCTGGCGACGTTGCCGCCCCGGACGCGCCTCGCGATGGCCGACATCCCGCTGCTCTTCGAGACCGGACACACGCACGATTTCGACCGGGTGGTCGTCGTCGCCTGCTCTCCGCAGGAGCAACTTCGCCGGCTGGTCGCGAGAGACGGTCTCGCGGAACGCGACGCGCGCGCACGCCTGGATGCGCAGTGGCCGATCGAAGAAAAGGAAGCGCGGGCAGACTACGTGATCAGGACGGACGGCAGCGTCGCGGACACCGACAGCCAGGTCCGAACCGTGTACGAGGCGTTGGTGGCAGGATGATGGGAGAGTTCTGCAAAGGCTGAAGGTTGAATGCTGAATGTTGAATGAATGAACAATTGCTGATTGTTGAATGCGGAATGCTGAATGTTGAATGCGGAATGTTGAGTGAATGCTGAATGTTGAATGCGGAATGTTGAATGAATGCTGAATGTTGATTGCTGAGGACGACATTGCTGATTCTGCAATGTCTGGCACTGAAAGGAGGCGTCAAATCTTAAACGCGAACTCCCATCCGACACCTTCAGCTTGCGCGAACATGACTGGTCCATGTCCCACGCGCGTCGAGACAACGCGGCGATGCTCTGTGCGCCCGTCGGGTGCATGGCCGTTGAAGCCGACCTCAAACAACGGACGTTCAATTTTGCAGTGGCGACGTTCCATTTATGTCGCCAGTTGATGAGCACACCGGAAGCACGGGTTCCAGTGACGCAATTGGTTCGATCAAGCGCCAGCGTGGCGGCAAACTATCGTTCGGCCTGCCGCGCGAAATCGAGGCGAGACTTCATATCAAAACTCGGCACGGTTATCGAAGAGTCGGACGAATCGTCGTTCTGGCTTGAATATCTTGCTGCGATCGCTCTTCTGACCGGATCTACGCTGAGCAGATTGCAATCTGAGTCGAATCAACTCGTCGCGATTTTTACGACGTCCAAAAAACAGCGCGAGCCAACTACGCCCGAGAGAAGAACCTCCGGCGCGCGGCATCCCGCAATTGACCACGACAAGAACGCTGAGAACGACTGGTGGCGTAACCGTGATCCGTCATTCCGCAATCAGCATTCCGCAATCAACAATCAGCAATCAGCAATCAGCAGTTCTGCATTCAACATTCAGCATTCACCAATCAGCATTTACGCCGTCAGCTCGTGAGCGTCGCTTCCGTGTCTTTCGCTGGCGCGATCCGTTCCTCGACGAACGTGTTCCACTCGTGGCAGTGCGGGCATTGCCAGAGCAGCTCGGTGCTGCGATATCGGCACCGGACGCAGATGTGCGGATCGACATAGAAGATCGCGTCCTGAGCGAGATCGGTGTAGCGCTCGACGAGTGACGGCGCGAGTTTCAGGTGCGACAGCGTTTGCCAGATCGCCTGATGCACGGCGAGCGCGTGAGGATTGATCACAAGCGCTTCGAACAACAGCTCCAGGGCATCGCTCGGCTGACCGTGCCGCGTGAGGTAGCGCGCAAGAGCGAGACGGGCTCGCCACTCCTGAGGGCCGCTGTCGATCAGGCGTCGGCACAGGGTCGAAAACCGTCCTTCTTCGTTCAGCTGGGTGTAGGCGTTTTCGAGGCGAGAGAACGCCAGATAAGCCCGTTCAGGTGACGTGCCGACGAGGCGTTCCCATGTGGTTAGCGCACCGACCAGATCTCCTTCGGCCAACTGAGCGTCACCGAGATTCAAGTATGCAGGCGCGTTCTTCGCATCCAGCTCGATCGCGTCGCGGAATCGCTTGACGGCGTCTGCCTGTTGCCCGCGTTTGTTGGCGTCGAGACCGATTTCGTTTTCCAGGAACGCGAGAATCTCCTGATGACGCGGCTGTTCGTCGGCACCATCACGGGCGGCGAGCTTCTGCCGCATTGCGTACGCGTCGGTCCACTGGTGCTGCTCTTCGTGCAGTTTCTCGAGGTTCGACATCGCATACCGGTTGCCCGGATCGAGCCGAAGCACCTCAGTAAATGCCTCGAGTGCGCGATCGACGAAGCCGCCGCGTTTGTAATCGAGCCCGAGGCACAGCAGCACATTGGCGTGTTCGAGCTTCCGGAGATGCGGTCGCTGCAGCAGCGCCTGATGTTCCTGAATGGCGCGCCCGACCTGTCCTTTCTCGCGATACAGGTTGCCGAGAATCAAATGAATTTCGAGCGGGTGGCCTGCAGCATCTGCCGCGGTACTCAGCTCTTCAATCGCGGGGTCGATCTGGTTCGCGACGAGAAAGTTCAGGCCGAGCATGTAGTGCGGTGACTCGCGCGCGCGTCGGCGATCGATCCAGCGGCCGTCCTGGAGCTTGTAGCGCTCCCAGGCTTTGCCGACGGTCAGCCCGGCAAGCAGTGCCAGCAGGACGAACAGGGTGACGTAAGGTCCCATCAGTCCCCAGGCGCGTATTCGCGCACGACACCGGCCCACCGATTCTGCTCACGCAACACCATTTCGATGAATTCCCGTACTGCGCCCCGGCCGCCGCCGCAGGTGCTTACCCAGTGGACACGCGAGCGGACCTCGGCCGCTGCGTCGGCGGGCGCGGCCGCAAGTCCCACGCGGATCAGCACCGGCAGGTCCAGCAGATCGTCTCCCATGTATGCGACCGCGCTGTCGGGAAGACCCGTGTCCCGAAGTATGCGTTCATAGGCGGCCAACTTGCTCGTGGCTCCCTGAACCACCAAACGGATCGCCAGCTGAGCGGCTCGATGGGTGGTCGCACCCGACGATCGTGCGGAAAGCAGTCCGACCGTCAGTCCGGCACGCTGCGCCCACACCATGGCCGCACCGTCGCGGATGTGAAAGCCTTTCGCCTCCGATCCGTCCGCGTGCATGATCACGACGCCGTCGGTCAGTACGCCGTCAACGTCGAACAGCAGCAGCCGAATGTTTGCAACGCGTTCGCGGTCAGTCATGTGCGCATGGTTTCCAGGCGTTCCGCCGGCGACTCGCGAACCGCGACCGCGGGCTGGGCGACGCTCAAAACATTTGCGTTCCCCACAAATCGTGCAGCTGGACGACGCCTGCGACGGCGCGATCGGCGCCGACCACCACGACCGCGGTAATTTTGTGCGTTTCCATCACCTTCAACGCTTCGACCGCCAGCAGCTCGCGGCCAATCGTAATCGGGTTCGGTGTCATGACCTCACCGGCGGTGAGTGCCTGCACGTTGCTGACGCGGCTCATCAGCCGGCGCAAGTCTCCATCGGTGAAGACACCGACCAGCCGCCCGGCGTCGTCGACGACGCAGGTCATTCCCAGCCGCTTGCGCGACATCTCGTGGAACACGTCTAGCATCGCGGTGCTGGTCCGCACGACCGGTGCCGCGTCGCCTGCGTGCATCACATGCTCGACGCGCATCAGCCGTCGACCGATCTTGCCACCGGGGTGGAGAGAGGCGAAATGTTCTTCGCGGAACCCCTTCCTGACCAAGAGCGTCATCGCCAGCGCATCTCCCATGGCGAGCGCCGCCGTTGTACTAGCCGTGGGCACGAGGTTCATCGGACACGCTTCTTTCGCGATGCCGACGTTCAGGGTGACGTCGGCGGCGCGCGCGAGCGTCGAAGTCGGATGGCCGGTGATGGCGATCAGCCGCGCGCCAATGCGTCGGATCGACTCCAGCAAGCGGAGGAGTTCTTCGGTTTCGCCGCTGTGCGAGAGCGCGACGACGACGTCGTCTTCTCGAATCGCCCCGAGGTCGCCATGAATGGCTTCGGCTGGATGGAGGAACCAGGCCGAGGTGCCGGTGCTCGAAAAAGTCGCGGCGATCTTCCGGCAGATCAGACCCGATTTGCCCATGCCGGTCACGATCACCCGACCGTCGCATTCGAAGAGCAGTTGCACCGCGCGTTCGAAATCGCCGTTGATGCGATCGACCAGACCGAGGATCGCGGCCGCTTCGATGCGAAGCACTTTGCGCGCCAGTTCCAGACCACTCAGCGTGTCGGTCATACCGCCGCCTCGCGCGCGATGGCGTGAATTCGCACGAGACGGTTCAGCAACGGCTCGAGCAGTGACAATCGCAGGGCGTTCTGCGCGTCGCTCTTGGCCCGCTCGGGCTGTTTGTGAACTTCCATGAATACACCGTCGATGCCGGCCGCGACGCCGGCAGACGCCAGCGGTTCGATGAACTCTGCCTGACCCGCGGTCACGCCGTTGCCGGCACCTGGCAGCTGCAGACTGTGAGTGACGTCGTAAACGACCGGGCAGCCGAGCGCGCGCAGGATTGGAAACGCGCGCATGTCGACGACCAGATTGTGGTATCCGAATGTGACGCCGCGCTCTGTGACGATCACGCGGTGATTGCCCGCGCCGGTGATCTTGGCAATCGCATGCCGCATGTCCTCGGGGGCGAGAAACTGCCCCTTCTTGATGTTGACGACCCGTCCGGTTGCGGCGGCCGCGACCAGAAGATCGGTCTGGCGCGAGAGAAACGCCGGAATCTGAAGAACGTCGGCGACCGTGGCGGCCGGTTCGGCCTGCGCCGGTTCGTGAATGTCAGTGAGGATCGGAACGCCCGCCGTTTCCCGCACCCGCGCAAGCACCCGTAGCCCTTCACGCAGACCCGGTCCACGAAACGATGCACTGGAGGTGCGGTTCGCCTTGTCGTAGGAGGCCTTGAACACATACGGGACACCGACCCGCCTGGCGATATCCCGCACCGCAAGCGCCGTTTCGATCGCGTGTGATTCGCTCTCGATCACGCACGGACCGGCGATGAGGAGCAGGGGAGCGCCGCCCCCGACCGTCAAGCCGCCGAACTGGATCGGCTGCACGCCGATTACCCTACCACGGAGGCGGTGTCGTGCTGGTGCGCAGAACGCTTGCGCGCGTGGCTGGCGTGGACGAAACCGGCAAACAACGGGTGCGGGTCGAGTGGCTTCGACTTGAACTCGGGGTGAAACTGCACGGCGACGTACCACGGATGCGACGGCAGTTCAATCATTTCGACGAACTTGCCATCGAGCGATCGTCCGACAATCTGCAGGCCTTGGTCGGTCAACGCTTTCTCGTACAGGCAGTTGAATTCATAGCGATGACGATGACGCTCGTGAATGATCGGCTGTCCGTACAGTTGATGGGCCCGCGATCCGGGCTTCAATTCGCACGCGTACGACCCGAGCCTCATCGTTCCACCGAGGTCGTCGACACCGAGCAGGTCGCGCAACTTGTAGATAATCTTCTGCGGCGCATCCGGCGCGCACTCGGTCGAGTCGGCCTCCGGCATGCCGCAGACATGCCGCGCATACTCCACGGCTGCCCACTGGAACCCGTAACAGATGCCGAAGTACGGAATATTCCGCTCTCGCGCAATTTCTGCTGCTCGCATCATCCCGCGGGTCCCGCGATCGCCGAATCCACCGGGAACCAGGATGCCGTTTGCGCCGTCGAGCAGCTGCTCACCGCCTGGCTGCTCGAGGGCCTCGGCCTCGACCCATCGGATATTGACCCGCAGACGATGCTTGAAACCCCCGTGGTAGAGCGCTTCGTTCAGGCTCTTATATGAATCCTCGTACCCGACGTACTTCCCGACGACGTGAATCGTGATCTCATCGAGGGGGTTCTTGATCCGATCGACGAGATCGGACCAGGCACCCATTCGCGCCT
>JBPYFA010000029.1:0-3949 GCA_051986585.1 Vicinamibacterales bacterium | reverse complement strand
CGGTCAGCGGCGAGGTCAACGGCGGCACGCTGGAAGGTTCAGGCTTCGTGACCCTGGGGAAGGGCGGCATCAGCGATATCGACCTGCAGCTGTCGGCAAAAGACTTCGCTTACGATGCGCCGCTCGACTTGCGCAGCCTCTCGAGCGCGACGATCCGCGCGAACCGTCGGGGCAACGAACTCCTGGTATCTGGGCAGGTCACGATCAATGAAGCAGGGTTGACGTCGGATGTCAGTTTCGACGACCAGCTCTTTGCCGCCATCAGCGCGCCGCGGACTCTCGACCTCACCGCAAAGAAAAACCCTTTGCTCGAGCGCGTTCGATTCAATGTCGCGCTCGCGACGACTGCGCCTGTGATGATCGACAACAATCTGGGCCGAGCCGAGATCGACGCCGACCTGCGATTTGTGGGGACTCCGTACGAACCCAGTCTGACGGGACGCCTGACCGTTACTCCGGGCGGCCAGATCCTGTTGAATGCGCGACGTTACGAAGTGGAGCGAGGGATCATCACCTTTCTCGATGAGCGGCGGATCACGCCATCGATCGATCTCGTGCTGAATACGAAAGCCAGCAACTACGACGTCCGGATCGCCGTGACCGGCACGCCGGGAAAGACGGAGGCGACCTGGACGTCGGACCCGCCGCTGCCCGAACCCGACATCATGGCCCTGGTCGTCACCGGGCGCACCGTCGACGAGATGCGAGGAGAGGAGTCGGAGGTCGCCCGCGTCCAGGCGCTCTCGTACCTGACTGGCCGCGTCGGGTCGAAATTCGGTCGCGGCCTCGAACGTGCGACCGGGATCAGCG
Organism: Vicinamibacterales bacterium; assembly: GCA_051986585.1. Taxonomy (GTDB): domain Bacteria; phylum Acidobacteriota; class Vicinamibacteria; order Vicinamibacterales; family 2-12-FULL-66-21; genus JALZOC01. Next base: position 3,139 of record JBPYFA010000029.1, on the reverse strand, counting down.
AAGTCCGGATCGAGCCCGTGCTCATCGCCAACGAAACCGATCCCACCGCCAGGTTGACGGTTGGACAGAATGTGACGGACCAGGTCAAGCTGGTCTACTCGACCAATCTGGCCGACAGTAACGATCAAATCTGGGTGGCCGAGTACGACGTCACCAGGCGATTTCAGATGCGGGGCGTTCGGGAGCGCGACGACGACAGCTGGCGTGTCGACTTCCGCCACGACTTGCGCTTCGGTGGAGCCCCGGCGCCGAGGCAAGCCATCCGCCATCAGCTGACGATCGCTCATTTGACGATGGCGACAACGGCAGCGATCGATGAAACCAGACTTCGCAAGCTGTTCAAGCTGAAGGAAGGAGACACGTACGAATTCTTTACTGCGCGCAGCGGAATCGAGCGGATTGAAGAAGCGCTGCTCGACGCCGGCTATCTGCAGTCGCGCGTCCGGCTCGATCGCCGGGTCGATGCAGACACGGTGGATCTGACACTGGATGTCATCAGTGGACCCTTGGTGGAACTGCGTTTCGAGGGTGCGGATCCGCCATCCAGGATCCGGCAAAACGTGCGGACTGCGTGGCATCACGGCGTGTTCGACGGGCAGCGTGGCAGCGACAGCGTTGGCGCGCTTCGAGAATGGTTGATCCTCGATAAGCATCTGCAGCCTCAGGTGAGGTACGACATTCACGAGGCAGGCAACCAGCGGCAGGTCTCGTTTCACATCCAGCCGGGACCGAAGTACGACCGCGTGGTGCTGGTATTCGAGGGCGCCTCCGGGATCGCTCCAGGTCGCCTCGACAAGATCATCGCGCAACAGCGGATGGAACGTCAGCTCTTCACCGATCCGGACGCCGTCAGCAGTCTGCTGAATCGTTACTACCACGAGCAGGGATACCTGGACGCGGAGATCGACGCGCCACGTTACGAATTTCAAGCTCGCGCCGCCCGGGTTGTCGTGCCCGTGCGCGAGGGACCGCGATTCAACGTCGGACGAATTACTTTCACCGGCAACACTGTGTACACCTCGGAACAGATTGATTCCGCAGTGGCGATTACGTCGGGTGCGCCGTTCGTCTCTGTCGCCGCGGAGCACGGACTCGATCAGATTCGCGATCTGTACTGGCGCAAGGGATACAACGACATGCGCTCGGAATATTCCCTTGCCGTCGATCGGAATGTTGCCCGGGTCGACGTCGCGTTCACGGTCGTGGAAGGTCAACAAAGTGTGATCGCCGGAATCTCGGTCACGGGTAATCGGCGGACCACCGAAGGACTGATCCGCGGTCAGCTCGAACTGGTGCCATCGCAGCCGCTCGATCTCGCCGTCCTTGCCCGCTCGCGCCGGAATTTGTACGACACCGGCGCGTTTTCGATTGCCGACATCACGCGGGAAGAGGCGAGTGGCGAGCCCGCGGCCGCGTCCGGTTCCGGGTCAGCAACGGTCGACCAGGTTGCCCCCGATGACACGCAGAAGCCGATTCAACTGAGTGTCTTGGTGCGAGAAGTTCAGCCCGTCCAGCTGCGCTATGGCTTGTCGTACGACACCGAGGGTGGACTGGGTGGGATTCTCGACCTGTCGGTCCACAACGTGCTGCGAAGAGCCCGGGTCTTCGGTGCACAGGGGAGATATGACAGCGAAATCCATGAAGGCCGGGTTTACGTCAGCCAGCCCTCTCTGCGCTCGTGGCCACGAAAGACGACCCTGGGCGTGTATTTTCGAAAAGACCTCAATCCGCCAACCGAGCAGACGGACCCGTTCGACATCAGCCGACAGGGCGGATCGATCCAGCAGGAAGCGCAGTTTCGCAATTCGTACGTCTGGAGCTACGGGTATCGCTACGAGCTGGCGACGACGCTGGAGCCATCGCTTGGTGAAGGCGTCACCGAAACCGTGCGCGTCACCCCGCTGAGCACGACCCTGACGCACGAGACTCGCGATGAAGTGCTGGACGCGTCGAAGGGCACGTTTCTCTCGCAGGCCTTCGCCTACTCACCGAGTTGGCTTGGTTCCGATCGTCCCTACCTCAAGTACTACGGGCAGTACTTTCGCTACTTCCCGCTCAGTCCAGAAAGGCAGAAGCCCTTCACGAACGAGATCCTGCGCCCACGACTCGTGTTCGCAACCGGCATCCGTGTCGGGTTGGCGGAAGGACTTGGCGGCGACGTGCCGACCAGTGAGCGCTTCTACGCCGGCGGGAGCACGACCATGCGCGGCTTCGAGCAGAATGCCGTGGGACCCATCGGCGTCAACAACGTGCCGGCCGGTGGCAACGCCGTCCTGCTCCTGAACAACGAGCTGCGGACGCCGCTCGTTCGGATCCTCGATGGCGTGGTGTTTCTCGACGTGGGGAATGTCTATCCAACGGTCAAAGACTTTTCATTCACTGATCTTCGGGAATCAGCCGGTGTTGGCCTTCGATTGCGGACACCGTGGATTCTGCTCCGCACCGACTATGGCTTCGTGCTCGACCCGCGTCCGGGGGAGAAGCGGAGCCGCTTCTATTTTAGCATCGGGCAGGCGTTCTGATGTGCCACTGACATCAGTCACGTTGCTATACTTGAGCCGTTTTGACGACGATGTTGCCGGTCATCCTCAGTCTCACCTTGGGGAATGCCGTCTCTCTGCCGCAAGTCAACAATGTGCCGGCAGACGCGTTGATTGAACTGCGGCGAACGTCCTGCTTCGGGACGTGCCCCGTGTACACCGTCTCGATTGACGCGGCTGGCCGCGTGACCTACGTCGGTGAGAAGTTCGTCCGAGTCGTTGGTCGTCAAACCGCGCGCGTCGATCCCTCGGTCGTCGCGAAGCTGTTGGCGCGGGCCGACAGCGTTCGCTTCTTTGATCTCCGCAACGCGTACCGCGAGATCGAGAACCCTGACGGAAGCAGGACGACGGTCACCGATCTGCCGACGACCTTTGTCACCATCACGGCGAACGGCCGTACCAAAACGATTGAAGACTACGTTGCTGCGCCTGACGCCCTGAGGGAGTTCGAACGGGAGATCGACGAAGCCGCTGGCACGAAACGATGGCTATTTGTCGATGGGCCGGCACTGGAGGAGCTGGCGCGTTCTGGCTGGTCGGCGTCCAGTGAAGAAGGTGCGACCCTGTTGCGGCAGGCGATCGAACGCGACGACGTGCCG
>JBPYFA010000028.1:0-9230 GCA_051986585.1 Vicinamibacterales bacterium | reverse complement strand
GGCTCGTGGACGAGGCCTTGGATCGCTCGATGTGCATCATCGCATCCCGGGCGAAAGAGGACGCGGACATCGCACTGGTGCTGGCGCAGCTTGGCGTGTCGCGGACACGACAGGGGCTGGCGCTCCTGCTGAATCGCCGGCTGGTTGCCTGGAAAGCGCTCGATCGATTTCTTGCGCGCGGCCCCGCCGAGCTGACAGCTGATGCCGTTTGCCGCAACGCCGCGACCGCACTGGAGGATGCGTTACGAACTGCCCCCGGAGGCCTCGGAGGATTCCTGACGCATGGGCCAATCGAGCACCCCCGCTACCAGTTGCTGCTTCGCGATCTCCGGCGATTTGCGGACCTCGATCGCTGCACGAATGCGGAGATTCGACAGGTGCTCGACCGTGCCGGCGCACATTTTCTGACCGCCGAGGGATCGCCGCGTCGAAGCGGCGCCATTTATCCGTACAAAGGCGAGCGGGACTATCGATCCGCCGAGATCGCCCGCCAGCATCGTACGACGGTCTTCCAGATCGCGCCGCAGGTTGAACGTGTGCTGTCGGTCTTTACGCGGGACCTGAACGTTGTCCTGGCGCGTGGCGTCCGGCGAATGTTCGCGATTGCGTTGAGCCAGTACCGCAGGGCGCTGGACGATCGGTCGGTTCTGGATTTCTCCGACGTGCTGCAACGTGCGCTCGACTTGCTGCGCCGGATGGATGAGTTTTCCCAGAGCCGCTTCCGGCTGGAATCACGCTATCACCACGTGCTCGTCGACGAATTCCAGGACACCAGCCGCGCACAGTGGGAACTCGTCTCGCTGCTCATTCAATCGTGGGGCGAGGGCATGGGACTCGCCACCGAGCCATCGATCTTCATCGTCGGCGATCGAAAGCAGTCGATTTACAGGTTCCGCGATGCCGAGGTCGCCGTCATGCAGGACGCGGCGAAGTACATCGAAGGGCTGCGAGCGGAGGGCAGCCCGCGACGCTCGATTCGACGCAGTTTCCGAGCCGTGCCGGAGCTCCTCGAGTTCGTCAACGACGTCTTCGCAGAAATCTCGCAGCCCGGCAGTCGGGTCGACGACTTCACCTACACCGACACCGATAGATTTCCGGTCGGTGTCGAGGCCGATCGACGTGGCCTCGCACTTGGGATCGCGGTGGGCGGGGATGAGGAACAATGCGCCGCAGCCGTCGCCACCGAGATTGCCCGGATCATCGGCGAGGAAACGGTTCGCGACCGCCAAACCGGCGTGGCGCGTGCCGCACGGCCGGGCGACATCGCCATTCTCTTCCGCTCCCGGACCAGCCATCGTGAGTTCCAGGAGGCGCTCGAACGGCGTGACATCCCGGCCTACGTCTATAAAGGGCTGGGATTCTTCGATGCGGACGAGATTAAGGACGTGACCTCGCTGATCCGGTATCTGGCCGCGCCGGATTCGAACCTGCGCGCCGCGTCTTTTCTCAGATCTCGTTTCGTCCGCCTGTCCGATGCGGCGATCGCCCGTCTGGCGCCAGACCTCGCGGATGCCATCACAGCGCCGGCGGCCCCCGGAGCGCTCGCTGCGCTCGACGACGAAGATCGCCGCGTGCTGGAGCACCTGCGCGCGCACATCGGCGGATGGCTGACACGCGTCGACCGTGTACCACCGGCTGACTTGATCGAAGAACTGCTGACAGAAACCGCTTACGCGTTCGAGCTGCGCGGGCCGCGTCGTCAGCAAGCCTGGGAAAACCTGAAGAAAATGCGGAGCCTCATCCGACGTATCCAGAACCGCGGCTACGCGACGCTCGCCCGCATTGCCGACCACATCGACGCCCTCACGCCGGGAGACGAATCCAACGCCATCCTCGAAGCGCTCGACGCCGTGAACCTGATGACCGTTCACGCGGCCAAGGGGCTGGAGTTTCCGATTGTGTTCGTGGTCAACCTGGCGCGAGGAGCGACCGGCCCACCCGATCCCATTCGTGTCAGGGTCGATGGCGAAGGCGGTGAACCGGCTGTGTCGATCGGACCGTTCGTGTCCGACACCGACGAGGCGGAGCGGGATCGCGAAAAGCAGGAGACACGCCGGCTCTTGTATGTGGCTTTCACACGGGCGCGCGATCGCCTCTATCTGTCGTCCTCGTTGAAGGAAGGTGTATTGATTCCCGGCCGCGGCAGCCTCGCCGAAGTGCTGCCGGATTCGGTACGAGAGGTATTCAATCGAGCCGCATCTGCATTTGACGCGTGCGACACCGTAGGCTGGACCGGTTTATCCGGCCGCTGCTACGAGTGGAAGATCTGCCGGGTTGCGTCGCCGATCGCCAGTGGATAGTGAAGCGATGGGTCGAGATGGGAAACCGTTACCCAAGCTGAGCAATCGACTGCGGTTGATTACGTCGACTGATTTCATACGCGCCCGTAGTCAGGTGTGCTCATTTCTGCGCGTGTGCGATCGGCACTGATGTTGACGGGTTTGCAGCCTTCTACCTCAGATCCGTAATCCCACCCGCGACGGAACGTTCGCGGTCGCCGGATGCCGTTTTGGTGTGTCGTGTGATAAATCAGCACACAGGCGGCTTGTCTCGGCTAAGCCATATGGGCTGAGCCACTTCGCTCCAAATCAGCCGAGAGTGGACTCCGGCTCGCTGGTTCTTTGTAGCCCACAGGCGTCAACCTTTGTGCGATTCAGGACAAACAGCGCGTTGAGCTATCTTGATGTGATTCAATGCCTTAATGAGTTGAGGGAACCAAACCTGGCGCTGCGCGGTCTAAATCCATAACTGGCGCCTGGATTGCATGATCGCCCGGTGTCAGGGAGGTAACGGCCATGTCAGTTCCTGCGGGTGCGCTAAACCACGGACGACCGACAACGACAACTGTCTTCGAGCTCGAGGCGCTCGAGGGGCTGCCGTGCGGGTGCGTGGCGGCCGCGTATCGTGCACGTCCCTGGGATGTCGCGGTTGTGTCACTCGAGGCGAAAGGGCCGCATTGCATTCTGGCCGGCCATTCGAGCGGGCAAATCCTGCGTCTCGGTGAGGCCGAGGAATTCGACGAGGAGGATTCGGAGGAATAGTCGCTAGCTCTTCGTCTGCAAGTCTCCCCAACGTTTCGCCCGCTCGACCGCCTCTTCCCGGTTTCTCCCCACCAGGATCACTGACCCGAGTGGCTTTCCGTCAATATCAGGAATCCACGCGACCCAGTGTGGTCCGCGCGCCTCAGACTTCACGCTGCGCGACGAATCTCGTTCGGCCATACCGAAGATCGTATACCGTCCGCACGCTGCTGCGCGCGGCGACCAAAAAAACGTGGAAGATCTTGATTGCGTACGGGAAACGCGTTCTCGTACAATTCGAAGGTTTGCCACGGCCAACGACGGCCGAGAGGAGAGCGATCTAGATGGCCCTGACCTGTCCGAGCTGCGGGAACGACCAGAACTTCCTGGTCAAGACCCTGCAGATGCATATCGTCCAGCTGCGTGACTCGCGAGTCGAAGCCAACGAGGAAGGCCGCCCCGCGGTCATCGAGGTGCTGTGCGACGAATGCGAAACGGCGCTGAATTTCGCGGATTTCGAAGAGGACGTTCGCAACGAAGTGCTGTTGACACTCGGCGCCCGCTGACCGTCTATCCTTCCGCTTCGGCTTCTTCGAAGTAATCACATTCGGGGCAGATCCACTCGCGCACGTGGCGCGTGCCGTTTTTCTCTTCAACGTCGCGCTCGCTCAGGCGCATCGTTTCTCCGCAGAGCGGACATTCGCGCATTTCGTAATTGTAACAGGGCGCTCGGAGGCGGTTTGCATCCGAGGGACGGCGGAGCCCGCCGCGCCGGAGCGCGAAAGAATAGCCTACCGCGAAGGCCGAGCCCGCCGCGCCGGAGTGCGCCAGAAGACGTCCGCGCGAAGGCGGGTTGACATCGTCCGAACGCGACCCTATCGTAGCCCCAAGGGCTTCCGCTTTGCTCTTTGATGGTACCGGGCCCCTACCGGCGTGGCGTTTCGGGCTTCACTCGTGGCGTTCGGGGCGGTACTCTTTCTGCAGGGTTTTGCTGACGGAAGGTGATGCGGGACTATTACGACGTTCTTGGCGTTTCGCAGGACGCCGGCGCCGCTGAAATCAAGCGCGCGTACCGGCAGCTGGCGCGCCGTTACCATCCGGATATTTCCGGTGACGACCGCGGTGCCGCGTTTCTCGAAGTGTCTCGGGCGTATGAAGTGCTTCGCGATCCGGATCGGCGGCGTTCGTACGATGCGCGGCTGACCGCCGGCATCCGCACCGAATGGCTGGCCGACGAGGTCGCAATCGACTTTCCATCGGTCGCGAGCGTGCTGGATCGCATGCGCGATTCGTTTTTCGGTGATGCGCGCGAGGCCTTTCTGTCGGCCGAAGTCGTGGTCAGTCCTCAGGAAGCATTCTGGGGTGTCCTGGTGCCGCTCCATGTGCCGCTGCGGCGGACCTGCACGCGGTGCGGCGGGCGAGGCGAGGTCTGGTCGGAGATGTGCGCGGCGTGCTGCGGCGCTGGCGAAGTCCCAGCGGCGCACGAGATGCGCCTTCGCGTGCCGGCGGGCGTGCGTGAGGGGGCGACCTTCCGATTCAGCGTGGCGCCGCAGGACGCACCGCAAACCTTCGTCGAAGTTCGGATTACGATTCGCTGACTCCTCTGATCGAGTGCACATGTACCGCGTGTGCCCGATGGTGCCACGGGTGCTGAGCGCGCCAGAGTGCCATGGGTGACGGGTGCGTTGATCGACGCTCGCGGAATTGGCAGCCGTCATGCGCGCACATCTTCATCTTCTCGGTATCCTGCAGCTGGTCTGGGGCGCGATCGGTCTTATCCTTGGCCTGTCCATGCTGCTGCTGGCGATGGGCGCCGTCGCGATCGGCGCGAGTCCCGGGTCAGATCGGATGGCGGCCGGCCTCACCGCTGCGGTATTTGTGATTTTTGCTGTCGCGTTGCTGGCCGGTGGCGGGGCGAACGCGTGGGCGGGCCGTGAACTGCGACGCAACAACCCGCGTGGCCGCCTCGCGGTGTTGTGGCTCGGCGCGCTCAATCTTTTTATTCTGCCGTTCGGAACGGCGCTCGGCATATACGCGTTCTGGGTGCTGCTCCACAATCGAACGCGCGCCGTGTTCGTCGCGGAGCCTTGACGCGAGAGTACGATGCCCTCACCACGAAAGACCGCCAGCGGTTTCGACGAGAACGTCGCCGCCGCCCTCTGCTACGGCCTCGGTTGGGTTACCGGCCTGCTGTTTTTTGCGACCGAACCGGAAAACAGCTTCGTCCGGTTCCATGCGATGCAATCGATGCTGGTGTTTGGCGCTGCCTGCATCGCGTTTCTCGTCTGCCTGTCGATTCCGTTCCTGGGATGGATTCTCTCGATTTTCATTTTCTATGCATCGGCGGCGCTGTGGCTCGTTCTGATGTTCAAGGCGTATCAAGGGGAACGATTCAAGCTTCCGGTGGCGGGGGAGATGGCGGAACAGAGAATTTAATCGCTAATCCCTAATCGCTCATCGTGAATCGCTAATCCCTGTATCTTCGAATCCCTGATCCTCGAATCGTCGAATCCCCGAATCGTCGAATCCTCGAATCCTCGAATCGCGAATTGCGAATCGCGAACCGCGAATTGCGAATTGCGAATTGCGAATCGCGAACCGCGAACCGCGAATTGCGAACCGCGAACTGCGAATTGCGATTAGCGAATGGCGAACACGAAATTGCGAACCGGCCCCCCGGATCGCGGAGTACAATTCGAGAGAGATGGCTACTGCACCTGCTGAATCAACTGTCCTGGACGCGCTTCGGGCGGTCCGAGATCCCGATCTCAACCGCGATATCGTGGCACTCAAGTTCGTGAAGAACCTGCGCATCGACGAGCAGGGCGCTGTCGCGTTGACGATCGAGTTAACGACGCCGGCATGTCCGGTGAAGGATCAGATGCGCGAGCAGGCGCGCGAGATAATCGCGGCGCTTCCCGGCGTGACCGCGGTCGACATCGAGATGACGGCGCAGGTGCGGTCGACGGCGAACGTCGATACGGCGAAAACGCCGGTCGCCAACGTCAAGAACATCATCGCTGTCGGCGCCGGCAAGGGGGGCGTTGGCAAGACGACCGTGGCCGTGAATTTGGCGATTGCACTGCATCAGATGGGCAGCCGGGTCGCGATGATTGACGCCGACGTCTACGGTCCGAACGTGCCGATCATGCTTGGGATCGATACGAAGCTGACCGGCGACGACCGTGGTCAGATCATCCCGGCCGAGCAGTACGGCATCCAGCTCGTCTCGATGGCCTTTCTCGCCAGCGAGGACGCGCCCGTCATCTGGCGCGGTCCGATGCTCCACGGCGTCGTCCAGCAGTTCTTCCGGAACGTGCATTGGACCAATGTCGACTATCTCATTGTCGACCTGCCGCCCGGCACCGGGGACGTCGCGCTGACGCTCAGCCAGACCGTTCCGGTCGCCGGCAGCGTTGTCGTGACGACGCCGCAGACCGTTTCCGTCGCCGACACGCGTCGCGCCGTGCGGATGTATCAGAAGTTGAACGTGCCGACGCTGGGGCTGATCGAGAACATGAGCCACTTTGTCTGCCCCGAGTGCCGCCACGAAAGCGACATCTTCGGCAAGGGAGGGGGCGAGAAGCTGGCCGTCGATCTGGCGGTGCCGTTCCTCGGCCGCGTGCCGCTCTACGAGCCGATTCGAACCGGCGGCGACACCGGTGTTCCAATCACGATCGCTGAACCCCGGTCGGCCGCCGCCGAGGCATTTCGCGCCGCCGCCCGTCAACTGGCCGCGCAGCTGTCAATCGTCAGCTTTAAGAAGACGGCGATACCGCTGATACCAATCCCTAATCGCTAATCGCTGATCCCGAATCGCTAATCCCGGAATCGCCGAATCGTGAATCGCTAATCGTGAATCCCTGATCCTTGAATCCCTGAATCGCTCTCATCGATCGGTCGTTGCAGCTCTTACCGGTAAATTCAGCGGTTCCCATGACAGAAGACTCGTCGATTCGAGGATTCGGCGATTCGCGATTCGAGGATTCGCCGATTCGGGGATTCGTCGATTCGAGGATTCGCCGATTCGAGGATTCGGCGATTCGAGGATTCGCCGATTAGTGATTCGAGGATTCCGGGATTAGCGATTCGGGATCAGCGATTAGCGATGAGGGATTCACAAGTCGTCTCAACGCCACCGCTCCGAGGAGAGGGCCCGGCACGAGGACGAGAAATGTCCATCGCCATCCGATGATCGAAGCCACCCAGGGAAGCACCCGGATGCTGACCATCGTCAGCAGAAACCCCATGCACGTTTGCAGCGTCAGCGCGGTGCCAACGTGGGTTCGCGGGCTGTATTCCGACACCAGCGCTGAAAATTGCGCCGAGTCGGCCACGATGGAAACGCCCCAGACGACGGCGAAGACGAACAGTACGGGGACGGGCGAACCGAAGAAGAATCCCGCCGTTGCCGAGCACGCGGCGCTGGTGATCAACGCGAACCGTGCGACGCGCGCTTTGCCGAACGCGTCGGCCCAGCGGCCTGCGATCACGCATCCGACGCCTCCGCTCGCAATGACCGTGAAGGTGAGGAGCGAGCCGATTCGCGGGTTCACGCCCACCCGGTCGCTCAGCGAGGCCGCGGCGAATGCGGAGATCCAGGTCCACATCGCGTACAGCTCCCACATGTGGCCGAGATAGCCGAGTGTCGACAGGCGAACGCCGTCATTTCTCGCGACGTCGAGCACGGCGCGCGGATCGAATGGCGCAGTGGCGCTGACATAGGGGCCGTCCTGCACGGCCAGCCAGACGACGGCTCCCCCGCCGAGCGCGAGAGCAGACGAAATCCACATCAAGCCGCGCCATGCGACCGTTTCGCCCTCCCACGCCACGAGGTGAGGGAACGCAGATCCGACCGTCAGCGCTCCAACGACGATCCCGAGCGCGGTACCGCGCCGATCTTTGAACCATCCCGCCGCGATCTTCATCCCTGGCGGGTAGACGCACGCCAGCGCGACGCCCGTCAGGCCGCGAAGTCCGATGATGGCCGCCGGCGCCGACGCAAACGGTATGGTCGCGTTCGCCGCAGCGCCAACCACGCAGCCAAGGGCGAACAACCGGCGGGCGTTGAGCACATCGGCCAGGTTGAGCACCCCGCTGAGCAGCGTCCCGACCACGAAACCGCCCTGGACCGCCATCGTCAGCCAGGCGCCCGTCGCCCGCGTCAACTCGAATTCCGACGCCATGGCAGGCTCCGCGGCGGTCGCCGAAAACCACAACGTCATGGCCAGAAACTGTGCCACCGCCACGCGCGCCAGCATGCGCCGGGCGTTGAGCGGTTTACCCGGTGAGCGATTGTCGCTACGATTGAACACGAGGCTCACACGATACATGAACATTCCGTACGCGCGACATACACTCGACAACGGCCTCGACGTGCTGGTGCATGAAGATCATGGTTGCCCGATTGTGGCCGTGAATCTCTGGTATCACGTCGGATCGAAGAACGAGACACCTGGTCGCACCGGATTTGCGCACCTCTTCGAGCACCTGATGTTCGAAGGCTCGCAGCATTACGACAAGGGCTACTTTCACCCGCTGCAGGATGCCGGTGCGTTGCTGAACGGATCGACCAACGCTGATCGCACCAACTATTGGGAGGTGGTGCCGACCAATGCGCTCGAGCTGGCGCTCTGGATGGAATCGGATCGCATGGGCTATCTGTTGCCGGCGCTCACGGACGCGAAGTTCGAGAATCAACGCGAAGTGGTCTTGAACGAGCGTCGTCAGAACTATGAAAACCGGCCGTATGGGTTTGCGAGCATGGCTTTGATGTCCTCGCTTTACGAACCGGATCATCCTTACAGCTGGATGACGATCGGCGCGGCCGACGACATTCGCGCCGCGCGGCTCGAGGATGTTCGCGCCTTCTTTCAAACCTACTATCGACCGCGCAACGCCTCACTTGCGATGGCCGGCGATGTCGACACCGCCGTCGCGCTCGATCTCGCGGCGAAGTACTTCGGCGAGATCGAAGCCGGCGAGACGCCGCCGCCGGTGGTGGTGCGGCAGCCGTCGCCGATCACCGTCGAGCGTCGGCTCGTGCTCGAGGATCGTGTGGAGTTACCGCGACTGTACATCTGCTGGCACTCGCCGTCCTTGTTTGGCGAAGACGATGCGGAACTGGATCTCGTGGCAGAAGTGCTCGCAAGCGGGAAGACGTCACGTTTGTATCGGACGCTGGTCTACAAAGAGCGGATGGCGACCGAG
>JBPYFA010000027.1:0-6786 GCA_051986585.1 Vicinamibacterales bacterium | reverse complement strand
GTTCGGATCGAATTTTCGAATCGTCGTCACGGCATCGACAGACGCGCCGAGAAAACGCGGCGCGTCGGCTCGTTCGTACACCGTAACCGGAATCTCAAGAAGACCGGCGCGTTGTAGTGGCAGATTTCGCGGCATTCCAAGCACGTCCAACCGGTTGTCCGGATACCGCCAAAATTCCGAACTGTCGATCCGTATACCGCTGCGTTCGAGCGCGATCAAAGTGTTCTCGTCGGCCGCGTACGCGCCAGCGCGGTGGGCGACCACCGGCTGATGTGTCCAATCTTCGAGCAGCCGAACGCCGTCGGCGATGATCGCCGTCTGCTCGGTCAGGCTGTAGTGATACATTCCCCACCGGGCATGGTCGTATGCCCAGTGCGGGTGTGTGTGAAGCGCAACGTCCTGACCGCCATTCTGGAGCCGGAGCGCAATCGTACGTAGTGTCGGTTCGCCCCACTGCCGATGTTCGTAAACATTCAAGAAGAACGTGCCGGCCCAGTGCCGCTCGGCCAGAAGATGAACGATCTCCATGAGGCCGCACTGAGATCCGTCGTCGCAGACGGCGTCCACCTGGTCTGGAAGGCGGAAGGTGTCGTTCGATTCAACGTCCACGGTGAAGACCACGCGGGTTTCGGCACCGACCAGCGATGAACAGAAGAAAATGCCCGCCGCGATTACGGCGACTCTGACGGCCTGGAGCGTTCCCATAAGCGCGACAAAGGCGGCCGACTCTGTGCCGTCATTCATCGGCTCGCCTTCGAAGTCTCCTGCGGCTCAATGACTGCGTTGCGCAATGCGTCCACGATGAGGAGGAGCTCTTCGGGCGCGAGTTGCGTATAGAGCGGCAGCACAATTGACTGATCCTGCGCCGACTCGCTGTGTAAGAGACCAGTGTGATGGAGCGCGTAGGCGGCTTCACGATGCGAACACATGACGCCCCGCCTGGCAGCGATGCCACGATCGAGCAGTCGTTGCATCACGTCGAGTTGATCGAGCTTCTCAGCCAGCCGTACAGCATAGCTTTGCCAGTTACTGCGGGCCCACTCCGGCTCGCGCGGGGTGCTGATGTTCGGCACGCCGGCAAGAAGGGCACGGTACTCGGCCGCCAATCGGCGGCGCCGCTCGACGATCCCAGGTAAGCGCTTCAGCTGCTCGCGCCCGACCGCCGCCTGCAAATCGGTCATCCGATAGTTGAAGCCCACCTCAGGGTACGACTCGAAGATGACCTGACGCGCGTTGTGCCGCACAGTGTCCGGAACGCTCATGCTGTGTTGCCGCCAAAGCCGGAATTTTCGGTCGAGCTCGGGATTCGCGGTCGTGATCATTCCACCGTCCCCGGTCGTGATCACTTTGCGCGGATGAAACGAAAAGCACGCGATGTCTGCGTGCGGTTTGCCGACTCGCTCCCATCGTCCATCCCAGAGAATCTCGCTGCCGATAGCGCAAGCGGCGTCTTCGATGACGGCCAGACCATGTCGTCGTCCGATATCGACAATCCGGGGCAGGTCGCACGGCATACCGAGTTGATGAACACACAGAATGGCTTTCGTGCGTGCCGTAATCGCCGCCTCGATCAGCGCCGGATCGATGTTGTAGCCCGCAGCTTCGATGTCCACGAAGACCGGTGTGGCATTGCAATACCGGATCGCGTTCGCCGTCGCGATGAACGAGTGGCTGACGGTGATGACCTCGTCTCCTGCGCCCACACCCACCGCGAGCAGGGCGAGATGCAGCGCGGTCGTGCAGTTCGAGACCGCACAGGCGTGCGACGCTCCGACGTACTGAGCGAATTCGCGCTCGAACGCGGCGACCTCGGGGCCCTGAGTGACCCAACCCGAGAGAATGACGCGGCGTACCGCCTCGACCTCTTGCTCGTCCAGCACCGGCTTCGCCACCGGGATGGTTTGCGTCGTCTGGCTCATCGTGTCAGACCCTGTACGGCGGCGCGCTCCCGCTGCCACCAGTCGACGAGAGTGCGCAGTCCTTCGTCCATGTTCACCTCCGCGCGGAAGCCCAACAGGCGCGCAGCCTTGGAGGTGTCCGCGAGTCGGCGCGGAACCGGATTCACCTTGCGCTCGGCTGCGTGTTCGACGTCGAGGTTCGAACCCATGATGCGCAACAGCTTCGTCGCCAGCTCTTTCAAGCTGGTTTCAGTGCCGCTCGCGACGTTGAACACCTCATCGCTGACGTCGGACTTCGCCGCGAGGATGTTCGCGCGCGCGATATCGTGCACGTGGACGAAATCCATGGTCTGCGATCCGTCGCCAAAGATCAGCGGCCGCTGCCCCGAGGCGATGCGTTCCATCCACCGGATGAAAACTTCAGTGTAGGCGCCGTGCACGTCCATTCGCGGGCCGTAGACGTTGAAGTACCGCAGGGCCACGTACTTCAAGCCATACATCTCGTTGAAGCTGCGAAGCAGTCCTTCGTTGAACGCCTTTGAGGCGCCATAAATCGTCCGGTTGTTGTACGGGTGATGCTGCTCCGTGGTTGGGAACGTGTCCGCCAATCCGAGCACCGAAGCGGAGGACGCGGCAACCACCTTAGAGACCTTGGCCTGGACCGCTGCCTCGAGCACATTGAACGTGCCGTCGACCAGAACCTCGAGGGCGAGCCGCGGATCTTCAGCGCACTGGGTGATGCGAATCGCGGCTTGATGAAACACCAGGTCGACGCCCCGCACGGCTTCCGCGAGCGCCGCTCGATCCCTGATATCGGCGTCGACGATGGTCAACGGAAAACGCGCGGCGACGTCAGCCAGATTCTCGCGGCGACCCCGTACGAAGTTGTCGAAGATGATGATTTCCCGTGGCTGTTCCGCCACGAGCTGATCGGCAATGTGCGAGCCAATCAGACCCGCACCGCCGGTAATGAGAATTCGCTGATTGCGCATGTTCATTCTGATTTCAGGTTGGTCCCTGCGATCCAGGTGAGTGTTGGATGGCCCAACGTCCGGACCGCATGAGATCAGGCAACATTCGCTTCCTGGCGAACGGCCGCAACCACCTGTTCCACTTGCGTTGAAGTCATCTCCGGAAACATGGGAAGCGACAACACCTCGCGGGCTGCCGCCTCCGACTGCGGGAAGTCGCCAACCTTGTATCCAAGATCCGCATGGGCTTCCTGCAGATGCACTGGAATCGGGTAGTGCAGTCCGGTCGCGATTCCTTCGTTCTGCAGCAGCCGCTGCAAACCATCTCGGTCGGCACTACGAACCGCGTAAATGTGATAGACGTGCCGCCGATCGGACAACTGCTTCGGAGCTTCGACCACGGATGAACCTGCGAGCAGCGCGTCGTATTGGCGGGCGTGCTCTCGACGCGACTCCGTCCACTTCTCCAGATACTTCAGCTTCACGCGCAGGATGGCGCCCTGGAAGCCCTCCATTCTGTAATTGAAGCCCTTGAGCACGTGGTGATAACGCTTCTCCTGACCCCAATCGCGCAGCATACGGATGGTCTTGGCGTGGGCGTCTTCGCTGGTCACCACAATTCCACCTTCGCCGTAGGCGCCGAGGTTCTTCCCGGGGTAGAAGCTGAAACAGCCCGATACGCCGAGGCTTCCCGCGCGCCGTCCCTTGTACTCGGCACCGTGGGCCTGGCACGCGTCCTCGATCACAGGAATGCCGTGCCGTCCGGCGATCGCCAGAATTTCGTTCATGTCCGCCATTTGCCCGTACAGGTGCACGGGAAGAATGGCTTTTGTCCGCGGCGTGATCGCCTGCTCGATTTGCGAGGGATCCATCGTGAACGTCACCGGATCGATATCGACGAACACTGGCGTTGCGCCCGAATAGCAGATAGCCGAGACGGTGGCGACGAATGTGAACGGAATCGTGATGACTTCGTCACCGGGGCCCACACCAGCCGCAAGCAGCGCCAAGTGCAGCGCACTTGTACCGGAATTGACAGCAATGCCATGTTTGGCGCCGCAATAGGCCGCAAAGTCGCGTTCGAATGCCGCCACCTCCTCGCCAAGCACGAATTGAGTGCTGTCGAGGATCTTTTGGATGGCCGCATCGATTTCCGGCTTGATGCTTTGATACTGCGACTTCAGGTCGAGAAAAGGAATCGTCATACCGTGATCTTTGCTCCTTCGAGTTCAACGACACGACCCCGCTCCGCCATCGACTTCGTCGCGGCTTCGAGCACGCGAACGACGCGGAGACCAGCTTGTCCGTTGGTGCTGAGCGACACGGCGCCTTCGACGGCCTTGGCGAACTGCCGGAGCTCGAGGCTGAGCGCCTCAGTCATGTCCAGCTGCGGCGCCCACATGTCGCCGGTTCGGTACCCAACCAGCATCTGGTAGCGTTTCTCGCCATTGCCGTTGCCATTACCGTTGACCGTGATGCCCTTGTCGTACACCTTGATCTTTTCGCTTGGCTCGAGGTCGTCGTAGACGATCATCTTGCGGCTGCCGCCAACGAGCGTCTGACGCACCTTTACTGGTGCCAGCCAGTTGACGTGAATGTGCGCGATCAGATTGGACTCGAAGAACAGGTTCAGATACGCGATGTTCTCAGGCTCGCCCGCGACATGACTGATCCCCGTCGCCGACACTGCCACCGGGTGAGCCGGCAGGATGAAATCCATGATCGACAAGTCATGAACCGCCAGATCCCAAAGCACGTTGACGTCGTGTTGAAACAGGCCGAGATTGACCCGCACCGAATCGTAGTAATAGATGTCGCCGATGCCGCCAGAATCCACGAGCTCTCGCATCTTTCGGACGGCGCCCGTGTACACAAAGGTGTGATCAACCGCAAGAACGAGCCCGCGGCGGTCGGCCTCCTCGATGAGCCGCTGCCCCTGCTCGGTCGTAGACGTCATCGGCTTTTCAACAAACACGTGTTTACCGGCCTGGAGCGCTTTCAGCGCGAGCGGGAAGTGGCTCGACACCGGCGTGGCAATCGCGATCGCGTCTACCCGCGAGTCGCTCAAGAGTTCGTCGAAATCGGCCGTGATCTCGACGGCGGGATAACGGGACCGGACGCCAGCGAGCCGCTCGGCCCGCAGGTCGCAGACCGACACGAGCCGGACGCCTGGGGTTTCCCACAAATTCCGAACGAGGTTAGGTCCCCAGTACCCGTACCCGACAACTGCCACACCAATCATGTTTCGCTCCTGTAACGGCAGCATCCGAGCGATGTCGGCGCGGCCAATTCACTCAATCCGTTGCACCCAATGGGGCGTCCTCGGTCCGGCCGATGACGCGGGCCGGCACTCCGGCGACCACCGCGTAATCGGGTACGTCCTTGGTGACGACCGCTCCGGCGCCGATCAGGGCACCCTGACCGATAGTGATTCCCGCCAGGATGGTTGCGTTGCTTCCGATAGATGCCCGGGCTCTAACCAGCGTCGGCACCATCGTCCAATCGGCATCCGTCTGAAGGCTCCCGTCCGGATTTACTGCCCTCGGGCGGAGATCGTTCGTGAACATGACCCCGTGGCCCACGAAGACGCCATCTTCGAGCGTGACGCCTTCGCAAATGAACGTATGGCTCGAGATCTTGCAGTGGCGGCCAATAACCGCGCCCCGCTGGACCTCGACGAACGTGCCAATTCGCGTACTCTCGCCGATCCGGCACCCGTACAGGTTCACCAGGTCAGGGTGATGAATGACGACGTTCGGCTCGAGGACGACCGATGGGGCAATCATCCGAATTCGTGACCTCTTTCAGGTTGAGTGTTGAAACGCGCCATGGGCGCGCTCTGACACGTTTTGAGCAAGGAGCCGGCCAGCCGACCGGTCGTGGAAAACGGGCCGAAAGGGCTGACTTACAAGCGTTTAAGGGCCGACCAGCCGAGGAGGGCAGCCCGAGGACGATAAATGTCTCGCTTTAGGGCGACTTTAGTCTGCGTAACTATGTGATCGCCGCGCGCAGTTTTGTGATCACACGCTTACAGGGAGTTCGGCTCGAAGAAAGGTAGGGCGAAATCGCCGCAGCCGATCGCCGGATCTACGAGCTCGGTTCGGTGCGACGATCTTTCGCCAACCGGGCGACGAATGCGACGACGAGAAGCCCAAGGCCAAGAACGACGAGTGATCCAGATTCAGAATGACGGGCAAGCGTCAGATTGGATGTCGCCGCGGAGAGCGTTACCAACAGCGCTCCGAGTGAAGCAAACGAGATGGTCGTGAGATTCAACATAGGTACGAATCGAGCAGTGGTCGCGGATCTGCCCGGCAAACATCAGGCCACTGATGAGTTTCAGCAAAACTGGTCAAAAGCCAGCCAAATTGCGCAATTGCGTGATGCCTGACAGGCTTCACCCTCGGCGAAGTCTCGCGGTGGAGCGACTTCAGTCGCGGTCACGAAGTGGAAATCCTCAGCGATGTGTTATCGCCGCGAACTCCCAGTCCGGCGCGCAAAGACAGAAAGGACAAGCAGTCCGAGGCCAAACAGCACGAGCGATCCACATTCGGAGTGGCTCGCAGGCGCGAGAAGATTTGAAGTTCGCATCGACAACGTGACGAGAGATGCTCCCGCAATCGCAGTCGTTGTCAGAGCCAGATTCAGCATCACAGTAGGCCTGAAAAAACGAGATACCTATCTCAAAGGCAAGTGTCAGGCCAGACGCCGAAACGCAAAATACGCTGCAAAACCCTTGGGAAAAGCGCGAGTCCCCGATGTTCATCACATGCGCGTCATTCGAAGTCGGCCCGACGGCCGACTTTCGTCCGCCTGTCGCAAACATCGTGAGGGAGCGAGGAGTCGATGCGGCGGTCGCAAGAAGCGGCCGCCGCATCGACAAAATGAGTGGTGTGTAGCCGCTACTGAATCCCGGT
>JBPYFA010000026.1:0-13617 GCA_051986585.1 Vicinamibacterales bacterium | reverse complement strand
CAACGAACTAACGAACCAACGAACTAACGAACTAACGAACTAACGAACCAACGAACCAACGAACTGCGAGCCGCGAATTGCGAATTGCGAACCGCGAATTGCGACGCTATTTTTTCTCCGGCAACGCGTACGCGATCGCCCCGGTTGGAGCCGACGGGTCGGCCTGTTCGCTAGCGGCCGCGGCCTCGCCGCCTCCGCCTCCGCGACGACCACCGCCCTCGCTCGTCACAATCAGAAAGTACTGCCGGCCTTTGGATTCGTAGCTCACCGGCACGCCGCTCGTCGTTCCGTTGAACGTACCCGTCCACAGCACCTGGCCCGTGTCCTCGTCGTACCCGCGTACCTTGCCGTCGTTGCCGGCGTGAAACACCACGCCGCCCTTGGTGACGACGATCCCGTAGCGTGCGCCAACACCGCCCGTGTTCGCCGGTCCACCGGCGCGCATGGTCGGGATGTGATCGCCGTTCGGCACTTGCCACTTGATCTCGCCGGTGTTGAGGTCGTAGGCCGTCAACGTGGTGTACGGCGGTTTGGTGAAGCTGGCGAGCACGCCGTAGTCGGTCATGTACCGATTCGGTGGCACGTCCTTGACGTCGGGCGGATAGAGCGCGTTGCCAGCGTTCCCGCCCGAGCCGGGATAGAACGGACCGAGCGGACGGGAAGGCAGTGGAGGCTGCGGCGCGCCGCCGCTCGCTACGACCGGTCCCGGCGGGAATGTCTCAGGGCCGCCGCCGCGGCCACCAATGCGTCCACGTCCGGCCGACGGGCTGCTGTTGGCGAGATACGCGATGATTGGAGCGATCTCTGCCTCACTGATATCGACGGGACGCATCTGTCCTTTGCCACCTGTGACAACGGCCTTGATCGCGTCCTCGCTCATGCGGTCGGTGACGCCGACGAGCGAGGCGGCACCTGGTAAGGCGCCCTTGAGATCGGCGCCATGGCAGGCTCGGCAATACGTCTGGTAGTTTTGAAATCCGGCCTGCAGCGCCGCGTTGTTGCCTCCGCCGCCGCGTCCTTCAGGCGGCGTTCGCTTGGTGACGTCCTCGAGCTTGAGGATCGCAACCTGATTGACGCCGACGACGAACACCATGCCCTTCTGCGGATCGGCGGCCGTCGTTCCCCAATTGGAGCCGCCCTGATTACCGGGCATCGAGATGGTGTCGGTGAATCCAGGCGGCGTGAACATGCCTTCATTGCGCGCATTCTTCACCCGCTCCTTCATCGCCTCGTACTGTTCCGGCGTCGCCAACCACGGATTCACGTCGTCGACCGAGAAGGTCTGCCGAACGAATGCTGGCGGTTTGGTGGGGAAGGGCTGCGTCGGCCAGGACTGCTCGCCGGGGACGTCGCTTTTCGGAACGGGACGTTCTTCAATCGGCCAGATCGGCTTGCCGGTGACGCGATCGAGCACGTAGAGGAATCCGGTCTTGCCGGCGTGAGCGACGACGTCGACCTTCT
The DNA here is from genome assembly GCA_051986585.1 of Vicinamibacterales bacterium. Taxonomy (GTDB): domain Bacteria; phylum Acidobacteriota; class Vicinamibacteria; order Vicinamibacterales; family 2-12-FULL-66-21; genus JALZOC01. Next base: position 12,156 of record JBPYFA010000026.1, on the reverse strand, counting down.
TGCCGTTATGTCGGATCGTCACCAGCTGCGGGGCTGAGACGTTGTCGAAGTCCCAGAGATCGTGATGGACCGTCTGAAAATGCCAGAGCCGCTTCCCGGTCTTGGCGTCGAGCGCGAGGATGCAGTTGGCAAACAGATCCTGCCCGATGCGATCCGCGCCGTAGAAGTCGTAGTTGGCCGAGCCAAGCGGGATGTAAACGATGCCGCGCTCCTCGTCGACCGACATCGAGCCCCAGTTGTTGACGCCGCCAACGTATTTGTAGGCTTCTTTCGGCCAGGTTTCGTAGCCGTACTCACCGGGCCACGGCACGGTGTGGAACTGCCATTTCTTTTCGCCCGTGATGACATCGTAGGCGCGGATATCTCCCGGCGGATTGACGAACGCTTCACCGGGCGCCGAGCCGAGAATGAGGAGGTTCTTATAGATTTTCCCCGGGCTGTTCGATTGAATCCTTCCGGCATACTGTTCGGCTCGGGCGAGACCGTGACGCAGATCGACGATCCCGTTTTCGCCGAAGGTCAAAATGGATTTGCCGGTTTTCGCATCGATTTCCTGCAGGAAGCTGTTGATCGAAAACAGAAGGCGCCGATCCTTGCCGTCCTCGCTCTGCCAATAGTTCACGCCGCGGCTCGTGATGCCGGCGAGACCTTCGTGAATCCAGAGTTCTTTGCCGGTGTTCGCATCGAGCGCGATCAGCGAACTCCCGCGCCCGAGCAAATACATGACATCGTCGACCACGATCGGATTGAACCCTGGCGTCGCGTACGGGTAGAACCAGGCGACTTCGAGCCCGCCGACGTTTGATTTCTTGATTTGATCGGAGGCGACGAAGTTTGAACTGTCGGGCCCCGCGAGGTTGTCCCACCACCACCGGTTGCTGCGGGCAGCGGCGGCGACCCCGACCGCGACGCTCGCGATCAGTGCCAGTGCAATCAGTCCGAAAACGCGGTGCCGAAAACGACCTTCGGAGTCAATCGATCGACCATGCTGGTGCGCAAATGCCATGTGTCCGTCCCAACAGACCATGAAAAAGAGCCGATTTGTGATGTGCGAATCAACCGTTCGGATGGTTCGCGGCGAGTGGTTTTGCGCGCCGATTAAAACATGCCCCGAGGACCCGAGGCAAGCCATCGGGGCGCGGAGGTGTCCCGCTGATCATCCCTTGGGCGGGATGACGACCCACTGTCGGCTGCGAACGCTGAGCCCGCGGCGGCGGACCTTGACATCGAGCTTGCGCGGACGGCCGTCGCGATCGTTCGGTGCCGGCTCGACGCCGAGCAGGTAGTAGGCGGATGTTTCCCGGAGAATTCGATCGAACGCGAAATTTGCGGTGCCGACCGGCACATAGATCAGCTTGCCGCCCGCCGATTGCGAAAAATCGCTTAGCCAGTTTCCGTAGAGCGCGCGATCCCTGGCCAGTTCGGTGCTCCCCGGCGCTTTTTGCGAAGGGGGACCGACGCCTGGCGTCGTATCGATGTGAACTGTGTAGACCGACGCGTTCGCTCGCGCGGCGGTCTGTCCCATAATCTTCGCAATATCGCCAACGTCCGGGCGTCCCGCTGAGCGATCGCTGACGAGAAGGCCCGCGCTGACCAGGACGACCGCTTTTCGACCGGGAATCTTCTCCAGCGCCCGCAACAGCGCCTCGAGTCCTCCAAGACTCGTCTGCACTTGCCGCTCGAGCTGAGTCGCGAGTTGAATGCCTTCCGCGTAAATCTTGCTGGGACAGTCAGGATCTTCCGGGCATTCGCGGCTCTGAATTTTGAGGACCGGATCCAGTTCCATCGCGGTGCCGCCATCGGCGGTCGGATTTTGCACGTTCCTGGCCGCCGTCAGAAAGGAACTGGGGCTGGACATCTGAGCCGTGATATCGACGATCTCCCACGGTCTCAGGTTGTAATGGGTTCGCAACGGCTCTTTCTGTCCGGTGACGCGACCCAGCGTGATGGTAATCGGCGACCGCTGGGTGGATGGCGCGATCTGCGTGCCGGCAGGGTAGACGAAGAGGCCAACGCGGTCGCTTGGGTCCAGGTGTTGGACGAAATTCTGCGCCCCCTCGATCGGTGCCCGCTCGCTGCCCGTCTCGAAGCTGCCGGCATCGATGGCGAGGACAAATGTTCGACCTCGTCCCTCCGGAGGGGAGGGATCGGTTGGGTCGTTAGTCGTCGGCAGTTGCCCGACGAATTGCGCCGACACCACCTTGCGACGCTGCCCGTTGATTGAGACTTGAAACGCTTCGGGGCCGATACGGCCGATCGGGTTGCCGTCGTTGTCGACGACCTGGACGTCGACTGCGATGACGTCAACGGTGCTTCTGAACACCGTCTGCCGCGCCGAGGCGGCGACCACGCACACGGCTGCTATCGCCACCGCGCCGAGAAGCGAGGTGAACTCCATTGACGATCGCCGGCCGCCGGTGATCACGGCCATCACAGAAAACTGGCGCCATTATGAAGCATTTTCGCCATCCGTGAGTTGGTGATCTGGTGAATTGGTGAATTCTCTCCATTCACCAATTCCCCGACTCACCAATTCACCGATTGCACAATTCGTGTATAACAGCCGCTCAATGTGGCAGCACAACTATGAACCTGTGAGCGGCAGCCTTGCGATGTCCGCCCTTGTGGCGGCGATCCCGATTGTCGTGTTGTTTCTGATGCTCGGGGTGCTCAGAAAGCCAACCTGGATGGCGGCTTCGAGCGCGCTGGCGTCAGCATTCGTCGTGGCGCTGGCCGCTTACGGTATGCCCCTGAAGCTCGCCGTCATGTCGACCATCTTCGGCGCAGCCTTCGGGATTTTTCCCATTGCCTGGATCTGCTTCGGTTCGATCCTCTTGTACCGGCTCGCCGTCGATACCGGAAAATTCGCGATCATCAAGGACTCCGTCGGCGGGTTGACCAACGATCGTCGGCTTCAGGCGATGTTCGTCGCGTTTTCGTTCGGCGCGTTCATCGAGGGAGCGGCGGGATTCGGTGCGCCGGTCGCGGTATCAGGCGCGATGCTCACCGGGCTTGGATTCTCTCCGTTCTATGCCGCCGGCATCTGCCTGCTCGCCAATACGGCGCCGGTGGCGTTCGGATCGCTGGGTATTCCGGTGACGACGCTGGCTAACGTGACGGGTCTGCCACTGCTATCGCTGAGCGCGATGATCGGCCGGCTCTCCGCGATGGTGTCTCTCTTCATCCCCGGCTACCTCATCGTCGTCATGAGTGGTCCCAGGCGCGCACTAGAGGTCCTGCCGGCGATCGTCGCCTGCGGCGCGTCGTTTGCCGCAGTGCAGTTTTACGTATCGAACTTCTGGGGGCCCGAGCTGACCGACATCGCCAGCTCGCTCACCTGTATTGGCGTGATGGTTCTCGTCCTGAAGATCTGGCAGCCTGCGCAGATCGTCCGGTTGGACGGAGACACGCCGGTCACCACTACGGCTCGGCGGCATCCCGCAAGCGAACTGCTCGCTGCGTGGTTGCCGTACATGATGCTCGTGGTATGCGTGCTCGTCTTTGGCGCACCAACGATGAAAGGCGCGATGAACCGCTGGACCGACAGTCTGTGGCCCACGTTTCTTCCCAAGAGTGCCACCGTGTTGAACGGCCTGCTCGTCCCTGGGCTCCACAATGCGATCACCCGCATTCCGCCCGTGACCGCGAAACCGTTGCCATACGCCGCCGTGTTCGAATTGAACTGGCTCAGCGCCGCGGGTACCGCGTGCCTCGCGGCGGCCATTCTGGCCGCGGTGATCCTGCGCGTCTCCCCGAGGCAATTTGCCAGGACCTACGCGGCCACCTTCCAGCAGCTGGCGCTGCCGATGGTCACGATCTCCTGCATGCTGGGACTCGCGTATCTGATGAACTATTCGGGCATGACCTCAACGCTGGGTCTGGCGCTGGCAGCAACCGGAACGGCCTTCCCGTTCTTCAGTGCGACGCTGGGCTGGTTGGGTGTGTTTCTCACCGGCAGCGATACGTCGGCGAACGCGCTATTCGGCAATCTTCAAGTCGTGACGGCCAACGCGCTCGGCATCAACCCGGTGTTGACCGCCTCAGTCAACTCAGCCGCTGGCGTACTCGGCAAGATGATCTCGCTGCAGAGCATTGCCGTTGCCGTCGCCGCCACCGGGATGACGGCGGCCGACGAAAGCAAGTTGTTCCGCTTCACCATCAAGCACAGTATTCTGCTGATGGTGGTGATGGGGGTGATCGCGATGGTTTACGCCTACGTAGTCCCCGGCTTCATACCGCCTCACCCATAGCGCGGAGCTTCCGCCTTCGCCAAGGCTTCGGCGCGGCAACCTTCGCAAGACACCGGCGCGAAGGTTGGAGTGGAGCGCCGCGAGCGAGGAGAAAAGCAGACGAGGCAGACGAAGATGAGCACGATAACGGAATTAGAAACTCGCACCGACTGGTACAAAGTCACCAACGTCGACGATGTGCCGTCGCCGGCACTGCTCGTATATCCCGAGCGCGTCGAAGAGAACATCCGCCGCATGATTCGAATTGCGGGTGACGTCGAGTGCCTGCGTCCGCACATCAAGACGAATAAATTGGCCGAGGTCATCCGGATGCAGATGGCGCACGGCATCATGAAATACAAGTGCGCGACGATTGCGGAAGCTGAGGTCGCTGCCGCATGCTCCGTGCCCGACGTGCTCCTCGCGTATCAACCGGTCGGTCCGAACGTCAAGCGGTTCGTACAACTCGTCCAGAAATTTCCCGCGACCAGGTTCTCAGCGCTGGTCGACGATCCGGGAGCGGTGAAGGCCCTGTCGCAGGCGGCATCGGCGGCCGGAGTGACGCTCGATCTCTTTGTCGACTTGGATTGCGGGATGCATCGCACCGGCATTGCGCCCGGCCCGGGTGCGATAGATCTCTATCAATTGATTGCGCGATCAGCCGGCCTGCGCGCGGCGGGACTACACGTATACGACGGGCACATTCGCGACAGCGACCTCGCACGGCGTGCCGTCGCGTGCGATCAGGCTTTCAGTCAGCTCGAAGCCGTCCGGAAGCAGCTGATGGAGTCAGGCACGGCGGTTCCTGCAGTCGTGGCCGGGGGCACGCCAACATTTCCCATTCACGCCAAGCGGCCCGGTGTGCAGTGCAGTCCGGGTACGAGCGTGTTCTGGGATCTTGGCTACGATACGCTGTTGCCCGACATGGATTTCCTGCCTGCCGTGCTCGTGCTGACGCGAGTGATCAGCAAGCCGGCGGCGAACATTCTCTGCCTCGATCTGGGACACAAGGCAATTGCGTCCGAAGGACCGCATCCGCGCGTCGAACTGCTCGAGCTGCCCGACGCGCGCGCAATCGGGCACAGCGAGGAACATCTGACCATCGAAACGCCAAAGGCTGGCGAGTATCCCGTCGGATCACCGCTCTACGGGATCCCGTGGCACATCTGTCCGACGGTGGCGTTGCACCAGGAAGCCGTGGTGGTTCGAGATGGCCGCGCCCAGGAGAAATGGCAGGTGGTGGCGAGGGCGCGGACGATCACGGTGTAATTGCTGATTGACGAATGCTGATTGCTGATTGATGCGAATGCGGAATGCCGATTGTGACTGTCGATTGTTGATTGTGATTGTTGATTGTTGATTGTGACTGTTGATTGCGGATTGAGCACCGTGCCCAAATCGCCAATCAGCAATCACAATCCGCGTTCGACAATCGCAAAATCAGCAATCATCAATCATCAATCAGCAGCTTCACGATCACACACTAAGCGTCTTCAGGAACGCGACGCTCTTGACCGTCAGATCCCAGCTCTGCTCCACGAAGTAGTTCTGAAGCCCCGCCGTTTTTGCCGCGGTGAAGACTTTTTGCCAGTCGACCGTGTCCTCGCCGACGGCCAATCCACCACCGCCGCCTTGACCGCCCGCGCCGCCCCGGCCTCTGCCTTGTCCAGCCGCTGCAGCAGCCGCTTGGTCGGGGGTGGGTTTGACCGGAAGCATCCCCGCGCGCGAAGGTTGCATGCCCTGCGTCGTGTCGACGCCCTGCAAGTGCGCCGAGATGAAACGGCCAGGGTGGTTCATGAAGTACATGATCGGATCGCCGACTGTCCGCATCGAGGACATCTGGAACTGCATCTTCACCAGATCGGGATCGAGATACTCGAGCAGGACCGGGTAGGTCAGCCTTCCGTCCTCGAGCTTCGAATTGCAGAAGCCTTCGTTGTGCAAGGCTTGCTGCAGGCCGGCTTTCTTGGCAACCGCGGCGATCTTGTTGTATTCGTCCGCCGCACGCTTGACCTCTTCGATTGAAGTCATGCCGTTCGTGACCTTGCCGCCGAGGTCAGCCGTGCTCATCTGCGTCATGCCGATGTCGTGGGCCCACTCGATTTGTTTTGGCTGGTCATTCCTGAGCGCGTTCATTTGAAAGTGCGCGCTCAGACACTTGATGCCGGCGTCATCCAGGATCTTCCTGGTCTGCTTGCCGTCTGCCAGCACCGCGTATTCGCGGTAGGTCGGATTGCACAGCTCGATGACCTCGATGCCGATCGCTTTCATGTCCTTCAACAACCCGGCAAGATCGCCGGACTGAATTCGGGCGCGATGGGGATAGGTCTGACTCCCGATCGGGAGCCCGAGCGGATTGGCGTGAAGCCTGCCGCCCCCTGCAAGGAACCCGGCGACGGCGCCACTCGCCGCTGTCTTCTGGAGGAACTCTCGTCTGGTGAGTGCCGTCATCGCCGGTCTCCTGGAATAAGAACCGTCAGCCTTAGACTTTCAACGACTTCAGGAACGCGACGCTTTCCTTGGTCAGGTCCCAACTCTGCTCGACGAAATAGTTCTTGATGCCGCCAATTTTTGCCGCCTGGAACGTCTTGACCCAGTCGATCGTGCCCTGACCGACCGGCTTCTGCGGACGACCGCCACGACCGCCGCCGCGGCCACGGCCGCCGGCGGGCGCGTTCGGATCGGGAGGCGGGGGAGGAGGCACCGGCGCGTTCATGTCGACGTCCTGCACGTGCATCGAGATGAATCGGCCGGGAAACCTTTTGAAGTAATCCGCGCCGACCAACCCCGACGTGATTGTCGACATCTGGAACTGGAACTTCACGAGCTTCGGGTCGAGCAACTTGAACAGCGTGTCATAAACGCGCTCGCCGTCTACCATCGCCAGCTCGAACCCCTCGTTGTGCAGTCCCTGCTGAATACCTGACTTCGCGGCCACTTCACCGATCTTGTTGTATTCGTCGGCCGCCTTCTTGACCGCATCCATGGTTGTGGTCCCGTCCTTGACGGGGCCGCCAAGACTAGCGGTCATCATCTGCTTCATGCCGATTTCCTTCGCCCAGTCGATGCTCTTCTGCTGACCTTCGCGAAGCTCTTTCATGCTGAAGTGGGCGCTCTCGCACTTCAAGCCATTGTCGGCGATGATCTTTTTCGTTTCCTTGGCATCGGCCAGTTTCGCGAATTCGTTATAGCCGATCGCCGAGCACAGCTCGATGCGCTCGATGCCGATATCTTTCATCTGCTTCAACAGATCGGCGAACTTGCCGTCGGCGATCATCGCCCGATGCGGGTACGTCTGGCTGCCGATCGGCAGCCCGAGCGGATTCGCGTAGACCCGCCCGGCCGTCGCCGACAGAATCCCGATGACCGCCGCATCTGCTCCCGCTCTTCTGAAGAAGTCTCGTCGTGAAATGTCCGCCATCAATGGCTCCTTGTTGGTTATGCGATCGCGCTTCGGCCTATAGCTCTCGCGCGCGGATGTTCTTGTACTTCACGGACCCGTTGAATCCTCCGGACTCGCCAGCTGGCGGCCACTGAAACGCAATCGGTGCCGCTTCCTTCCAGCTCGCTTCCGCCGGGTCGGTTGGATCATCGGTGACGTCGCAGATCAGCTTGTCGTTCAGCCACGCCTGCAGATGGGTGCCTTTGAACATGATGCGCACGTGGTTCCAATCCCCCTTCTTCCGGATCATCGGGAACTGATCGCAGTCCTGCAGATAACCGCGTTTGCTGCCGCAGTCGCCCGACGACAGCCAGTCGACATTGCCGCGAATCGCCTGCGGCTCGGTGCGGTGGACGACGATGCCGATGTACTCGCCGGCCTCGCGACGTCCAAGATTCAGCTGATAGGCGTTGCGGAGCGTGACGCCGCTGTTGAACGTGCACGTTTTGTCCTCGCTGAGGTTCGCCTGCTTGTCGTCCAGCTTCGGCGTGCACTTTGTGCCGGCTTCGGCGAGCATGTAATCGAACTCGAGCTCGACATCCTTGTACTTGTCGACGGTTGCCAGGCTGCCGCTGCGCTGACCCTCGGGCGGGGCAACGCTGGTAATCACGCCGTTCTCGACCTTCCAGCCCCGTTCCGCAGGGTTCATGGATGGCGGGGCCGGAGGCGTGGCTGGCGCTTGGCTCGGCGCACCGCCGGCACGGCCGCGTCCGCCGCCGCCGGCGAGGACCGTCCACCCGGTCAGATCTTTGCCGTTGAACAACGGCTTCCACGCGCCGGGGGCCTGCGCATTGAGCGCCGCCGACCCCGCGAAAAACGTTCCTGCGATCCCGATGAGGGCCAGACAGCCTGCGGCGCCTGCCCGCTTAAAAGACGATGTCATGCGTGAATGCCTCCCGGTTTGGCGCATAGCATATCGAAAAAGGAAAAAGGCACAAGGGAGAAGGGAGAAGACAGACGTTGAAGATCGACCCCCGGAGCCCGGATCCCGACCACGATCTCGACAACGATACCGATCATAACTACAATGTAGTCATATGGCCGACACGCTCGGTGCTTTCGAGCAAGCCGTTCTTCTTGCCATCGTGCGTCTCGACGAAAGCGCCTACGGACGCGCGGTGCTGAGCGAAGTCCAGGCTCGGCTGAAACGGTCCGTGGCCGCCGGAGCGGTGCACGCGACTCTCGAGCGGCTCGAACGCAAAGGGCTCATCGGGTCGCGACTGGGAACAGGCACGCCGATTCGGGGCGGTCGGCCTCGCCGCTTTTACCGCATCAAACCGAAGGGGCTTCGTGCGCTGAACGACGCGCGCGCCGCCATCGACCTGCTCTGGTACGGGCTCGAGTTTCCTTTGCGAGGAGATGTATGACGACCGATGCCACGCCTCCGGCCTGGGCGGAAACAATCCTGCGGCTTGTCCTCAGTCCATCGCACTTCGAGAGCGTGTCCGGCGATCTGCTCGAAGAGTACAGGGACTCGATCCATCCGGTTCGTGGGCAGCAGCGGGCCGATCGCTGGTACATCAATGAAGTGTTCGGCTTTGTCGTCCGTAGCGTCTGGATCTGGGGCGTGTTGTTCGGCGCAGCCGAGGTCGGCAGGACTGCGCTTGACTGGTTTGTGCCGACGCATGACTTCGCGCTCCGGTCAGGGACGTCGACCTATGTCGGCATCGGTCTGCTTCTCACTGCGGGGTTTTGGGCAGCGTGGCGATCCGGTTCGATCACATCGGGCCCGGTGTCCGCAACGCTTGCGGTCATGCTCGGCGAGCTCATCAGCACCGCTGGTGCGGCAGTGATGCTGGCCCTTTTTCACGATCGACAGACGATGAGCGCCATCGAAGCCAGCGGTGGCCTCGGCGAGTTCTTCACGCTTCCCATCTTGCTGGTCCTGCCGGCCCTGGTTCTGGGAACACTCGGCGGCGCGCTCGGCGCCGCTGCCCACGCCAAACTGAGAATCGACCCCGTGTAGCGATTCGCGATTCGCGATTCGCGATTCGCTGTTCGCCGTTCGCGATTCGCGGTTCGTGGTTCGTGGTTCGCGGTTCGCGGTTCGCGGTTCGCGATTCGACGATTCGAGGATTCGACGATTCGCCGATTCAAGGATTCGAGGACTCGCCGATTCGCCGATTCGAGGATTCGAGGATTCGCCGATTCAAGGATTCGCCGATTCGAGGATTCGATGATTCGAGGATTCGAGGATCAGCGATTCGCGATTAGTGATGAGGGATAAGGGATTCCAAGGTAGCATACCGCCCATCTCCCAGGCGGTGTGCCCATGATGCGATTCGTCCGATTCGGTCTCATTCTTCCCGTCGTCGTCGCCATCGGCGTGATGGTGAACGCGCAGCAGCCAGCCGAGAAGAGCTTGGCGGCAATGAAAACGGCGCCAGGTCTCGAAGTCAAACTGTGGGCTGCCGAGCCGATGTTGTCCAACCCCACCGATCTCACGGTCGATGAGCGAGGACGTGTCTGGGTGGTCGAGGGAGTCAACTACCGGCGGACCCAACGCAATCTTCCCGATCCGCGGCCGGCCGGGGATCGGATCGTCATCCTCGAGGACACCGATCTCGACGGCCGTGCCGACAAGGTCAAGGTCTTCGATCAAAATCCTCAGATCCGTGTGCCTCTTGGAATCGCCGTCCTTGGAGACAAAGTCTATGTCTCGCAGGCTCCCGATCTGATCGTCTATACGAAGGACGCCGACGACAAGATCGTCAAGAAGGAAGTTCTCCTGACCGGGTTCGGCGGCATCGATCACGATCATGGGCTGCATGCGGTCGTGTTCGGACCAGACGGCAAGCTCTACTTCAATCAAGGCAACACCGGCCTTGACGTCACCGACAAGTCCGGCACCCGCGTGTTCACCCAGGGCACCGGCGCGAACATTCGGCCGGGGAATGGCTACTACGAAGGCCTCGCGTTGCGGATGAACGCCGATGGCACCGGCCTCGAAGTGATCGGGCAGAACTTCCGCAATCCCTATGAGATTGCTGTTGACTCGTTCGGCAATGTTTTCCAGACCGATAACGACGATGACGGGAATGCGTGGACGCGGCTGCTCTACAACATGGAAGGAGGCAATTACGGGTACCGCGGGCCAATGAACAAAGCGTGGCTCGAAGATCGTGGCACCCACTGGCACCTCGAGTTACCGGGCGTTGCCCCCGTCGTGGCCCGTCTGGGGGCGGGGTCACCGTGCGGCCTGATGGTGTACGAAGGCACGCTGTTGCCGCCGGCGTATCGCGGGCTTCTTCACGCCGACGCCGGCAAGCGCATCGTCGCAGCCTATCCGTTGACGGTGGCCGGCGCTGGGTACTCGGCGACGATTCAGGAACTCGTGAACGGCGGTGCCGACACGTGGTCGCGTCCCACCGACGTGGCGGCCGCTCCTGATGGCGCGGTGTTCATCTCCGACTGGTACGACCCCGGCGTGGGCGGGCATCAGATGGGCGATCCTGACGGCGGTCGCGGCCGAATCTATCGACTCGCGCCGGTGGGGAACAAGCCGGTGGCGACGAAGATCGATTTGTCGACGCCGACAGGGCTCACTGCGGCACTCGGTTCGCCAAACGCGTCGACGCAATATGCCGCCCACATGGCGATTGCCGCACAGGGACAGACCGCCGTTCCGATGCTGCAGCGGATGTGGCATCAGAGCGATGCCGCACTGAAGGCTCGCGCGCTGTGGCTGCTCGGTGCGCTCGGAACGCCGGGGGCGACCGCGGTCCAGGAAGCGTTGCACGATCGGGATCCGCGGTTCCGAGTGCTTGGGCTGCGCGTCGCCAGATTGAACGGCGCGAACATGCTGGCGACCAGCAAACCGCTTCTGCACGACGAGTCACCGCAGGTGCGGCGTGAGATTGTGCTCTCGATTCGCGACGCCAACCCGGCGCTCATGTTGCCGCCCTACACCTACAAGGATCAGGCTCAGGCGACCGGCGAATGGCTCGAAGCCATGACACAGCTCATTTCCCAATACGACGGCAAAGACCGCTGGTACCTCGAAGCAATCGGCATTGCAGCGCGCGGTAAGGAAGACGCGCTCTACGCGCGCCTGAAATCAGGAGACAAAGGCGAGGCATTCAATCAGGTCGTCTGGGAGCTGCGACCGCGGACGGCGCTGCCGGATCTGACTGCGATCTTGAATAACACCTCGGCTCCAATTGGCGACCGCACCTCGGCGCTCGAGACGCTCGGCGCGATGCAGTGGCCCGAAGCGGCTCGTGCGCTGGAGTCGTTCATGCTCGCTCCCGGGTCGCCGACAACGCTGACCGACCGGGCATTCCTGCTTTACAGCCATCAACTGTTCAGCATGTGGGGCGATTCGAGAACGAGCCCGGCGCTGCCGCAAGTGATGCGGCGGGCGTTTGGCACGCCCTCCACGCAGTCCGAGGCGGCGTCCGTCGCCGAGGCACTTGAAGATCCAACCTACATTCCGGATCTTCTGGGATTGGCGAAATCCGATTCGGCGTCACCTGAAGCACGGGC
>JBPYFA010000025.1:0-9779 GCA_051986585.1 Vicinamibacterales bacterium | reverse complement strand
GAATTGCAGATAAGCCGAATACATTTCCCGCGCATCCTGGTAGTCCTCGACAACCAGGACGAGTGCGTCGGCCGTATTCTGTGTCGTCATCGCTTTCTAAGCCGCGCTGGAAGACGCAAAGTGAAGGTCGAACCCTTGCCAACCTCGCTATCGAGATCGATCGTTCCGCCAAGCATCTGCGAGAGCCGCCGGCAAATCGACAGGCCGAGACCGGTCCCGCCATATCCTCGCGCCGGCGAGCTGTCGAGCTGACGGAAATCTTCGAACACCTGGGTTTGATCGTCTGGCGCGATGCCGATGCCGCTGTCGCGGACCGCAATACCGACGCTACGCTCCCGCGCATCATAGGACGCCGCAATCGTGACCGATCCCGATGGGGTGAACTTGAGCGCGTTGCTCAGGAGATTCAGCACGATCTGCTTGACCTTCTGCCGGTCGCTCTTCAATCCAGGCAGATTCCTCGGCATGATGGCGCGTACCGACAGATTCGATCGTTTGATGATCGGCTCGAGCTCCGACATCACCTCTTCAACCAGCGCCGGGATGTTGAAGGTCGACAGATTGAGCGGCATCCGGCCGGCTTCGATTCTGGTGATGTCGAGAATGTCGTTGATCAACGCCAGCAGGTGCTGCGAGTTCGAGTCGATGCGCGTCAGGCTCTTTCGCTGTGGCTCGGAGATCGGACCGGTCACCCCGTTGAGCAGCATGTGGGTGTAACCCAGAATGGCGTTCAGCGGCGTCCGGAATTCGTGGGACATGTTCGCGAGAAACTGCGATTTGAGCGCCGAGGCCTGCTCGAGCGCGATGTGCTGACGGCGAAGCAGCTCGTTCTGTTGCGCGAGCTCGGCCGTCGCCTCTTGCACCTTTCGTTCGAGCTCGGCCGATGCGTGTTTCAGCTGTTCGAACAGCCGTCCCTTCTCGATTGCCTCGGTCAGGTCGTGCAGGATCGTGACGACCCACATCAGTTCGCCCTGTTCCGACAGGATCTGACCGGCCAGACCCTCGACTGGAGACAGCCGGCCGGTGGTCGGATCGGTCAACTGGATCTCACCGCGGTATCGCTGCTCTCCTCCCCGCGTCAGCACGTTCGAAACGAATGACGTCAGATGCGCGCCGTTGGCGTGCACGTGACGCAGTTCCGTGTCGGTTGCCGATTTCGGTGCCGTGAACAGCCGCTCCGCCGGCTCGTTCATCAGCACGATGTCTCCTTCCTGATCGGTCACCAGGATAGGATCAGCGACTGAGTCGATGATGAGGTCGAGCCGATGGCGTTCGTCGCGCACTTCCGCCTGCGCCAGCCGCAGCGTGCGATAACTCTCCTCTATCTCCTCTTTCGCGCGGGCCAGGTCGGTGACGTTGCGTAGAATGGAAACGACATACGTGCCCTGGCGTTCATCGGTCGCGCGAGAGCTCAGCAGCTCGAACAACAAATCGGAGCCTTCGAGCGGATCGACCAGCAACAGCTCGCGTCGCGCCAGCTCGGTGTTCCCGACCGCATTGGTCGACAGCGCCGCCGAGAACAGCATGTTGTTCAAACCGGCGGCACGGCGCCAGCCTTCGCTTGCATCTTCGGGTGCGGCAAACAGCTTCTCGGCGTGCGTATTTGCGATGATGAGCTTTCCTTCGGTATCGGTCAGCAGGATTGGATCCGTAACAGCGTTGATGATGCTGTACAAGAGCATCCGCTCCTGGCCGAATCGCGTCTCGGCGAGCGTTTGCCGGCTCATGAGCCGTGAGATCTGGCGGGCCAGGGTGCGTGCTGCCCATGCGGCATCCGGGTGGACCTCGGGCCCATTCGCACTGATGAGCAGCAGGCCGTGCGATCTCAAGTCGTCTTCCGTTCGCAAGGGAATGGCGTGAAACGGAACCCCTTCAATCGGGGAGCGGAAGTGATCGGTCGCGCCATCGAAATACTGCGGCTCGTCCGCTTCCATCGCGAGAATCAACGGGTGGGTCCCGTCCTCTCGATCGAGCGAGAAATCGACGATGGTTGAAGAACTCACGCCATGTTCAGCAACGAGAAGCAGTGCCGAGGCGCCCGGCTCGACGACCGCGACGACCGCCTGTTTGACGCCAGCGTAACTCACAATCCAGTCGACGGCCCGCCGGACGGACGCCTGCACATCGTTCGTCGTCAGCAGAAACTCGAGGAGCCCGAGCTTTGCTTCGGGATCGACCCCGCCGTAATGCACGGCCGTCGCTGCCGCGGTTCGGGCCACACCCTACCTTTCAGTGCGTCGCCGGGATGAGGTGCGCCCCGCCTTGGTCGCCGCGAGCTCAGCGCGAAGGGCAGCGTTTTCGCGCAACACGGTCTCGTGATCTGCCAGCTCCGCCTGGGGTCGCGAGACCGGGGCTACCTGGCTGACCGCCTCCGAGTACTTCAAATACGTGTCAATCGACGCAACGACGACGCGCGCTTCGACCGTGATGAGGTCGATGCCGACGAGCGAGACGCGCACCCACGCGTCGATGACGATCCCTTTGTCCAAGACGCGATCGAGAACGTCAATGAGGCTCGTCCCGCCCTGCTGTCGTTCAACTGCCATGCTGAAGCTCCCTCGTCACCCGATCGATGCACGTCAGCGGCGCGTCCGCCGCGGGGGACGCGTCAACGCGTCCACCTTCTCCTCGAGCCGTTGAATCTGCGCTCGCAGCGCGTCCCGTTCGGCCATCGCGGTGCGCTCCGCGCCGGGCGACAGATCGCGGTCGTACCGCCACCAGTCAAGGCCGATTTCCTGTGCCTTATCGAGCGAACACACGAGCAATCGGATCCGGATGGTGAGCAGTTCGACTTCGGCGAGCGATACCTTGATGTCTCCCGCAATTACGAGTCCCTTGTCGAGCACCCGGTCCAGAACGTCCACCAGGCCGGTCGCACGATGATGGGATGGCGGAAGGTCGAAAGGCATGTGGCAGCGAACTATATCGCACGCATCTCAGCGGCAGCAACCGGCGGCCCGTCGCCGGTTAGACCACCGATCGACCACCAGATGAGCTTCGGGATCGCCGAAAACGCTGTTATCGGCGCGCCGTTTCTGATTCGGAAATCGCTTCGACGAGTTCTCCTGTCGTCTTATCGCGATGCACGCGTGTCGCGATATCCGCTTGCGCGATGATCCCCCGCAAGCCCCCATTTCGGTCGACCACTGGAATTCGACGAACCTGCCGGGAAGACATGCGCGCCACCGCTTCCTCGACGTCTTCGTCCTCGCGGCAGGTCACCACATCGGTGGACATGACATCGCGAACGGTCGCCTGATCGCTTCGCCGTCCGGCGGCCAATCCCTTCACGACAATGTCCCGGTCGGTGATCATACCGACGAGCTTTCGGCTCTCGCCATCGACGACCGGCACAGCGCCTACATCTTTCGACTTCATCAGCTGTGCAACAGCGACGAGCGAGTCGGTTGCCTGACACGACGCCGGTTCGCGGGTCATGACATCTCCGCACACTGCCATGGATTGCCTCCGTTGGAAGTCTGTCAGCCCAACGGCGATGCAAGCAGACGGCCATCAGGGCCGTTGGCAAACGCGGAGGAACGCTTGAAAATTCGCGCTGATTTATTTCAAATCGCGCTTCAGGATTTTGCCGGTCGCGCTGATGGGCAATGCATCGCGAAATTCGACGATCCGAGGGTACTTGTACGCAGCGAATTGCTCACGGCCCCACTCGACCAGCGCGTCTTCCGAGACGCTCGCCCCGGGTTTGCGCACGATGTAGGCCTTGACTTCTTCGCCGAGCCGAGGGTCGGGAACGCCGACGACGGCTGCCATCGAGACGGCGGGATGGGTCAGGAGAACTTCCTCCAGCTCCCGCGGGTACACATTGAAGCCGCCGCGCAGAATCATGTCTTTTTTGCGATCGACGATCGCGAGATATCCGTCCGCATCGAAGACACCGATGTCCCCCGTGTGAAACCAGCCATTTCGGGTTGCCTCTTCGGTCGCTTCCGGACGGTTGTAGTAGCCCTTCATGACGCTGGGACCGCGAACAACGACTTCGCCGCGGTCCCCCACGGCGACCGGACGGCCCTCATCGTTGACGCAGCGAACATCGACCCCAAAGATCGGGAACCCGACCGTTCCGGGCTTGCTGGGTCGGTGAAGCTGATTGAAGGCGACGACGGGCGCCGTTTCCGACAAGCCGTAACCTTCCAGTACCCGGACCCCGAAGGTCTTTTCGAAGCGATGCAGAACATCGAGCGGCATCGGAGCGCCGCCCGACGCGCAGACTCGCAGTGAACGCGCCACGGCTGCCTTATCGACGGCGGCCGATTCCACGTGCGCCAGCAACGCCCAATACATCGTGGGCACCCCGATCCAGAAGCCGACGTCCTCGTCGACGATCGTCTTGAGCACCTGCGCCGGCTCGAAACGGGGCAGCAGGACGAGGCGCAATCCGCCATAGAGACCGGAGTTGAGCTGACAGGTCTGCGCCGTCGAGTGAAAGAGCGGCAGCGTGACGAGTGCCACGTCCTGCTCGAGCCCGCCTTTGCAGGCGGGACGAACCATTTCGTGCGAAGCGACAGCGTTGAAGAGCATGTTTTCGTGCGTCAGCTCTGCACCCTTTGGATGGCCCGTTGTCCCTGACGTGTAGAGGATCACGGCCGTGTCGCCCGGCCGGCGCCGCCGCGTTTCAAAGGCGGCGGGCTGGCCGTCCATCAATTGAGTCAGGGTCAACGCCGAAGGAACTGGAGCCTCGGCGGTCGGATTGGCGGTGATGATGACCAGCTGCGAGCATCCAGCTTCGTCGCATCCGGCACGCGCCATCTGCGCGAGGGGAAGCTCGGCCGTCCCTTCAAACGCGATCAGCGCCGCCGCGTGGCTGTCCTTCAAGTGATAGGCAATCTCTCGAGGCTTCAGCAGGACATTCAGCGGGACGACCACGGCCCCGGCTTTGAGAATGCCGTAGTAGGCGACGGCAAACCAGGGGACGTTGGGACACGACAACGCAACGTGATCGCCTCGAGCGACGCCGAGCCGGACCAGGCCGCCAGCCACACGCGACGCAGCCGCATTGAGCTCCGCGTAGGTCATGTGCCGGCCGCCGCAGGTGATCGCGACCCGATCGGGCGTGAGGTTGGTTTGGTGCTCGAGGACGCTCGAGAGATTCAGCGCTGTGGCGTGATGATTCAATCACTCATCCCTAATCGCTAATCGCGAATCGCTAATCCTTGAATCCTTGAATCGCTAATCCCTGAATCCCTGAATCCCGGAATCCCGGAATCCCTGAATCCCGGAATCCCTGAATCGCTAATCCCTGAATCCCTGAATCGCTAATCCGAATCATCGAATCGTCGAATCGTCGAATCACGGAATCCCCGAATCACCGAATCGTCGAATCCGCGAATCACCGAATCTGCGAACTGCGACTCACGACTTGCGAACCGCGAACCGCGAACTGCGAACCGCGAACCGCGAACCGCGAATTGCGAACTGCGAACTGCGAACCGCGAATTGCGAACCGCGAATTGCGAACCGCGAATTGCGAATTGCGAATTGCGAATTGCCTACCACTCACTATGCACAGCGCCCGGTCTGTCGACGCGCTCGTAGGTGTGGGCGCCGAAGGCGTCGCGTTGGGCCTGAGTCAGGCTTTGGGGCAGCCGTGCAGTTCGGTACGAATCGAAGTACGCCAGCGCCGACGAATGCGCCGGCATCGGAATCCCCGCATCGACGGCACGCGAGACCGTCCGTCGCCAGCCGGCTTGCGACTGCTGAACGATATCGCGAATCGCCGGGTCGAGCAGCAGGTTGACCAAATCGGGCTTGGCTTCGAACGCATGGCGGACCGGATCGAGCAGGCGTGCCCGGATGATGCAGCCGCCCTTCCAGATTCGGCCGATTTCGGCCAGATTGATCTTCCAGTCGTACTTGTCCGAGCCCGCGCGGATGAGTGCCATCCCCTGTGCGTACCCGCAGATGCGCGCCGCGTAAAGCGCGTCGGCGAGATCGTCGATGACCTGCTGGCGATCGGCATTGACCGGGCGGTTCGGCGATGGTCCGGTCAGCAGCTTCGATGCCGCCACCCGTTCCTCCTTGAGGCTCGACAGCACGCGCGCATCGATGGCGGCGGCGATTGTCGGAATCGCGACGGCGAGATCCAGCGCCACCTGCGCCGTCCACTTCCCGGTTCCCTTCTGGCCAGCCTTGTCCAGCACCACATCGACGAGCGGCTGCTTGGTCTCGGCATCAATCGTCCGGCAGACGCGAGCGGTCAGCTCGGTGAGGAACGATGCGAGTGGTCCTGCGTTCCATTTCTCAAAAACATCGGCGGTCTCGGGCGCGCTGAGGCCGAGGGCGCGGCGCAACACGTCCCACGACTCGGCGATGAGTTGCATGTCGCCGTATTCGATGCCGTTGTGCACCATCTTGACGAAGTGGCCGGCGCCATCCGGCCCTACATGGGTGACGCACGGCCCCGCTTCGGTTCGTGCGGCAATCGATTCAAGCACATCGCCGATGATCGGCCAGGTCTCGTTCGGTCCTCCGGGCATGAGCGAGGGGCCGAATCTCGCACCCTCCTCGCCTCCCGATACACCGCAGCCGACGAAATGAAGGCCCGAGGATCGCAGGGCCGCTTCGCGGCGGCGCGTGTCCTCGAACCAGGAGTTGCCGCCGTCGATCAGAACGTCGCCGCGGTCGAGCAACGGTTTGAGCTTGTCGATGGTCGCGTCGACCGGTTTTCCCGCCGGGATCATCATCATGATCCGCCGCGGCCGCGAGAGCTCCGCGGTAAATTGCTCGAAGGTCGGCGTGCCTTCGAATTTCGCATCCGGATGCTTGCCGATGAAATCGCCGATCCAGTCGGTTTCGAGGTTCCAGACTGCGACCCGATATCCATGCGACTCGATATTCAGGGCGAGATTCCGCCCCATCGTGCCGAGTCCGACGATGCCGAAATTCGATCCGCTCATGGCAGGCTCCTGGACGCGACAACGGCGCGCTCGAACGCGACGTCGCGTGCCCGTATGCGAAGCTCCTCGCCAAGCAGGGCCGTGAGCCCCTGGTCGCCGAGCGAGACGATTCGCGACGTTGACGGGAGATTGTTGACGCGGGCCGCGGTCTCGACGCAGGTCCGGCTCGGAGCCACGCGCAGCACGAGTTCCTGATCGCCTCCGACGATCACCGTCTCGATCGGCGCGGTGCCGTTCGTCTTGATCAACTCGAACTTCACGCGGTCCGGAGACGCCATGATCGACAGTGCCCATCCGGCAAACAGGCGAAGCGCGTGTTCGTCGGCCCCTTCGACGCGGAGACTGTGAAAATGAGGAATGGCGGCCTGCACTTCGGGGATGTCGAAAAAATGGGCCAGCAGCGCCCGCCATCTGGTCAAACGCGTCCACCGCAGATCCGTGACCGACGTCCGCTCGGCCAGTTTTTCCACCGCATCCCACATCAGCCGGGGATCCTCAGCGTCGAGCACGAGCCGGTCGGCCAGGGCCGCGAGCCCTTCGACATTCCGGGGGTCGCCGCCGCGCCACCAGACGAGCGTCGGCAGGCTGGACAGCCGAAGCGCGGCCACGGCGTTGTTCAGGTATTCAGACTTGATCCCGTCGAGCGCAACCGTGTGGTTGGCGACACGGACGGCCGGTACGGCGTTGTCGCCGCAGCAAATCAACACCGCGCGGACGCCAATGTCCTTCAGCGCCTCGACCGCTTGTGCGGCCTGCGTCAGGCGCTCGTGCGGACCGGTCACGACAATCGTTGCGGTGAGCGCCGTGCGTGTTGTCTGTCGCACATCGCCGCGACCGAGGGCCGCCTCGATCTCGCTGAAAGCCACGTCGACGCCTGACGCCAGGAGCGGACCAGTCATAACGTCCTCCAACGGCGGCCGTCTCGCGCCATCAGTTCGTCCGCTTCCGGCGGACCCCATTCACCCGCCTCGTAGGTCGGTATGCACGACGCGCGCTCGGCCCGCCATTTCTCGTGCACCGGAGTAATCAGCGCCCACGATCCTTCGACGAAATCGTGACGCGCAAACAATGTCGGATCCCCGAGCATCGCGTCGAGCAGCAGCGTTTCGTAGGCTTCGGGAACGGTGCCCCCAAATGCGGAGTTGTACCTGAAGTTCATCATCACCGGCGCCAGCTGCATCCGTGTGCCAGGGATCTTTGCCTCGAACCGCACCGAGATTCCCTCGTCAGGCTGAACGTTGACGATGAGCAGATTCGCCGCGACCGGTGTCGGGCTGACGCGCTTGAAGATCTCGAGCGGCGGGCGACGCATCTGAATCGCAATCTCGGTCACGCGCTTGGGCAATCGCTTTCCCGTGCGCAGATAGAACGGGACGCCGGCCCAACGCCAGCTGTCGAGATGCATGCGCAACGCGACGAAAGTTTCGGTCGTCGACTGCGGATCGACGCCCGGCTCGTCGCGATACGCCGGAACCTCAGCGCCGGCAACCCAGCCGCGCCGATACTGCGCGCGGACGATACAGCTGCCACCGTTCTCGTCGACGAGAGGCTGCGCCGACATCAACGCGTCCATCTTCCGATCGCGGACGCTTTCCGCTGAAAACGCGATCGGCGGCTCCATCGCGACCAGCGCCAGCAACTGCATCAGATGGTTTTGCACCATGTCGCGCAGCGCGCCAGCGCCTTCGTAATACGCAGCTCGCCGTTCCACGCCGACGGTTTCCGCCGCGGTGATTTGCACGTGATCGATGTACCGCCGGTTCCAGATCGGTTCGAACATGCCGTTGGCGAATCGGAACACCATCAGGTTCTGAACGGTCTCTTTCCCGAGGTAATGATCGATGCGATAAACCTGGCTTTCGTCGAAGTGCTTATGAACGATTTGATTGAGCTCGCGCGCGGTCGAGAGATCCGTACCGAAGGGCTTTTCAACGATCACGCGGCGCCAATCGCGATCCGACGCTTGCCGGGTGAGTCCGGCGGCACCCAGCTGCTCGATCACCGTTGCGTAGATTGAGGGAGGAATCGCCAGATAGAACAGGATCCCGCCCGCCTTGTCGACCTGCTCGAGCCGCGCCTTCAGCTTCTGGTACAGCGCCGCATCCCGAAAGTCTCCGCCAACGTAGTACATGCGTTCAGCGAGCGACCGCGCGATTTCGTCCTGCTCCTCGAGCCCGACAAACTCCCGCAGGCTGTCGGCGAACGTCGTTCGCAGCCCATCGTCGGGCATCTGCTCGCGCGCGACGCCAATCACGGAGAAGCGCGCAGGAAGGCGCCGCCCTTTCGACAGGTTGTAGAGGGCTGGCAAGAGCTTGCGGCGCGTAAGATCCCCGGTCGCGCCGAAGATCACCAGAATCGCGGCGCCAGGCGTGGGCTCGAGACGGAGGCCGTCCTGTAGAGGGTTCGAGGGCACAATTGAGAATGATAGTTTCTTTGAGGTTGCCGAGGAAACGGTCCGTTCACTTCCGCGCCGCCAGGTACCCCGCGACCGCGTCGAGCTGGGCTGCCGTCAGTCGATCGCCGAAGGCTGGCATATCCGCGTCAGGGTCGACCTGTTCCGGATCCTCAATCCACCGCCTGAGCGTCGCCGCATCGTGCTTGGTGCCCTCATGCGTCAGGTCGGGACCATCCGTTCCGCCATCGCCTTCGATCTTGTGACACCCGACGCAGTAGCGCGCCCACACCGGCGCGACAATCTCCACCGACGCTGGAAAGCCCGGATAGGCGTCACGAGCGGCGCGGCGGGCGTACGCCGCAATCGCCGCGGCTTCACGCTCATGCACGGTGACGGGCGGCTCGCGCATGCCCGGTGCGATCATTTCGGGATCGACGATGTGTCCGGCGATCCATTCGGGACCCTTG
>JBPYFA010000024.1:0-11797 GCA_051986585.1 Vicinamibacterales bacterium | reverse complement strand
TCTCAACCACGATGGCCATCCTGATCTGATCTGGCAATACGCACCAACCGGTCAGATCGCCTTCTGGTTGATGGACGGGACGACGGCGATTGGCTATGTCATTCCCAGCGTCGCCGCACCCGGCGCGGATTGGGAGATCATCGGCACCGGTGATTCGAACCGTGACGGCGAGCGCGACATCTTCTGGCAGCAACGCTCCACCGGCGCGCTGGCAGTCTGGCTGATGATGAACGGCACAGAGCTCGCCGGCGGGAGCGTGTTGTCAGCCAACCCCGGCGCCGAGTGGCGGGCAGTCGCCGTCACCGATCTCGATGGCGACGCCTACAGCGACGTCGTTCTCCAAAACACCAACACCGGTGAGGTGGGTGCATGGTATCTCCAAGGCACCACGGTGAAGTTCGGCGCATTGCTGCAGCCATCGTCGGTCGGTGCGCCCGGCTGGAGTGCCGTCGGACCGCGGTAGCTCACAGAGATGAAGAAACGGTAGACTGCCGACATCCGCAACGCCCTCCTCTACTACATCGGCATTCCCCTCCTCGTCGGCGTCGTGACGATGGCGATCTTGTTCGCGGGCGGTGGCGGTCTGCCGCTCGAGAACAACGACGAACCCGCTCATACCTTTATCGACGTCCGGCTGGTGCAACGCGCGCTTGCGTCAGGCGTTCTGCTCAAGATCGATCTCGGGCAGAACTTTGGCACGCCGCTGCTCGGCGACCCGGTCGTCTGCCCGTTTGCGCCGCACGCGGCTACCTACGCCGTTCTTCCCCCACCGCGGGCGATGCTCGTGAACATATTCCTGATGGCCGTCCTCACCACGGCCGCCCTCACGGCGTTCTACGCTGACTTCTTCACCCTGCCCATCGCGTCGGTCTGTGCAGTGCTCGCGTTCACAACGCCGAGCTTCCTGTATTTCATCCATCATCATCCCCACCAGGGCGCGTTGCTGTACTTCACGCTTCTCCTCCTGGCGGTCCGGCGTTTTCTCGGCGCTCCGTCGCGCCCACGAGCAGTGGCTGTCGCGGCTGCGACGCTCGTGTTTTGTCTGGGGGTTGGCGCGAACGGCGTGCTCATGGGAGTCATCGTCGCCGCCGCCTTCACGGCGCTGGCCCGAAATTATGCGCGGTCGACCCGGGTGACAACGTTGGTCCTGATGGCGCTCGCGATAATCGCGGTTGCGCCGCACTTCCTCGAGTTCGCCAGGCTCGCCGCAGCGAGCGCGCGCGCTCACGTCAACTACCAGACCCTCTTGTTCAACGCTTCGCCGCGGAACGTGCTTGCCGATCTGCTGCTCCTCCTCCCAACCGCGCTGACCAGTGGCGAAACGGTCCATTACTCGCCAGCAGTCCTGGTGCTCGCGGCGTGGGGACTCCTCGCTGCTCGTGAGCGCGCGGACGTACGGTGGCAGATCTGGCTCCTCGGATGGGTGCCGCTCGTGGCCGTACTCCTGATCCGCATGTTTCCATCAGTGGCCGGCGCCCTGCCGCTGGTTCGAGCATCCAACGTTACTCGGATACTCTGGTTCTCAACGCCGTTTTTAATGCTCAGCGTGGGTGCCGCGCTGTCACTGTTACCGACGTACGGTTTCGTTCGTCGCCACCGCGTGCTGGTCGCGGTCCTGCTGCTCGTAGCCTTCACGCCGCAGATTCCGCCGCTCTGGTGGCAACTCCGGCCGTTCCATTCAAGCGAACGCGATCTTGGATTTCGACCGCCACTATTTCTCTCGGTGATGGAACGTGGTTCGCGTCTCGCGACGGATCTGGACCCGGTGCCGTGGAACTTCGATATCAAGGCAATTCCGCACGGGATCCTCGCGAGCACCGGGCGATCGATCCTCATGGACGAATCCTTCAGAGCATCACTCGCGGCCAGGGGGCTGATTACAACAGGCTGGTACGGCCTCACCTACGCTTTTCTCCCGGCATCGCCGGCTGCACTGGCAAGGTTCGGCGTTCGATACTTTGGCACGCGCGATCGCGCGTTGGAACTCGTGCAGAACGGCTGGAAGCCTCTCGCCGCAGCCGAAGGCTTCTACTTGTTTGAATCTCCGCTGCGCCCCAGCCTGGTCTTCATCGATGGCCCCGCACCCCAATTCCTCACCGCCGCAATAAGTGGCAACGACCTCTCGGTGCTTCTGCCGGCCGACCGCGACAACTACACGCTGGTTGCGACATTCGTCGCCCTTCCCGGATGGCACGCATCGATCGACGGCGAACCGGTCCACATCGACCGTCGAGCCGATGGGTTGATGGGCATTCGCATCAAGAACGGACGACGACTTTCGGTTCGTTACGAGCCGTTTTCGAACGTCATGATCGCGATCGCATTTGCCGTCGCGGCGACCGGCGTTGTAGCGGTGGCGCTGGCGGGTGTGCCACGTTGTCGCCCAGCACCATCGATGGTGGCCGACCGAGCTTAGAACGTCGATCAATCGCTTGCGCAACATCCAGGCGAGCTGGCCACACTCGATCGACTTCTACTTGCGCACCAGCGACTGCTCGAGCGTCTCCATGCGCTGATTGAGATCGATCCAGCGGCCCTGCTCCGCCGCGAGATCCGCGTCGAGCGTCGTCGTCTCCGCGGTCATGCGCTGAATGTCTCCCGCCAGGCGCTCGAGTTCCTGCTGGCTGGCGCGTTGCTGACCCTGTAGTTGATCCGGCGAAGGGCCGTCTGGACGTGGCTCACGAATTGCGGCGGCGATGTTCTGCAGCTCCTGTTGCATTCGATCGTAGTTGCGCTGCGTTTCCGCGAGACGGCCGCGGCTCTCTTCGAGCCGGCGCAACAGATTGTTGACCCGCTGCTCCTGCAACTGCACGCGGCCGAGCGCCAGCTGCACGCGTGGACCGGCTGATGCCATCTGCTCCATCGCCGCGCGAAGGCCCCGCACCTCCACCAACAGCGCCGGCAGTACATCCTCCTGTGGCGCCGACGCCTGCCGTGGTGCCGCCTGCGACGCATTGATGTGAACCATTGACCCGACGGCGAAACAGACCAGAGCCGTCGTCAGAACCACCATACTGGACCTCATGATTGCTCCTTCCCGAAATGCCGAGCGGGCTCCATGGTAGATCGCGGCGCCACTTCTCGAAGGTTCGCGCAAAATCTGCCGTTCCGGATTGGGATAAGCGCAGGGATGGACAAGTTCGCGCACCGGCCGATTACCGATTCGTGATCGCACCCGCCGGACGTATCGTGAACGGCGAATCGCGAACCAGGAGCGTCAAATGTCCCCAAAGGCCAATTGTTTAACCGCCGAGGTTGTGGCATCGTAGAGCTATCGTGGACAAGCGACCAATGGATTCCACCGAACCCGGACGCTTCCTGTCGTGCCCCCGCTGTAATGCCGTCTCCGCAAAAGCAGAGTCGCTCGGCCGCACGGTTGTATACGTCCGATGCGGGGCCTGCGGCGAGACGTGGACCATCGCCGAACGCCGCAAAGCCGTGCGCCAGAACAATCGCGCCGCGCGGTTCCCGGTGCCTCCCGCGGATTGACGTTCACGGTCGACACCAACCTGCTGCTCGCTCGTTCAAGTTGCCCGGAACGAAGCTCAAAATGCGTCTGGTTGGTTGATTCATGGCGCGCAGAATTACGAGGAATTAACTCCCCGGCAGTGTGACTGACTCGGAAGCGACGTCCGATACAACAACTATGATTTGGCTCTTCGAGCGCGGCGATCGCGTTGCGCGTCTCACGACACGATACGACACCGTTTCGGGGGAATACGTCCTCGAGATGGAATGGTCCGACGGGCTCGCCACCACCGAGCGGTTTTCCGATTTCACCGCCTTCCAGGCGCGCATTCTCACGCTCGAGCGCCAGCTCATGTCGGAGGAATGGCGACAGGCCGCCGGTTCGCCGCAACTGATCGCGGCCGATTGGTGGAAACCGTAGAATCCCTGATCGCTAATCCCTAATCGCGAATCTCTAATCCTCCAATCCTCGAATCGGCGAATCCTCGAATCGGCGAGTTCTCGAATCGGCGAATCCTCGAATCCTTGAATCGTTGAATCCTCGGACGCCGGCTCTGATCGATCTAAAGTATCCAGCGAGATGAACCAACTGGATCTGACAGGGCGCGTCGCGGTCATTACCGGGGGCGCACGCGGCATCGGGTATGCGACGGCAACTCGCGCGCTGCAATCGGGTGCAACGGTCGCGTTGTGGGACGTCGATGCTGAGCGACTCGCCTCCGCCCAACAGCAACTCTCCGTGCTCGGAACGGTGAGCCACGAGCGTGTTGAGTTGACCGACGCATCATCGGTGGACGCGGCGACCGCTTCCACGATCACGAAGCACGGCCGCATCGACATCCTCGTGAACAATGCCGGGATCGCCGGTGGGAACGGCCTCACCTGGGAACTCGATCCCGACCTGTGGCGCCGGGTGATTGAAGTGAACCTGATTGGCTGCTTTCTCGCGTGCCGATCCGTGATCCCTCATCTTCTCGCCGGCGGGTACGGTCGAATCGTGAACGTCGCGTCTATCGCGGGAAAAGAGGGCAACCCCACGGCGTCACATTACAGCGCGTCGAAGGCCGGACTCATCGGCTTGACCAAGTCGCTGGGAAAAGAACTGGCCACCAGGAACATCCTCGTGAACTGTGTGACGCCGGCAGCCGCGAACACCGAAATTTTCGCGCAGATAAAGCCCGAGCACATCGAATACATGCGGTCGAAGATCCCGATGGGCCGATTCGTCGAGGTCAACGAGATCGCCGCCCTGATCTGCTGGCTCGCCTCCGAAGACTGTTCGTTCTCCACCGGCGCGGTCTTCGACATCAGTGGCGGCAGGGCGACGTACTGAATCCCTTATCGCTAATCGCTCATCCTGAATCGCTAATCGCGAACCGCGAAGTGCGAACCGCGAATCGCGAATCTGTTGAGGTCACGCGCTTTGCACTGAAAAGGGGAAGTGAAGTGCGGAACGAGCTCATCAGAGGAGAACAGAGATGAAGAGGTATGGTTTCTTGCCCATCGCGCTGACAGCAGCGCTGGCGATCGGGTGCAATAGTGGCCACAAAGACACGAGCACAGCCAATCCTGCGAATGGCGGTGCCGTCGGCACAGCGGGTACTGAAGACCACAATTTGAGTAGAGGTGATAAAGACTTCGTGAACGACCTTGCCGTCGCCGGCACGACGGAAGTCGAACTCGGCCGGATGGCTGCCGAGCGCGCGGTCAATCCCGATGTGAAAAAGTTTGGCCAGATGATGGTCGACGATCACACCAAGGCCAACGATGAGTTGACGCAGCTCGCCTCACAGCACAACATTCCGGTGCCGACCGATCTCGACGATAAGCATCGCGACCTGCGCGACAAGCTCTCCAAGCTGCAGGGCGCCGACTTCGACAAGGAATACATGGACGCCATGGTTGACGGGCACGACGATGTGCTTGGCAAGCTTCGGTCGCGGGTCGATAAGGACACGCTCGAAAAGACCAAGGTGGAAAGCCGCGACCAAAATGGCAAGAAGGCCGAGGCCAAGGTCAATGCGACCGCCATCCTCCCCGAAAAGAGCGACAATCCGGTGACGATGAGCATCAACGAGTGGGCAGCGAAGACCTACCCCGTCGTCAATGCACATCTGGAGCAGGCAAAGACCCTCCGCGACACGGTTAAGAAGCGGATGACGCACTAGCGTTGACGGTGGACCGCGAGAACCGCGGTCCACCTGCACGCCGCGGACCGGATTCGCCCACCTGACAATCTCGTTCCAACCGTCACAATTCTGCCGCTCGCAAAGCAGCCGGTGCCCGAAAACAGGCCGAATATCGCGGTTTTCTGAGGGCCTTTCGTATGCACGGTTTGGCGTGGGCCGAACGCCCAACGCCGACATGAAACGCCTCTGGTTCCTCGTCGCCTTGTTGCTGGCCGTCGACGTCGGGACAGCCTCGGCGCAGTGTGCGAGCCCCACGGTGACCCCAAGCAGCGTTTCCGCGCCTTCTACCGGATCGACGAATTCGTTGTCGGTGATCACCGGGACCAGCTGTACGTGGTCGGCCACCAGCACCGTCGCCTGGATTACGGTGACCAGCGCCACCGGATCGGGCATCGGACAGGTGAACTACACCGTCGCCGCCAATACCACAGGGGCTCAGCGGACCGGCGCGTTGTTGGTTGGTGGCGTGACGGTCCCCTTCACGCAGGCCGCCAACAGCTGCACCTACTCGGTCACGCCAACAAGCTTCAACGTCGGGGCCATCGGGGCGACGACCGCACTGTCGGTCACGTCCGGCGCCAGCTGTTCGTGGACCGCAGTGAGCAATGTGCCGTGGATCACCATCACCAGCGGCGCGAGCGGATCCGGCATCGGCGGTGTCAACTTCGTCGTCGCTGCCAACCCCGGTTTGGCGCGCACCGGCACAATGACCGTTGCGGGCAAGACCGTGACCTTCAGTCAGGCCGCCGGCTCGACGCAGCCACCACCCTCAGCGCCCACCAATCTGCGGATTGTGGGTTGAGGTTTGAGACGTGCTGACGGTTAACTTCGAAGCGTCGAAGTCTCGAAGCGTCGAAGAAATTCGCCGACTCATTTTCGAGCCTTCGCATCTTCGACGTTTACCGTCGGTCCCCTTCAGTTCGACAAGTCACTGTCGCTGAAGTGAGATCAGTTGAGAATCAATTCCTTCGACTCTTCGACCCTTCGACTCTTCGACGCCTACCGTCGGTCCGTTTTCAGTTCGACAAGTGGCTGTCGC
Organism: Vicinamibacterales bacterium; assembly: GCA_051986585.1. Classification (GTDB taxonomy): domain Bacteria; phylum Acidobacteriota; class Vicinamibacteria; order Vicinamibacterales; family 2-12-FULL-66-21; genus JALZOC01. The sequence continues at coordinate 5,101 of JBPYFA010000024.1, read as the reverse complement.
TGAAGAGCGATCCGTTAAGAATAATCCCTTCGACTCTTCGAAACTTCGACCCTTCGACGTCTACCGTCGGTACGTCTCAGCCTGAGTGGCTGTCGCTGAATAAAGATCACACGCTCTCGTGGCTCGACACGTGTTCGATCACGCTCGACGCTTTGACAAACGCATCGACGACGATGGGATCGAAATGGGTCCCCTTCCCTGCCTGGATGAACTTGACGGTGTCTTCATGCGACATCGTCTTTCGATAGAGCGTGCGTGTGACCGCCGCATCGTAAACGTCGACAACCGCCATGACGCGTCCAGGAATGGGAATGCCGGTGCCGCGCAGTCCCTGAGGGTATCCGGTGCCATCCCACTTCTCGTGATGCGTATAGACAATGTCCTTGGCCATGGCCAGCGTGGCGTCATCGAAGACACCGACCTGCTTTTCCGCTTTCAGGATCACTTCATGCCCGAGCACCGGATGTTTCCGCATTTCGGCCAGTTCGTCGGTCGTCAACGGGCCGGGTTTGTTGAGAATGTGATCGGGAATTCCGACCTTGCCGATGTCGTGAAGCGGCGCAAGGCTCGAGAGCAGGTCGATGCGCTCCGGGGTGAGATAGTCCGAATACTCTGGATGGGTCGACAGTTCCTGGGCCAGAATCCGTGCGTAGAGCTGCGTGCGGCGCGAGTGGCGCCCGGTCTCGGCATCGCGCGTTTCGGTCAGCGACAGGAGTGTCTGCACCATCAAGCGCTGTGCGTCCGACCGCTGCCGTCCCGCGGTCTCCGCCCGCCGCTGCTCGATGGTGAACTTCGCAAACGTCATCAGCGCCAGCGCGCAGAGGATCCCGATCGTCGGAAACAACGGAGAGACGAAGAGCCCTCGCGTCGACAACAGCCACACCGCCGACGCCCACAGAAAAGCGATCCCTGCTCCGCCAAGCGCAACTCCTGGTGTGACGCCGATCGTGGCGACCAGGATAGACACCGCGACTCCGAGAATCACGACAATCTCGGCATCGAGCATCGACCCCAGATCCGAGCGGCGGATAAAACTCCGTTCGAGCAGGTTGTCGGCGATGGTCGCTTGAACTTCGACGCCGGCAAACAGGGTATCGATCGGAGTCGCCACAACTTCTCTCGTACCGAGCGCCGTCGTACCGACCAGCACAATCTTGTCGCGCACGGTTAGCGGCGTCGCACGATTGGTCAAGATATCGGCGGCCGACAGATGCGGGAACGTGCCTTTCTTGCCTCGATACCGCGCCAGCAGGTTGCTCTTGCCATCGAGCGGCACCTCAACATCGTCGATATGCAAGGTAGCGGCGTTGACGTTGTGGACGCGAAGCGTGAGGTCACGTGCACCGGTCGATGCTTTGACGGCCGCAAGCGCCAGGCTGGGATACAGCCGTCCGTCCATTTCGGCAATCAGCGGGACGCGACGCAGAATGCCGTCCGAGTCAGGCGCGGCATTCAAAAATGCTGATGCACCGGCCGCTTGCGCCAGGAGCGGAAGGCTGCACACAGTCCCGGTCGCGTGGAAGTACGGCAGCTGTTCGGTGTCATCGCGTGGATGCACCACCGCGACCGTGACCGGGTGCAGCACGCAGTTCATGCGCTCGCGGCCAGCGGCGTCGAACGTCAGCCCGTAGCCCAGAATCACCTTGCCTTCGCGCAGCACGCTGGCGAGCAGATCATCTGGCGTCGCGCCAGACTGGCCAACGTCGCGGAGCTCGAGCCGATCGGCTTCGGCGAAGATGATGTCCATGCCGATCACTGACGCGCCCATGTCGCGCAGCCGTTTGATCAGCTTGCCGATCACGTCTCGCCGCCACGGCCACTGCCCGAGCTCGGTGAGGCTCCGCTCGTCGATGTCGACGATGACCACGCCCTTGCCGGGAGGCTGGATGCTGCCGGAACGCATGATCATGTCGTAGACGCTGTCGTCCAGGCGCGGGAAGAACCCTGGCCGGTAGACAGCGACGATTGCGGTGAGAATTACGGGAATGAGGCCGCAGAGAAACACCCGACCCCGACGTGAGGTGGTGTCGATTGGGGCGCTCATCGGAGGAATGAATCAGCGAACCGAGATCTCGACGCGGCGGTTACGCGGTTCGGGGGTTTCGTCGGCGGTCTTCACCAGCAAATCGGCTTCGCCGTGCGATCGGACCTCGATCATCGACGGGTCGATCCCCACCTGGATCAGCATGTTGCGAACCGTGTTGGCGCGAGTCTGACCGAGCTCGATGTTTGCGCGCGCCGTCCCCATTGTATCGGTGTGGCCCACGACCAGAACTTCCGGCAGCGGCCGCGTCTTGACCGTATTGAGAATCTGCGGCAACAAGGCGCGAGATTCGTCGGTCAGGTCGTCGGACTCGAACCTGAAATAGAGGGTGAAGTGAATGGGGGCGGGAGGAAGCGCGGCAAGCGCGTCGCCAAACAGTCGCTGAATGTCTTCCTCGCTCATCGTCGTCACGGCAGTTGGGGCTTTGGCTGCACTTGCCGTCGATGATTCACGCGGAGCGTTCAAATCGACCGTCCCCGCGCTGTTGGAGAGGAAGGCGCGGCCGGTCGTCCCGGTGTCAGAGTCGGGCAGCAGCACGACCACCGTTCTTGCGGTCTCGCTTGGCGCCGGCGAGGCCACGTGCTTGCTCTTGGTGCTGCACGCGACGTCGAGCGATATGGCGAGCGCCGCAAGAATGGCGACCGATCCGCTGCGCATCCTCACCCCTCAACTTTGATGGCGAGCGTCGTCCCACGAACGCCGACAATTGCCGAGGGGGTTTCCAGCCGAATGGAGTCCGGCGCCAGTTTCGCCAGCCGTCCCGACACGTACGCCGTGACCCCGCGCACGAACTTCAACACCAGGCCGAGGCTGGCGGTTCCCGGGGCATACGCGAACTTCTCGACCTGCACCTCGCTGCCTGGCCCGAGTGCCAGACGCGTGTCGTCCTTGAGCGTCACGCCAATCTTGCCGTCAGCTCCCGTGCGAATGCTGTCCGATTCATAGACGACCTGACCCGCCTGTGCGGGAACTTCAGCGCCCTTCCGGACAATGAACGCGGTGCCGGACACCGTCTTGACCCACCCGGCGGCAACGTTCCCATTCGCCTGGGCGACGACCGGCGTGGCCGAAACCACGATGAGGGTGAGGATGCCGAGCGACCATCGAAGACTGGTCATAGAGCCTCCTGGGGATCAATCACAGTTTTGTGCAGATCCGCCCAAGCCCGACCGTTATTCGCACACTAGCTTACAAAAATGGTCGGTCCGTGCGGGAGCTTTTGTGAAATTCCCGGCAATATTCAACGCCTGGGGAGGAGTGTGCAGCCGTCGTGCCGAACGGGGAATTATGGGTAAGAGAAGTCCCACCAGGACGCGACTAAGGCCTCGGCCGGTCGGGGTTTTTCCAGTAGAATCTGGCGATTTTCGCAGAATTCCACGGGACGCCCGTGGAATTCAATTTGCTCAGCGACACGACCATGACCGCCGACGTCGTCATCGGAAGAACACTCGCCTGCTGCGCCCACCCCGCTGCCGCATGGCGTCGAGTGTCGACGTCGGGCAAGGCGCTGATTGTTGGCGCGTATTTCCTGATTGGGTATCTGGCAGTGATGCTCGTCTTGTTAACGAGATAATTCCCGGTTGCCAGTTTCAGTTGGCAGTTCCCAGTCAGCGGTGCCCTCGTTCGCCCGGTGAAAGAACGATGCGCTGATGCGATTGCGCGGACTGCCGCGCCGCGTCGAGAATCTCGGTGACAATGATGTTGTTGTCGAGCGACGACAGCGCGTTCGGCTTGCGCGCGCCGCGAGCGACCGCGATCAAATGCGCGATTGAATCGTGCTCGTCGGCGGGACGTGCGGACGGCGTGATCGTCTGCTCAGGCTTGTTGCCCATTCCCACACGCAGTGCGTTCCCGCCCGTCGCTATGGCATAGCCCCGCTCACCGTAAACTTCCAGATCCTTTCGGCACAGCGGCCAGTTCCACGAGGCCTGGATGATTCCCTGCGCCTGCGGATACTCGACCAGAATCGTCGCTTCGTCGTCGACGCGCGGATAGACCGTGGGCTGGAAGTGCTGCGTCACTGCTGTTACCGCCAGCGGTCGCTGGTTGTCCATCAGCCACGTCATCAGGTTTGCACCGTAACAGCCGAAGTCGTAGAGGGCACCGGCGCCGTTCTTGACCGGATCGGACAGCCAGGCAAAAAACTCAGGCTGCACGTTGATCGCCTTCGGTCCCTGATGCCCATCCATCGCGACCATCTTGCGGATGTCGCCGCCTGCTTTCTGTTCCTTCATCAGCGACCAGATCTCGCCATGGCTCGGGTACCAGGTCGTCTCGTAATTCACGAACACCTGCACGCCTCCACGGTCAGCCGCCCGCTTGATTCGCTGTGCGTCGGCGTTGCTGACCGCGAGTGGCTTCTCCATCATCACGTGAATGTGACGGCCGGAGGCAGCTTCCACAATCGCCGGATGATCGAACGTATTGGTGAACGACGCGACCGCTTCCGGCTTCGTGCGGTCGAGCATCTCGTTGAGATCGGTGAACTGCGCAGCGGCCGGAATCTTGTATTGATCACCGTAGTGTTCCAGCAGCGCCTTGTCCGGCTCGTAGATGCCGACGATTTCAACATCCTTTCGCCCCTGTGCGGACCGCAGGAAGCCGCTGACGTGCCCGTGAACGAGCCCCGCGATTGCGAGACGCAGCGGTCGATCCGCGGGCGACTGAAAAGATGTAGCGGGCGCGAGCAGCGCCAAGAACAACGCGATCGACCACATTGCTGGAAACATCGTGTCCAACCTCACGGCAGCCTGGCCGCCTCTTGGCACGCACTCATGCGGGAATCGTGAACGACGACCGTTACCTGGACGAGATGGGTATCGATCCGAAAGACGGGCGGCTGTGCCGGCGACTGACCCGTAAGCCGCGCCATAATCGTAGCGCCGACGATTGTGGCCAGCACAGGCCGTGGCATGGCTGAACAGTGTAATTGCTGATTGATGATTGCTGATTGCCGATTTGAAGAAAAGGCGGATTGAGGATTGCTGAGTTTCAGCGGCGCCTTGAATTGCCCGAGAAGCAGCGTTCAGCAATCGAAAATCAGCATTTTCGGTTTCG
>JBPYFA010000023.1:0-14480 GCA_051986585.1 Vicinamibacterales bacterium | reverse complement strand
GTCCGCGGCCGCACGTTCGGCAGCCAGGACACCGAGACCAGCCAGCCGGTCGCGGTGATCAACCATGCGCTCGCGCGACAGCTATTCAAGGCCGAGGACGTCGTCGGACGACGGTTTCGCACAGAGTCGAGGTCAGGACCACCGTCGTACGAAATCGTCGGCATCTGCCAGGACGCCCTCTACGACTCTCTACGGAACTCGACGACGCCAACGATGTATGTGGCGTACCGGCAGCACGGCGCCGGACCGATGACGGTCGAAGTTCGAACCGCAGGCGACCCAATCGCGTTCGCGGCGACTGCCCGGGAGATCATTCGGCAGGTTGACGGCAGTCTGCCGATGTCTCGAGTGCGAACGCAGGAAGAGCAGGTGGCCGCGTCGGTCAGCCGCGAACGGCTGTTCGCGAGGCTCGCTTCGACGCTCGGGGTTGTCGCGCTGCTTTTGTCGGCGATCGGCCTCTACGCGCTTCTCGCATACACCGTCACGCTGCGAACCGGCGAGATCGGGATCCGTATGGCGCTTGGAGCGAATCGCGGTGATGTCCGCTGGATGGTCGTGCGCCAGTCGCTCGTCGTCGCCGCGTGCGGCGTCGGGTTGGGACTTGCAGCGAGCGTCGCCGCCACGGATTTGCTGCGAGCGCTGCTCTTCAACGTCGAGCCGCGGGATGCGACCACGCTCGCAGTATCGGCCGGGCTCATTCTGATCGTTGCGGCGATTGCCGGGTACTTTCCTGCACGTCGCGCGTCGCGGGTCGATCCGCTCATCGCGCTTCGGGCGGAATAGCCCCTGTACTGTCATTTAACCCTCCTGCTGAAATGAAAACCGGGCGTCGTCCATAATTGATTGATCAATGTTCCTCGGCCATATTGCGCTCGGACTCGCGGGGAAACGTGCCGCGCCATCCGTGTCGCTAGCGACCTGGCTGACATCGGTCCAACTCGTGGACCTGCTGTGGCCTGTCTTTCTGCTGGTCGGCCTCGAGCACGTGCGCATCGCGCCGGGAATCACCAGGTTCACACCGCTCGATTTCTATGATTACCCGATCACGCACAGTCTTGTCGGCGCCGCCGCCTGGGCCGCGGTATTCGCCGGCGGATGGATGGTGGCGCGACGAAACGGTCGGATTGCGCTCCTGCTTGCCGTGGGCGTCGTCAGCCACTGGGTGCTCGACGCGATCTCCCATCGCCCTGACGTGCCCGTGCTGCCGCATGGCCCTTACGTTGGTTTGGGTCTATGGAACTCGATCCCCGCGACGCTTGCGGTGGAATTGACGATGTTTGCTGTCGGTATAGCCTTGTACGTCCGAGGCGGCGGCGCCGGACGAAAACGGATCTCGTTCTGGCTGCTGATCGCGTTCCTCGCGGTGGTCTACTTTGCCGCCGCATTCGGTCCGCCGCCTCCTGACACGCGCACCCTGGCCTGGTCGGCACTCGCCGCCTGGCTGATCGTGCCGTGGGCGTGGTGGACGGATAGAATCACTAATCGCTAATCGCTAATCACGAATCGCTAATCGGACAATCGCTAATCGGGAATCTCTAATCCGTGAATCTTCGAATTCCGGATCCCGCGAACCGCGAACCGCGAACACGAACGGCGAACGGCGAATCGCGAATTGCGAACGGCGAATTGCGAATTGCGGAATTGCGAAGATAAGCAGTGCGAAGGATTCTGCACATCGACATGGACGCGTTCTATGCGTCCGTGGAACAACGTGATAACCCCGAGCTGAAGGGGTTGCCGGTCGCGGTGGGCGGCAGCCCAGAGCAGCGCGGGGTGGTTGCCGCGGCAAGCTATGAGGCGCGAGTGTTCGGCGTCCGCTCGGCGATGCCGATGGCGCGAGCGGTCAGGCTCTGCCCGTCGCTCGTGATCGTCAGGCCGGACTTTGCTCGTTATCGGGCCACATCCCAGGCGGTGTTCGCCATCTTCCGGCGAATCACACCGCTCGTCGAACCGCTGTCGTTGGACGAAGCGTATCTCGATGTCACGGAAAACCTCTGGGGTGAGACGCTCGGTCAGACGGTGGCGCGCCGGATCAAGCAGGAGATCAAGACCAGTACGGGACTTACCGCGTCAGCCGGCGTCGCACCGAACAAGTTTCTCGCCAAGATTGCGTCCGGCTGGAAGAAACCGGATGGCCTGACCGTCATCGCACCGGAGCGTGTCGAGCAATTCCTGCATCGCCTGCCCGTCGATGCGTTGTGGGGCGTCGGGCCGGTCACGGCAAAACGATTGCGCGAGCGGGGAATCGAACGGCTTGTCGATGTGCGAGCGGCGAGCGCATCGGTGCTGCAGGAAGCGGTCGGCAGCCACGCGGACTGGCTGCGTCGACTGGCTGAGGGCATCGACGATCGGCCGGTTGAGCCGAATCAATCGGCAAAGTCGTCAGGCACCGAAAACACGTTCGCGCAGGATCTCATCGATCTCATCGAGATTCGAAAGGAGATCGACGACATGGCTCGCGACGGTGCGGCATGGCTGGAACGGAAGCAGCTCGTTTGCCGGACGGTGACGATCAAGGTTCGCTACAGCGACTTCACGACCATCACCCGAAGCCATTCGAGCGAACGACCGACGCGCGACGCCGACGATATCGCGGCGCGAGCCGTCTCCCTGCTCGACAGAACGGAAGCCGGGCATCGGCCCGTCCGGCTGCTTGGCGTGAGCGTGCACAACCTCGTGAATCCCAGCGCAAATCGGGATGGGGTGATCCTGCCGCTCTTCGACGAACGGCAAGGCGGGGACTGAACCCCGCCCTACACTCGGACGCGCGGAGTTCGCGGCTTCGATGGCGACTTTCGCGCCTTCGGCCCCTTCGATCGCGCCGTCCGACGATCGGCGGCACGCTCTTGCGGCTCGGCGTCGTCAACAGCGCTGTCCTCGATCGGCAACTCGGCCTGCGATTTCGTTCGGCGCCCACCTCGACGCCGCGCGGGCCGCGGTTCAACGACGGGCGCTTCGGGAGCTGCCGCCGATGCCTCGGCATCCACGTCGACAACCGGCTCCGGCGCGTTCATCTCCTGAACGACGTCGCCGTCCACAACTTCCGGCTCCTGCACCGGCTCCGGTGTCCAATCAGCCACCGGCGCCGCCACCGCTGCGGGTTCGGCAACGTTGCCGCGATTGTCATCGTCGCCTTCCGCGGGCTGCATCACGTTGCCCGGAAACAGGCGCATCACGCCCTGGCGATCGCGCTCGATTCGAAACAACCCTTCACGCTGGCATGCGCGCAGCAAGTCCACCAGGCTGGCGAATCCGTACTTGCGTTCGTCGAATGAGGTATCGACATTTCGCAGGAACTGCTTCGCCTGACGGATATACATCGGCCATCGCGGTGGGTTCTGCGCCGACTGGAACAGGCGGCGAACCTCGCGGATGCCGTCAGCGGTACGCGGTTCCGTTCGGCCGCCGTTTGATGAGGCTGCCTCATGGTGCGACTCTCGATCGTCGTGGCGTCGATGGGGCGGCTGAGGCTGAGGCGGCGCCGCCGGCGGCGTCCGATGCTCCTCGACCCCATTTCCGCTCTCGGCGAGCTCCACGAGAACGTTGCGCCCTGATTCGCGCAGCACCACGTGCCCGGCAGACGCGAGCTTCTGCGCAAAGTCGCGGAAGCTGCCTACCCCATAGGTCCGTTCCGAAAACGTGGAGTCGAGCTGGAGCAGCGTGCTCTTGAGCAGCCCCAATTGAGGAGAGACTTCACGATCGGCCAAAACCTTCAGCGCGCGCCGGACGAGGGGCACCGCCTGCTCGATTGGGGCCTGCGAGGCAACGGGTCCGGTCTGGCGACCGCGATCCGCCGGACGCCGGGACCCCACGAGATTCTCGTAGGCGATGAACTCGTGGCAATTGCGCTGCATCACGAGACTCGTAAAGGCGCGACCGCCGACGACGAAAATCTGTTTGTCGTACTGTTTGAGCTTTTCGACGAGGGTGATGAAGTCGCTGTCGCCGCCAACGATGACGTAGGCGTTGATGTGGCTGTGCGTGAACGCCATCTCCAGCGCATCGAGAGCGAGATTGATGTCGGCGCCGTTCTTATCGCCGCCAGGGGTCAGGTTGCGCTGAACCAGCTTCGTCGCGTGCTGGGTCAGCGACCGGCTGTAATCTCCTGCGCGCGTCCAGTCGCCATAGGCAATCTTCGAAACCACATCTCCGCGTTCGCGAAGCGCTTCGAGGACGACGCCAATATCGAACTGCACGTTGAGCGTGCTCTTTACCCCGATCTCGATGTTGTCGAAGTCTATGAAAACCGCAATCTTAAGTCGTGTATCTGCCAAGACTTTCCGTATTCCCTTTCAAACCCATGTATTAATTGTGTTTGGCCGTTCTGGCCATCCATCATTATGACTCATTTTCCGGTGCCGGCCGGAACTCAGTGTTGCTTCACATCAAATGCGTAAATGTTGTCCTGATCGCGGATGAACAGCCGCCCGTTCGAAACAATCGGGTGACTCCAGGTTGGCGCGCTGCCGGCGCGAATTTGGAACCGGCCGTGCTCGCGATAACCGGTTGGGCTGGCTTCGGCGAGTCCCACGACCCCCTGCTCGCTATAGAGATACAAGCGATCGTCGGCGAACACCACCGACCCCTTGCCGACGCTGCGATCGCGCCATGCGACCTGTCCCGAATCGAACTTCATCGCCGTGAGAATCGCGTCCGAAAAGCCATACAAATAGTCGCCGACCAGGACTGACGTCGCGTGATGGTTCCGCATGTCGCGGGTGAAGTACACCTGCCGGGCGTTGACCTTGTTGTTTGCCGGCGTCAGCTCGAGCAGCGCGGCGCCGGTTCCATACGCTGATGAGAGAAATACGAAGTTGCCGCGAACGATCGGCGTGGCGATGTTGGCCGTCTGATTCGCCACCTGGTTGTAGCTCCACAGGAGTTTGCCGGTTTCGACGTCGACACCGAGGGCACGCTCGCCAGTGAAATAGATCGCCTCGCGAAGGCCGCTCGCTTCGTGGAGGACCGGTGACGAATATCCTGGCTCGTCACCCAGGCTCTTCCAAATCACCGAGCCATCGGTCTTGCTGAGCGCGACGATGGCGGCCCCTCGCCCGCCGGGGCTCACCAGAATTCGATCCGCCAGCACCAGCGGGGATTCACTGAGGCCCCACCTTATGTTGGAGCCGCCGAACTTCTCGAGCAGGTTCATCTTCCAGAACACTTTGCCTGTCGCCGCTTCGACCACCGACAGATCACCGCTCGCGCCGAACGTGTAGAGACGATCGCCGTCGACGGTGGGGGTCGACCGCGGTCCATCGCCCTGGTCGTTGCTGAACCGCCGCCCGTGCGCGATCTCCCACACTTTCTTGCCCGAGGCGGCGTCGTACGCCATCAGGTATTCGGTGCCGCCGCGCGCTCCGAGCGTATAGAGCTGACCTTTCGCAGCTGAAAAGGAAGAATAGCCGGTGCCTGCGCCGGCGGCACGCCACACCAACGGTGGGCCTCCGGCTGGCCAGTCCTTCAACAATCCGTGCTCCGCGGAAATGCCGTCGCGCTTGGGACCGCGCCATTGCGGCCAGTCGTCGAACGCGCGATTCGAGGCTACAGCCGAGAGCAACAGGATCACCGTCGCGATGGCGAAGCGTTTCATGTGAACTCCTGCGCGATGGCTCGAACGGGAGCCAGCCTAAGCCTTCTATTGCCCTACGATTCGAACCTTCACGAGCTCGATACGCGTCAGCGGCGTTTCGCCGTTCACGGGCGTCTGCTCGATCGCATCGACAACCGACATGCCGTCGACCACACGGCCAAACACCGTGTACTTGCCGTCGAGCGACGGCGCGTTGCCGGTCACGATGAAGAACGAGGTCGACGCGCTGGCGGGATCGTCGCCGCGCGCCATCGACAGGATTCCCTTCACGTGTGGCGTATCGCTGAATTCCGGCTTCAGTGTGCGGACGGACTTCCGCTGCTTTTCCGTCAACGCCGCTCGGCCATTGAGCGCTCCGGCCTGCACCACGAACCCGCGCACGACTCGATGGAACAGCGTGCCGTCGTAGACGCCGAGTTGTGCCAACCGAAGAAAGTTGCGGACGTGCTCGGGCGCCTTGTCAGGAAAGAACTCGACTGTGATCGGCCCAACCGAGGTCTCGAGAACGGCCCGGTACTGCGCCAGCGCGGCAGGCGCGTCGTTCACGAACGGTTCGGGTTCCGGCGGGGGAGCATCGCGAATGGTGACATCGGTGATCACGATCCGCTCGCTCGGCCGACCCTCGGAATCGGCCGGCGCTTCCGAAATCTTTTGCGCGACATCCATGCCGTCCGACACGCGACCGAAGATGGTGTACTTGCCATCGAGCGCCGCCTGGTCGGTGACGCAGATGAAAAACTGCGACCCGGCGGAGTCAGGCTTGTTCGGCTGAAGAACTGCGGCAACCGCACCTCGTGTCGCATGCTCCGAGCTGAATTCGGCCTTCAGCAGGCCAAGTCCACCCGTTCCGTAGAGAGTCGTCTTCGCCGGATCCTTCGATAGCGGATCGCCCCCTTGGATGATCGCCATGCGGATGACGCGATGAAAGGTCGTGCCATCATAGGCATGTTCGCGGGCCAGCTTCATGAAATAGCCGACGTGATTCGGTGCGAGATCGGGCTTGAGGTCGATGACGATCGTGCCCGCCGACGTGTTCACGACCGCTTGCTTGCCCGACATCTCCGCCGCCGACAGCGGCGTCGTGAACGGCGTCGCCGTCGCGGGCTTCTGCGACGCGGGAGCCGGTGCGCCGCCGCGGCGCTGCGCGCCTGAGACCGGTGCCGTCAGAGCCGCCAGGAGGAGTGCGAGAAAGAGTGGCGTCAACCACCGCAGCATGGAGTGATTATCCTGCAAGTGCGGCTTGTTGATGCTGAATTGGCGCGGTCTACCGACCGGGCCTTCAAACATGGTCAATCAACAGTCAGCATTCAACAATCAGCATTTACAAGGTGAAGTTTAGTGGCAGTAGGTTTCGAGCAGATCGTGCTTGATCCACTCCAGCGTTCCGGGTTTGACAAGGCTTCGGTGCGCCAGCGGACGACCGCGACGATCGGGACAGGTGATCGTCAGCGCGGTATCAGCGCCGGTCACCGAATCGCGCTCATAGGAAATCGTCGTCGGCGTCTCATCTTCTGAACCCCAGGCCTCCGACGTCGCCTGCCGTCGCTCGTCGAACTGGTAGCGCGACCACGTCCCATCGGATTGCGTCGACGTCGTCTCGACGACGCGCCCGCTCTGCAGGGCGTAATCAAACCGGAACGACAGAGTCTCTTTCTTTCCCGGAAATCGATTCAGTTGGTGTGTGCAGCGACCATTCGAGTCGTAGGTATTGGTGAGGATGATGTCTGGATCCTCAATACTCGCCATCTGATCTTCATTGGTGTAGCTGTAGCGGCGAGTCGTGCCGTCGCTCGACGATACTCGCGTCAGACGGCCCCGTTCGTCGTAGGCGTACCGCACCTCATCGTTCTTGCTGCTGTAGGCGCGTACTATGCGGCCGCTCTTGTCGTACTCGAATGCGATCCAGCGATCGGCCGATGCCTCCATCCTCATCAGCCGGCCGCTGTGACTGCGGTAATACTGGATCGTGTGGCCGTCGGAGTCGCGGGACGCCAGCAAGGAACACACACTGCCTACTCCGCACGGCCGAAATTGCTGGGTGCTGCCATCGCGCTGCCGTACCGTCCACCAGAGACCCGTCCACCCAAGCAACGCACCGTTCCATTCGTCCCATGGGTCGGAGTTCTCGTACAACGCATTCATGTATGAACTGCCGAACGAGATGCGATTGAAACGCACACGGCTGCCGTCGGCAAAGATCAATGCCGCCCAGGAGAATCGTTGGCCATCGCCGACGAGATACCGCTCGCCGTTGTGCGTGGTTCCAATCCCGAACTCCTTCGGTTCGCGATAGTTCGAGAGATACGTTCGCCGCAGGATCAGTGCCGGAGTTCCGCGAACAACGATGTCCTCGTCCTCGCGAATGTAGAGACCAGTCGCAAGATCGACGTGGCCCTTGTGAAACGGTTTGTAGGCGGCCGACAGATCGTGCGCGTGGCTGGGGCGGCGGGCAGGGAGCAACAGGAAAATCGCGCCGGATACAACCGGACCGACAAAGACCATGAAAATTGCCACGGCCACACCGACAGCGACCGTCTTGAACAGTCGTTTCACGTCGTCGGCACGATCAACACTGTTGCCACCGCAACGTGAACCTACGCTTGGGGTTCAGGGGACAGTGCCGAGCCGGACGTCACAGTTTTGAAGACGAATTACAGATTCTGTACGAGGCAACTTCTGATTGTTGAGTGCTGATCGCGATTGATGGATCTTGACGGATACGGTCGTTAGACCGCTGCGAATTCAGGCAATCAGCAATCAGCAATCAAAATCTGCAATCACAATCAACAATCAGCAATCACATTCAGCCTTCAGCATTCATCCTTCAGCATTTACACAGTTCGCTACTGTGCTGACGCAACCGTTGCCGTTGGCTCGTACGCGAGATACGGCCCGAGCCAGCGCTCGGCCTCTTCAATCGAAACCCCTTTGCGCTGGGCATACGATTCGAGCTGATCGCGCCCGATTCGGCCAACATTGAAGTACTTGGCCGCTGGGTGGGAGAAGTACAGGCCACTGACCGAGGCCGCGGGCAGCATGGCGCCGCTATCGGTCAGCGTGATCCGCTGCCGGCCGGCGTCGAGCAAGCGGAACAATTTGAACTTCTCGCTGTGATCGGGACAGGCCGGGTAGCCGTAGGCTGGCCGGATACCACGGTACTTCTCCGCGATCAAATCCTCGTTCGAAAGCGACTCGTTGTCGCCGTAACCCCAGTCGCGGCGCGCCTCGGCGTGCAGGTATTCGGCGAACGCTTCCGCCAGCCGATCCGCGAGCGCCTTGACCATGATCGCGTTGTAGTCGTCGTGGTCCTGCTCGAATCGCCGGACGAGATCGTCAGCACCGAGCCCGGCCGTGACCGCAAACATGCCGACATAGTCGGGCACGCCGCTCTCGCGCGGAGCGATGAAGTCGGCGAGCGATCGATTCGGGCGGCCGTCGGCGATAATTTCCTGCTGCCGAAGCATCGGGAACCGCGCCAGCTCTTCGCGCCGGGCATCGTCTTTGTAGACGACGATGTCGTCGTCGATGGTGTTGGCGGGCCAGAACGCGTAGACGCCGTTGGCCTGCAGCAGCCGTTCGTCGATGATGCGCGTCAGCAGCGCCTGCGCGTGCTCGTAGAGCTCGCGCGCGGCTGCGCCATATTCCGGGTGCTCGAAGATCCCGGGGAAGCGACCCTTCAACTCCCACGCGGAGAAAAAGAACGTCCAGTCGATGAACTTCGCAAGAGTCTCGAGGGGCACGGCGTCCAGGTATCTGCGTCCGACGAACCACGGCGAGGCGATGACATGTTCGTCCCAGTCGGTCTGCAACCGGTTGGCCCGCGCCTGCTCGTACGACAATAAAGGCTTCGCACGTCTGGCCGCGTACGACACGCGAATCTCCTCCTGATTCACACGGTTGGCGGCATCAAAGCCAGACCGCTCGTCACCGAGCAGGCTGGCGACGACGTCCACCGCGCGCGAGGCATCGAGCACGTGCACGACCGGTCCGCTGTAGTCGGGCGCGATCTTCACCGCGGTGTGCTGTTTGCTCGTGGTGGCGCCGCCAATCAGCAGCGGCACCGTGAAGCCGCGACGCTCCATCTCGCGGGCGACGAACGCCATCTCGTCGAGTGACGGGGTGATCAAACCGCTGAGCCCGATGATGTCGGCCTTCTGCTCGATCGCGGCGTCGAGAATCTTGGCCGCCGGCACCATCACGCCGAGATCGATGACGTCGTAGTTGTTGCAACCAAGCACGACACCGACGATGTTCTTGCCGATATCGTGGACGTCGCCTTTCACCGTCGCCATGAGCACGCGACCGTGCGACGACGAGTCGCCAGTCAACCGCTTGCGCTCTTCCATGTAGGGCAGCAGATACGCGACCGCCTTCTTCATCGCCCGTGCGCTCTTGACCACCTGCGGCAGGAACATCTTGCCCGCACCGAACAGGTCGCCGACGGTTTTCATCCCGTCCATCAGCGGCCCTTCGATAATCTCGAGCGGCTCCTCATATTGCTGGCGCGCCTCTTCGACGTCGGCTTCGATGAAATCAACGATTCCGTGCACGAGCGCGTGCGCCAGCCGGGCCTGAACCGAAGCCTCGCGCCATGACAGATCGGCGTCGCGCTTCTTGCCGGCGCCCTTCACCGTCTCGGCGAACTGCACCATCCGTTCGGTCGCGTCCGGCCTGCGATTGAAGATGATGTCCTCGACGTGCTCGAGCAGATCCTTCGGGATGTCCTCGTAGACGACGAGCTGGCCGGCGTTGACGATCCCCATGTCCATCCCGGCCTTGATTGCGTGATAGAGGAAGGCCGAGTGAATCGCCTCACGCACCACATCGTTGCCGCGAAACGAGAACGACAGATTGCTGACGCCGCCGCTGACCTTCACGCCGGGACAGGTCGCTTTGATGATCTTGGTCGCCTCGATGTAGTTGATCGCGTACTCGTTGTGTTCGTCGAGGCCGGTGGCAATGGCAAGAATGTTCGGATCGAAAATGATGTTGGAGGGATCGAAATTCGCCTGCTCGACGAGCAGCCGGTAGGCACGCTGGCAGATGTCGACCTTGCGCGCAATCGTGTCCGCCTGGCCGGTTTCGTCGAACGCCATCACCACCACACCAGCCCCATAGTGGCGGACCGTGCGCGCCTTCTGCAGGAAGTCCTCTTCTCCCTCTTTCAGGCTGATGGAATTGACGATGCCCTTGCCCTGCAAGCATTTGAGGCCGGCTTCGAGCACAGACCATTTCGAGCTGTCGACCACCACTGGAACCCGGGCGATCTCAGGCTCGGTCGCGATGTAATTGAGGAACGTGGTCATCGCCTGCTCTGAATCGAGCATGCCCTCGTCCATGTTGACGTCGATGAGGTTGGCGCCGCCGCGCACCTGGTCGGCCGCCACCCCAACCGCGTCGGCGAACGCGCCGGCCTTGATCAGCCGTGCGAAACGCGCCGAGCCAGTGACGTTCGTCCGCTCACCGATCATCTGGAAGTTGCTGTCGGGGCGGATGGTCAGGACTTCGAGACCAGAGAATTGTGAATAGTGCTCGCCGTTCGCGATTCGCTGTTCGCAGTCCGCGGCCAGCCACGAATCAGCGGGCAGAACTCGCGGTGCAACCCCTTCGACCGCCGCCGCCACGGCCTTGATGTGATCCGGTGTCGTCCCGCAACAGCCGCCGAGAATGTTGACGAAGCCGCTCGAGGCGAAGTCGCGCAAGAGAGTCGCGGTCTCGTCCGGACGTTCGTCGTATTCACCGAACGCGTTTGGCAGTCCAGCGTTGGGATAGCTGCTGACGTAGCACTCGGAGACGCGAGACAGCTCGGCCAGGTACGGGCGCATGTCGCGCGCGCCGAGCGCGCAATTGATGCCAACGGACAACGGCTTTGCGTGTCGGATCGATACGTAGAAGGCGTCGACCGTCTGGCCCGACAGCGTCCGGCCGCTTCGATCGGTGATGGTGACCGAGATCATCAACGGCAGCCTGATCCCGGTCGATTCGAAGACGTTCTCGATCGCGACCAGCGCGGCTTTGGCGACGAGCGTGTCGAAGATGGTTTCCAGCAGGAGAATATCGCTGCCGCCGTCGATCAGCCCGCGCACCTGCGTCTCGTAGGCGGCGCGCATCTCGTCGAACGTCGTCGCACGAAACGCCGGGTTGTTGACGTCGGGGGAAATCGACAGCGTGCGGTTCGTCGGCCCCATCGATCCGGCGACGAAGCGCGGGCGATCCGGAGTTTTGTCGGTCCACGCGTCAGCGGCTGCCCGGGCCAGCCGCGCGCCTTCGCAGTTGATGTCGTACACGGCGTCCTCGAGACCGTAGTCCGCCTGCGCGATCGCGGTGCCGCCAAAGGTGTTGGTCTCGACGATGTCCGCACCGGCGGCGAGGTATTCGTGATGAATCGCGCTGATCACGTCCGGGCGCGTCAGGACGAGGACGTCGCTGTCCCCCTTCAGATCGCGCGGGTGATCGGCGAAGCGAGTTCCGCGAAAGTCTGCCTCACTCAGCTTGTAGCGCTGGATCATCGTTCCCATCGCTCCATCGAGGATCAGAATGCGGCGATCGAGGAGTGACTTCAGTCGCGACTCGCGGTTCGCGGGTTGCGGTTCGCGGGTTGTGATTCTCGGGTCGTTGCTTGGATCAGACATGTGAGGTTCTACTTCTTCGTTTTTGCCGGCTTGGTGCCGGATGCGATCAGGACAGTAAAGGGATCGCCGGATCGGCGCGCGCCGACGGTGACCTTCACATTGGTAAACCCAGCCGCCGTCAGCAACGCTTTCAGGGCGTCGGGCGCAAATCCAAGCCAGCGATCGCCGAGCCGCTCGCGGACCCACGCCTCGTCGTGTTCGCGAAGATCGAGCACCAGCACGCGGCCATCAGGGACCAGAATCCGCGAGGCTTCAGCCAAAACGCGCGACGGCTCATCGGCGTGATGAAGCGCCTGCGACAGCAGGGCGACGTCGACGGTGTGATCGTCGATCGGCAGCCTCTCCAGCGTGCCGCGCTTCCACGACACATTGCTCACCTTCCGGCGCGTGGCGAGGGCACGGGCTCGCTTCAGCACCTCGGGCGATCGATCGACGGCAACGACCCGCGCCGCCCAGCGGCTCGCCTCAATCGTGAGATAGCCCTCGCCACAGCCCAGATCGGCAACCACGAGCGGCGGCAGCAGGTGCCCGAGCGCCCGAGCCCAGGCCGCCCAGCTGCGACCCGGCACCAGCTGCCGTTCCTTGGCGTCGGGGCCGGAATGCGCCTCGAAGTTCTCTTGACGAAGCCGTCGAATCTCTTCGAGGCGGGAGTTGTCGGCCCGTCCGACGTCAGTGTTGGAGGCTCGCTGGAATTCCTCCTGAAGCAGCATCCAGAGCGCGCGGTTGCCGTTCACGCCTTCGCGTACGGCCGGTGCGATTCCGTAGTACGTGAATCCGGCCTCTCGCTCCTCGCTGACCAGACCGCCGTCGCGGAGCAGGCCCAGATGGCGCGAGACGCCGGACTGCGCGATGCCGAGGATGCCGGTCAGCTCGGTCACATTGAGCCGCTCGAGCGCGACGAGCCTCAGGAGCCGCAGACGCGCCTCGTCGCCGAGCAGCCGGTACAGCGCCGCGGAATCACTCACATCCATAAATCTACATCCATGTATATATAATTTCAAGGCTCGAGAAGTTCCGCCGGGTCACAGAGAACCTTGCGGAACCCGCCGGAACCCGGTAGAACCTTGCAGAACTCTGTAGAATCCTGCAGAACCCACCTTTTTTGAGGAGGCAACCAGATGCGTGTAACAGCCCTGGCAGCCGGGCTTCTCATGCTTGGCGCTACGTCGGTGTTCGCTCAGGCGGGGTCAAAAGCGGCGACGGAAAAGGCGCTCATCGCCAACGAAACCAAGATCAACGAGGCCGTGCAAAAGCACGACGTCAAGACGTTCACCGACCTGGTGGCGGCCGACGCCATGTCAGCCGACGACCATGGCTTCATGAAGGTGGCGGACTTCGTGAAGACGATGGATCAGATGAAGGTCGGTGGCTGGCACATGATGGACGAGAAAGTGACGTGGGTCGACGATAAGACCGCCATCGTCACCTATACGTGGATGGGCAGCGGCACCTACATGAACCAGCCGATCCCATCCACGACCTACGCCTCGACCGTGTGGGCCGACAAGAACGGCAAGTGGGTCGCCGTCTTCCATCAGGAAACCGCCGCGGCTCCGCCGGCGCCCGCGAAGAAGAAATAGGCCGCGGACGAACACGAAACAGGCCGCGGAAAACACCGATCCGTGTTCATCCGTGCTTTTCCGCGGCTTGTATTTCCGTGTTATTCAGCGGCCCTGTTGTGACTCTTTGATAATGTCCCCTCGCGGACTCATTAGAAGTGTCCCCCTAAGCTTACGACCTCTGAGGAGGTCGTGGATTGGGGCGGACGGCGATGAGTACGACAGAGCTGCGGCGAGCGGGCGTGTTGGCGCGTGTCGCCGCGGGGACGTTGAAGTTGGGGTCGGCGGCTCGGTTGATGGAGGTGAGCTACCGGCAGGCGAAGCGCTTGTATCGGCGCTACCGCGCCGAGGGGGCGAAGGGGCTCAAGCATCGGAGCACCGGACGCGCCTCGAATCGGGCGACGGACGCGCGGACGCAGCGACGGGTGCTGGCGCTGGTCCGGGAGAAATATGGCGGTGCGGTGGACGAGCGTTTCGGCCCCACGTTGGCGGCCGAGCACCTGGCGAGCGAGGACGGGCTCACCGTCGATCACGAGACGTTGCGGCGCTGGATGTTGGCGGCGGGGTTGTGGAGTCGGGCGCGCAAGCGCAGTCCGCATCGGCGTCGTCGCGCACGCATGGCGCACTTCGGCGAGCTGGTGCAGCTCGATGGCAGTTTTCATCCATGGTTTGAGGATCGCGGTCCCCACAGCTGTC
>JBPYFA010000022.1:0-10672 GCA_051986585.1 Vicinamibacterales bacterium | reverse complement strand
CCCTTTGTTCCGATCGAACAGCGGAAGCGGCACCGACGCTCCGAAGAACACCGACGTCCCCGTGTCCTGACGGGTAAAGAGCGCGCCACCGCTGAGCGACGGGACGGGAAGCCGCTCGCGTTCCGCGGCGAGCAAGCCACCGCGGGCGACGCTCTGCTGTTGTTGTGCGGCAACGAGCGCCGGGAGCTTGCGCTGCGCGGTGTCCCAGAGGACATCGAGATCGGTCGGTGTCGTGCCTGGATCCAGCCGCCCATCAGCGCTGGGTTTCCACCCCGGGAAGCCGAGCAGCGCGGCCAGATGCCCCGAGGCGTCTTCGACGTCGGTCGACGCGTTCATCAGCTCGACATCGAGAGTTCGCCCTTCAGTCTCGATCCGCAGCACGTCGTACTGGCTTCGATCGCCATCCGCCGCTCGTCCCCGCACGATTTGTTCGATGCGCTGCAGCTCAGTACGGCTCTCCTGGAGGATTCGCTGTTCCTCCTGGCGCGCGACGAGCTCGGCGAATGCCTGTCGCACTTCAAGCCGCCGGTCCGCGAGCGTTGCCGCGACATGGGCCTGTTCTGCCGCGACGTTCAGGTCGGCGAGATCGCGACGGGTCTGCCGTTGCCGGAACAGGAGAAGCGGTTGATCGACCACGATCTGATCTTGATTGACGGCTCCGGTGCTCAGTCCGGACGCGAGGCGAAGACCGCCATAGCTGATCGACGGGTTCGGCAACGTATTTGCCGTTATTCGATCCGCGGCCACCACATCGACGGTGGCACGGTCTGCAATCGTTCGCGGGCTGCGCTCGTTCAGGAGCCGCAGCACTTCGTCGAGCGTCACCCGCTGAGGAAGCGGGTCGGCAGTGGCTTGACCCGCATTGACCGAACCAGCCACACCGAACGCGACTGTGTAGCAAAGGATGAGGACAAGGGCGCGCCTCACGACGCCGTCGCTCCATCCGTCTCCCACGCCGCATCTTCATCCGAGGTCAGCCGCGGCACCTTCCGGACGATGAAGCTGTAGAGCACCGGCAGAACGAACAGTGTGACCGGGACGGCTGTAATCAGTCCGCCGATGATGACGACCGCAAACGGCCGCTGCGTTTCGCTGCCCACTCCGCCTGAAATCGCGGCCGGCGTGAGGCCGAGAATCGCCAGCAGTGCCGTCATCAGGACGACCCGGAAACGACTGGCTGCGCCGGCGGCGAGTGCCGGTATCAGCGCGTCGCCGCTGCGACGGCGCTCGTCCACCGCGCTGACGACGAGCAGCGACGCGAGCGAGGCCTGGCCAAGGAGCGCGATGAAGCCAACCGCCGCGCTGACCGACAGCGGAATGCCGGTCGCTCCCAGCGCGAACACGCCGCCCGTCATGGCGAACGGTGTCGCCGCGAGGACCGTCGCCGCGCTCGGCATCGATCCGAGTGCGGTGTAAAGAAGACCAAAAACCACGAGCGCAGAGATCGGCACGATCAATTCGAGCCTGGCCATCGCTCGCTGCTGGTTTTCGAACTCTCCCGTCCACTGGAAGAAGTGCCGATCTGGCACCTTCACATCCCGGGCGACGACTGCCTGCGCTTCGGCGATCACCGAACCCATGTCGCGCCCTTCGACGTTGAATTTGAGCGATTGCACGCGACTGTTTGCTTCCCGATAGATGGTCGCCCGCCCCAGTGCCTGCTCGATTTTGGCAATCTCCCGAAGGGGAACGCGTGCTCCATCGACGGCCGGCACAAGGATGTCTCCGATGCGCGCTTGATCCTCCCGCTCTGCCATCGGCAGGATGACGCGAATAGGTACCGGCCGCTCGTTCTCCCACATTTCAGTGACGACGCGGCCTCCCAGCGCCGTTTCCACGGTGTCTTCCGCCGCTCCCACGGTGATTCCCGCTCGCGCGAGCGCGGGCCGGTCGAGAATGACCTGAAGCTGCGGCACCGTCGCTTCGCGGTAGAGCCCAAGATCGACGATCCCGGGCACCGTTTTCAGTGCGGTGATGCACTTCTCGAGTGTCGTCTTCATCAGATCCAGATCGGTGCCGAAGATCTTCAACACGACCTGGCCCCGAACGCCGCTGACCGCTTCTTCGACGTTGTCCTTGATTGGTTGTGAAAAGTTGAAGCTGACGCCCGGCAACTCGGTCAACGACGCCCGCATCGCTTCGATCAGCCGTTCCTTGTCCCAGCCGGGCCGCCACTGTCCTCTTGGCAGGAGGCGAACGAACGTCTCGCTCATGTTCACCCCCTCGTTGTCGGTGCCATCCTCCGGCCGGCCCTGCTCGCTGAGCGTGCTGATGACCTCGGGAAAGGCGAGAACGCGGCGGCGAACCTCCTGAAGAATCTCATTCCCCTTGTCGAGCGCGACGCTCGGCGGCATCTCGACGAAGATCACGAAGTCTCCTTCGTCGAGCTGTGGCAGAAACTCCGTGCCTAGCCGCTTCGCTGCCAGACTGGTTGCGAGAAGCACGACGGCCATCGCGGCGACCACGGCCAAGCGCCTGGTCAGCAGCTTCGACACCGCGGCGCCGTACCATTGACGCGCGCGGGTAATCAGCGACGGTTCTCGGACGTCCGCATCGTTTGGCCGCAATACCAGCGCGCAGAGCGCGGGCACAATCGTCAGCGCGAAGGTGAGCGCCCCGACCAGCGCGAAGCTGTAGGTCAGCGACAGTGGGCGGAAGATGCGGCCTTCGACGCGTTGCAGTGTGAAGACCGGAATCAGCGCCGCGATGATGATCGCCATCGCAAAGAACGTGGGCTGCGCGACGTTCAGCGCGCTGCGGGCGATGAGCGGCAAGAGTTCGCGACGGGAGGCCGGACGCTGAACCGCGATCGAATGGAGCACGCTTTCGACCACGACCACCGCGCCGTCCACGAGAATGCCGAAGTCGATCGCGCCCATCGAAATCAGGTTGGCTGGCAGGCCAATCAGCCGCAGACCGATGAATGCCGTCAGGAGCGCGAGCGGAATCACCGATGCCACGATCAGCGAACAGCGTAGGCTGCGCAGAAACAGCCAGACGACCGAGATCACCAGCATCGCGCCAAAGAACAGATTGTGGTGGACCGTTGAAAGCGTGGCATCCACCAGCGTCGTGCGGTCGTAGAACGGCTCGATCCGCATCCCCTTTGGAAGAATGGTGTCGTTCAGCTCTCGAACCTTGGCGTGAATGCCTTCGAGGACGAGGCTGGGATTTTCTCCGCGCCTGAGCAGCGCAAATCCTTCCGCTACGTTCGCGTCCAGGTTGTATCCAACCGAGCCGCGCGTCGGCGTATGGGAGGCGACCACGCGCGCCACATCGGCGATGCGGACCGGGGTGCCATCATGGCTTGAAAGCACGATCGCCTGCACGTCCTCGGCGTTGGTCAGGTATCCGACACCGCGAACCGTCAGCTCTTGATCGCCGTGCCGAAGAAATCCTCCGCCCACGTTTCTATTCGATCGGCTGAGCGCATCCGTCACGTCCGCCAGCGTCAGGCCGTGGGCGACCAGACGCGATGGATCGACCTGCACGTGAATCTCTTTCAGGAATCCGCCGAAGCAGACGACATCGGCGACGCCCGGGACCTGCCGAAAGATCCGCGAGACCGTCCACTGCAGCTCCGCTCGAGTCTCTGTCAGCGTGTGCCGATCGCTGACGACGCGGAACTGGTAGATCTCTCCGAGCGGTGTGTCGTCCGGCGCCAGCGAGAGATGCACGCCGTCGGGCAGGTCGGCTTCGCCCATGCGCTCGCTAACCACGGTCCGCGCTTTGAATGTGTCGACATCGTCGTCGAAGGTGAGCCAGATCAGGGAGAGGCCGAATTGGCTCTCGCTGCGCATGAACAACATGCCCGGCATGCCGTTCAAGACGCGCTCGAGCGGAACCGTGACCTGGCGCTCGATCTCCTCCGGCGCGAGACCTGGAAGTTGCGCGATCACGTTGATCTGCAGGTTGGTGACGTCGGGGTATGCCTCCACCGGCGTTGCGAGATATTCGTGAACGCCGTAAGCGGCGATTGCCAGCGTGACGACGAGTACAGGCATTCGCCTGCGGACGCAGAATTGAATCAGATGCCGGAGCACGATCGCCTCGCCGGATTAGAGGAGTTGATCGGCGGAGCCGTCGAGCAACAGCGCTCCACGCACGACGACGCGATCGCCCGAAGCGAGACCCGAGAGCACCGGGACCCGTCCCGCCACTGGCTGGCCGACGACCACCGTTCGACGCTCGAAGGTCGTCGGGGTCTTTTCGATGTAGACGATGGTGTCCTTGCCTTTGACGAGGACGGCTTCGGTCGGAAGCGTCAGTCGTCCCGGGTCGGCGGCAACCGCGATTTCCGCGCGTCCGTACATGCCGGGGCGGAGTGGTTTGCCCTCAGTCGTCAGCGTGATCCGAACCGGCGCGGTGCGCAAGCCGCTGGCGACGACAGCGCCGATGGAAGTGACGCGCCCATGCAGCGTGCCTTCCGGCAGCTCGATCTGTGCGGTCGCACCCGGCTGCACGCTCAGCAAATCACGCTCGAACACATCAGCGATCACCCACACGGCCGAGGGGTCGCCAATCTCGACGAGCGGGTCGCCGCCGTGCTGAACCGCCATCCCCTCGGTCGCTTTCCGAGCCGTCACTGTGCCGGAAATCGGTGCGCGTACGACGACGGTCGTTCCTGACCCCTTGCCCACGAACGCAGCGCTGGCGCGGGCTCGTGCGAGCTCGGCATCAGATTCCGACACCTTCGTCTCGGCTTCGATCTTCTCGCGCTCGATACCGATGCCCTCGTCGAGCATACGCCGCTCCCGATCGAGTGCGGCGTTGGCTTCGCGTAACGAGGCCGTCGCGGTGTCGACCGCGGCGCGCACCGCCGCAGCGTCGGGGCAATCGAGCGTGACGAGAGGATCGCCGCCGTGCACCACGTCGCCGCTCCGCACGTGCACTTTGACCACGCGGCCGTCGAGCGGCGCTCCGATCTGGGCGATCGCTCCATCCTTGAACTCCACTCGCGCCGGAGCCCTGACGGCGCTACCGCCGCCCTGATCCTTCGCGGTCGCGACCTCGATGAACGATCGCGAGGCCCTCGGGAGGCGAACGAGGCCTTCGGGAAGAGGAGGCGGAAGATCGCGTTCCGTCTGGGTGGCCGTCGCAGGCGAAGAACACCCCGGGAGCATGAGTAGAACGAGGGCGCAAACACTCCCGAGAAGGAGTGTCGCAATCAGGCGAGTCGGGCGCATGGCACACGGCAAGCGTGCAAGGCGTGCGCTGATGTCACAAACCGGCGTTTTTCCTTTGTTTTCGTTGAATTGCGGCACAAACGACGCGTTCAGCGTTGATGTGAATTGACACACATGATTACTATTGCCACACTGGGCTTGGTGATGCGGCTCTGGACGAAGCTGACCCTCGGATTTGCCGTAACAGCGCTCCTGATCGTCGGGCTCTACGGCGCCAACCAGCTGCGGAATGAGGCCGTCGACCTGCGTGCAGCTGCGGAGCGCGACCTGCGCCTGGTCGGCACAACGGTGCAGGTTGCCGTTCAGAATGCCGTTCGCGACAAGCAGACCGCCGATGTGCAGGAAATCATCGATGTCGTGAAGCTGCGCGACCCGTCGCTCGATGTCCTCGTCTTCGACTCGAGTGGTTCCCTCACCGCCGGATCATGGGGCAGCACCGCGGTCCAAAGCCTCGTCCGCGGTTTGACCGAGCGCGCCCGCACCGGCGATCGCGCGGTTCTCCAGTTCGAGGGCCCTCGCGGCTTGTCCTACCTGATTGGCGCATTTCCGCTGCACACCGACGACGGCACCGATTTCGGCACGCTGGTTGTGGTTCGCCCGCTCGATGAATTGCGGCGCGATCTCGATGCGGAAACGCGCGGGACGATTCTGTCGCTGGTCACGCTCGTGATTGCGCTCGCGGTCGCCGGGTGGTTGCTCTCGTCCCGATATGTTCGCCGGCCGCTGCTCGATCTGGTGCAAAGGATGAGGGCCGTTCGTGCCGGCGATCTCTCAGCCAAGATTTCCTTCAAGCGTCCCGACGAAATGGGGGAGGCGGTCTCTGAATTCAACGCGATGGTTGCCGAGCTCGCCGACGCGCGCCGACGGCTGATCGCCGAGACCGAAGCGAGAGAAGCATTGGAGATCGCGCTGCAACGGACGGACAAGCTGATCACCGTCGGTCAGCTTTCGGCTGGCCTCGCGCACGAGATCGGTTCCCCCCTTCAGGTGGTGAACGGGCGTGCCCGCGCGCTGGCGGCGAGACCTGATATCGCGCCAGACATTCGGCGGATTGCGGAGATCGTCGCCAACGAGTCGGACCGGATCACCCGCATCGTCGAGCAGTTGTTGACGTTCGCGCGCCACACCACGCCGAAGCGGATCGAGGTCTCGCTTCACGGGCCGGTCCGCGACGTCGTTGAACTGTTCGAGTTCGAGGCGCGGCGCCACGCCGTCCAGCTCGAGTTCGTCGCCGACGAGTCGCTCCCGCTCGTCAATGCCGATGCCGGTCAGGTGCAGCAGGTGGTCATGAATCTGCTCCGCAATGCGGTCCGCGCGACTCCTCGCGGCGGCCGCATTCACGTCTCGTTGACGGCGCAGCCGGCGACGGAGGGCGAGGCAGTGCCATCCGTTTGTCTGGCGGTTGAGGATAGCGGTGAGGGAATCCCGGACGACGTCGCAGCGCATATGTTCGAGCCGTTTTTCACGACGCGCTCGCACTCGGGTGGCACCGGGCTCGGGCTCGCCATCGTCAAGTCCATCGTCGACGACCACAGTGGGACGATCACGGTGACGCCCCGCGAAGGTGGAGGTACCCGCTTCGCCGTGCATTTCCCGGTGGTTGGGGCCGCGGCCCTGGCTGGCGGCAGGGTGGCCTGATCATGCGTGCAAAACGTCTGCTTGTTCTCGACGACGACCCGGGCGTCGTCGATTTTCTATGCGAGAGCCTGCTCGAGCGGGGATTCCTGGTCGAGACCCACACGTCGCCCGAGAGCGCGCTCGCGCGCATCGAGGCCGAAGCGTTCGACCTGGTCATCACCGACGTCCGGATGCCGGGGATGAGCGGCACGGATGTATTGACCGCGATTCTCGGGCGTCGCCCAACGCAGCTCGTGCTGCTGATGACGGCCTTCGGCAGCATCGATTTGGCCGTCGCGGCCGTCCGTGCGGGTGCCTGCGACTTCATCGCCAAGCCGTTCAAGATTGAAGCGCTCGTGCTCGCCATCGAGCGGGCATTCCGCGAACGCGAGATGCGGCGCGAGATCGTCCGACTGCGGGCCAGAGGCCCAGCTCCCGACAGCGGGCCGTTGATTGCCAAGAGTCCTGAGATGAAGTCCGTCATTCTCCGCGCGCGCAGGGTCGCGGATCTGGACTCCATCGTGCTGCTGACCGGCGAGACGGGAACGGGGAAGGGATCGCTCGCGAAGTTCATTCACGAGACCAGCTCGCGACGCAACCGGCCCTTCCAGCACGTGAACTGCGCATCGCTGCCGGCCCCGCTGATCGAAAGCGAACTCTTCGGTGTCCGGCGCGGCGCCTACACCGATGCGCGCGAGGATCGAGCCGGGGCTTTCGTCGCCGCTGGCGACGGTACGTTGTTCCTTGACGAAGTGGGTGAGCTCAGTCTCGAGGTGCAAGCCAAGCTGCTTCATACGCTCGAAAGCCGGCACGTGCGTCCACTTGGCTCGACCTCGGAGACGCCCGTCCGCGCGCGCGTGATCGCGGCGACGAATCGTCCGCTCGAGAACCTGCTTCGAGACGGAGAGTTCCGGCCCGACTTGTACTATCGGTTGAATGTGATTCGCATCGAGTTGCCGCCGCTTCGCCAGCGTCGAGAGGACATCGTGCCGCTCGTCGACCTCATGTTGGGCCAGCTTGGCGATCGCCAATCCCGTCCCATCGTCGGTGTCTCGGCGGCCGCGATGCGGCGGCTGCTGGCTTACTCGTGGCCCGGCAACGTTCGCGAGCTCGCCAACCTGATCGAACGCGCCGTCGCTCTGTGCGATCACGACACGCTTCTTCCTGACGACCTGGATTTTCCGAAGGGGCCCGACGCGATCGAGACTTTTCTCACCGGTCATGCGCAAGCGCCAGTGAGCCTCGAGGCGCTCGAGCGCGCCTACGTCCGGCGCGTGCTCGAGAGCCGCGGCGGCAACAAGGCCGAAGCCGCGCGTGTGCTTGGCATCAACCGCCGCACGCTGTACCGGATGTTGGTTCGGAACTCTGTTACGAGTAGTTGATCCATGAGCCTGTTCTTGGTTTTGGGTTTTAGGTTGTTGGTTTCGGTTCGTCGTTTGTGGTTTGTGGTTTGTTCTCGGTTGGCGTTCCCCGACAACATTTGTGGCTTTCGCGTTCAGGCGGAAGTTGCCTCGAGAACATTTGTGGCTCCCGGCTTTAGGCGGAAGTTCCCCGAGCGCATTTGTGGCTTCCGCCTTCAGGCGGAAGTTGCCCCGAGAACACTTGTGGCTTCCGCCTTCAGGCGGAAGTGCCCCGAGAACATTTGTAGCCTCCGCCTTCAGGCGGGAGTTTCCCGAGAACATTTGTGGCTTCTGCCTTCAGGCGAAAGTTCGCCGAGAACATTTGTGGCTCCCTCAGTCACGCGGAAGTTCCCCAGAAGATTTGTTGCGTTCCGCCTTTAGGCGGAGGTTGCCCCGGGAACTTGTGGCTTCCGCCTTTAGGCGGAAGAAGACGGAGTTCGCGCGCCGTTTATTTGACGATGCGCAGATTTGAGGGTGCCGTCGGCGCCGTCAGTGGGGCTTGATCGAACCTGACGGAGACGCCCGCAACCGTCACCGTTCCAGATCGCGTCGTCGTACCAGTATTCGCACTAATGGTGTAAGAGACGCTGCCGGACCCAGTACGTCCAGCCGTCAACGAAATCCACGGGATGCCGGACGAAGACGTCCAGGCACAGGTCGACAACGTCGTCACATTGATCGTGCCCGACGCACCGGCGGCCGACACCGTTACCGTTTGCGGCGAAACCGTGTAGGTGCAGGTTCCTGCTTGTTCAGTGACCGAGAAGCTTTTGCCCGCGATCGTCAGCGTCGCGGTCCTCGACTGCGTCGTCGTATTCGCGGCAGCGGTAATTACTACACTGCCCGAACCGGTCCGGTTGGCGGCGTTGGAGATCGTGACCCACGTGGCGCCGCTCGTCGCCGACCACGTGCAACTGGCTGTCGTCGTCACGTTGACCGTGATGCTGCCGCCCACTGCCGTAAACGACTGACTCGTCGGCGACAACGTGAACGTACACGGCGTTCCTGCCTGCGTAACCGTGAACGTGGTGGTGCCAATCGTGATGGAACCGGTTCGCGATGTTGACCCCGCATTCGCGGCGACGTTCAGCGTCGTGCTACCTGATCCACTTCCTGCTGCGCCCGTCGTTACCGTGATCCACGAGTCGTTGCTCACCGATGTCCACGCGCATCCCGCTGCGGCCGTGATCGTGGCCGTCACCGATCCGCCCGCGCCGCTGAACGATTGGGTCGTTGGAGACACCGTCGGCGGACACGGCAAGCTGGGCACGCTGAAAGCAAAGGTGTTCGAACGCGCGCTGGGGGTTGTGCCGCCTGGTCCAACCGCGTTGACGACCGCCTCGTAGGTGACGCCGGCGGTGAGTGGGTTGGGGAGCAACGCGACGAAATCGACGCGGATCATTCCGTCGGTGTCAGCGGCGGGCTTGCCAAGATTCGCCGTCTGCTGGACCGTCGTGTCGCCTGCAAGAAATACATCCAGTGTGTAAATGTTTACAAGCGCGAGCCCGCTCGCCTGATCGACCGCATCGTTGTCGGGGGAGGGTGTGAACTCAACGCGACGTGCGTCGGTAATTGATTGTGCCGCAGCGGTTGGCGAATCGAGAGCCCGAGCGCGAGCGCCGCTAACCCGTTGCGGAAGATCCGAAATCTGAATTGCTTCTCGCCGAACATTCTTGCCGAACGGCGGCTCGCGGGTGCATGATCCGATCCGAGTTCAGCAGTATCCTTGTTTGGAAGTTGGATGAGTTTCGGTGCCCGTCGTGTCAGGTTTCTGTGGCCCCGAGTCGAATACCCGATCTTGAGGGGCGTGGGTTTGGGAGCTGACCCGAAGGTCCGGGTCTTCAGTGTCGAGGCGAAGGACCGGTCCTGAGCGGCCGTTAAACTTTGGGCGCGAGTCGAAGGATGAGATAATCAAAGTTCTGTCGGGGCGTAGCGCAGCCTGGTAGCGCACCTGCCTTGGGCGCAGGGGGTCGCTGGTTCGAATCCAGTCGCCCCGACCAAAATTCTTAGCGTTTTTGGACGCTTGTGAATCTGGCGAACGCGGATCGAGCGTCGGCTGACAATTGGCTGACAATCGGTAGCGTGCCAACCCTGCTCGGTCTGCATTCCTTCACCCAATCTGAGCGGTCGCTTCATCAGCGTGCTCGACGCGGTTGACGCGTCGTTCGCGGGCCTGCCGCATCGACTCGGCCAGCGAGCTCGCACGCGCGTTCATGTAGCGCTGGGTCGTCGTGATGCTGGAGTGCCCGGCGAGCAATTGCAGCTCGTGAACGGGAACGCCATCGTCGGCCAACCGTGACAACGCCTCGTGTCGGAGGTCGTGCCAGTGGAGGTCGATCTGCGCGAGCGCCTTCCGGTTCGACACTCGCTTGCCGCTGCCGGCTCGCGTCGGCTTGATGCCGTTGGCCAGTAAGAGCAGCGTCTCCCAAGCTGACTTCAGGCTGGCCACGTACGCGCCCGTCGTAGCCT
>JBPYFA010000021.1:0-7815 GCA_051986585.1 Vicinamibacterales bacterium | reverse complement strand
TCGGGCGCGATCGCACGAATGAAGGCCGCACCGAACCAACGAACCAACGAACTAACGAACCACGAACCGCGAACCGCGAACAGCGAACAGCGAACAGCGAACAGCGAACAGCGAAAATACGATTGGTCGTGTGCCCTTTTCATTGACACCCCCGCACACCCTTCCTACAATGGCCGCACACCCCCCATGAGTGCACACGTTTTCACGCGATGATCGTTGCGATAGCCAATCAAAAAGGGGGCGTGGGAAAGACCACGACCGCAATCAACCTGGCGGCGGCGCTTTCTCTCCGTGGGGCCAAGACCCTCCTCGTCGATCTCGACCCGCAGGCAAACAGCACGATGTCGTATATCGACGCCTCGACGATCACGCGAAGCGTGTATGACGCGATCGCCGAGGCATCCTGCACGTTCAACGATGTCATCGTTCCATCGACGCAGCCGAACCTCTGGGTCGCGCCGTCGCGGATTGCCCTCGCGAAGCTTGAATCGAAGCTGGTCGGGGAGCTCGACGCCCATTTCCGCCTCAAGGATCGCCTCGACCCGATTCGACCCGAATATCCGAACATCGTCATCGATTGTCCGCCGACGCTGGGCCTGCTGACCGTTAACGCGCTCGTGGCGGCGACTCACCTCTTGATTCCGATCCAGTCGTCGTATTTCGCGCTCGAAGGGACCGACGATCTGCTCGAGACCATCGAAAAGGTCCGGGCCCGGGCCAATCCGAACCTGCGAATTCTTGGCGTCGTGATTACCATGCACGACAAGCGCACGGCGCTGGCTCGCGACATTCGGTCGCAGATCGATAAGGTCTTTGGCACGAAGGTGTTCAAGACCGTGATCACCAAGAGCGTCCGGCTCGAAGAGAGCCCGGCGTACAAGGAATCAATTTTTTCGTTTGCTCCGGAATCGACCGGCGCCGCCGAGTATTACCGGCTGTGCGAGGAGGTCATGGATCGTGCCTAAACGTGGTCTTCCGCAAACCGTGCGCATGCGGCACGACGAGCATTATGTCGAGGCGCTGACCAGTTCAGCGGGATCGCCGATCGGACGTATCGTCCCGATTGACCAGCTCGATCCCAATCCCAATCAGCCGCGCCAGGTCATGGGCGACCTCTCCGAGCTGATGGCGTCGATCGCCGAAAAAGGGATCATCGAACCGATCATCGTCCGGCAGCGCGGCAGCCGATTCCAGATCGTCGCCGGCGAGCGGCGGTATCAGGCAGCCGTACAAGTCGGCTTGCGCGAGATCCCGATCGTCATCCGCGAGGTCGACGACAACGAGATTATCGAGATTGCGCTGGTTGAGAACATCCAGCGGAAGGATCTCACCCCGTTCGAGGAATCCGAAGCGCTGCACGCGCTTGCGGAACGTTGCGGCTACACACATGAGGACATGGCGAGGCGGCTGGGGAAGTCGAGGACCGCGATTACCGAGTCACTATCGCTGAATAACATGCCGGACGAGGTGAAAAACCTTTGTCGGCTGGCCGACATTCACTCCAAGTCACTGTTATTACAGATAGTTAGGCAGGGCGACCCGCAGAAAATGATCGCCCTGATTGAGAAAATCGGCCGCGACGGCGGGATTACTCGCGAAGAGGCCCGCAAAGAGACCGCAAAGCCGAAACCCGGCCGCCCAAAGGCCTACGTATTCAGCTACAAGGCTCCCACAAAGGCGTTCAAGCTCCAGCTGCGATTCACCAAATCCCGCGTCGACCGCGACGAGGTGATCGCGGCGCTACAGGAAATCATCAAAGAACTCAGAGCACAGGCGTAACTGTCAGCTGCCAGTTGCCAGTTACCAGCTGCCAGCTTCCGGCACTGACGCGATCCCAGCAACATCAACGCTGGCCTCGGAACCGATACACGCCAGGCGAAGATCACTCCGATCGCACCAACGGCCATGAGGCTCCGGACGGAGAACGCGACGCCGGGAATTGGAAACAACGACGGAACTGCCAAGAGCGCAATTCGCCTCAGAAACCGGGAACCAGGAACTAAGAAATGAAACCGGAACCGGAAACTGGGTACCGGAAATCTGGAGCTGCGAATTGGAACGGAAGCCGGAAATCGAGAACCGAGAAACCGGCAAGTGGAACCTGGCAACTCGAACCAACGAGAAACTGGAAACTGCGAACTGAAAACTCGGAACCTGGAAACTGGGACGCCCGGAACTGGAAACTGGGAACCGGGAACTGAGAACTGAGAACAGAGAACAACCAACCAAGAACAAACCAAGAACCAAAACCAATAACCCAAACCAATAACCGAAAACCCAAAACCGAAAACGAGCGCTTTTCCAGCCATCTTAGTTAACATAACACTCATTATCAGACCCATCATATTTGGCGAGGAAAACAGGCCTGTGGACGCGATGTGGATGGCGGTTTAAGGCCGGCGACCTAGGGCCGGCTGCCCCTTTGCGCCGGTCGTCAGAACTCTTGATAATGCTGGTAGCCACACGATGTTGAGAAGGATCGACCGCTACGTCATCCGGGAAACCATCCCGCCATTCCTGCTGTCGCTCGTCATTTTTACGTTCCTGCTGGAAATCCCTCCGGTCATGCGGGACCTCGAGATGCTGGTCGCCAAGGGCGTGTCCTGGCAGGTTGCCGGTCGCATCGTCTTGACCTTGATTCCCCAGGCGCTCGGCCTGACGATTCCGATGGCCTTGTTGACGGGGCTCTTGATCGGTCTCGGAAGGCTCTCCGCCGACCGTGAAACGGTGGCCCTGCTGGCGTGCGGCGTCAGCCCGCATCGGCTGCTTCGGCCGGTTCTCCTGATGGCGACGGTGGCGGCTGCCGCAACCATGTACGTGATGATCAAGGCGATTCCCGACGCCAATCAGACGTTCCGGGAAATCACCTTCGAAATCATCGCCAAGCAGGTCGAAAACGACGTCCACCCGCGGGTCTTCTTTGAAAACTTTCCAGGCTGGGTGCTGTACGCGCGCGACGAACCGACCGACGGCGTCGGTTGGAAGGACATGCTGGTCGCGAACACGAGCAAGCCGCAGACGAGCGAGCTCTTTCTCTCAGC
This sequence comes from Vicinamibacterales bacterium, assembly GCA_051986585.1. Taxonomy (GTDB): domain Bacteria; phylum Acidobacteriota; class Vicinamibacteria; order Vicinamibacterales; family 2-12-FULL-66-21; genus JALZOC01. The sequence continues at coordinate 4,774 of JBPYFA010000021.1, read as the reverse complement.
CAAGGGACGTTTGGTCCTCAACCGCCAGGAACGCCGCGTCGACCTGATTCTGACCGATGGCACTCGGTACGCGACGGAAAAACCGGGGGAGACGCGCACCTACCGCTTCCCTGGCGATCTGACGATGTCGCTGAATCCGGATACGGTGTTTCAGAAAGCCGAACTGCCGCGCGGACTGACTGAGAAGACGATTTCGGAGCTCAAGGCCGACATCCAGACGAAGCTCACCGGCCACCCGCAGCTGTCCCCCCACCCGGAAATCATCCAAATCGAGCAGAAGTTCTCGGTCCCGTTCGCGTGCTTTGTCTTCGCGGTGATCGGGCTGGCGCTCGGGCTGTCGGTCGCCCGCGACGGCAAGATGGGTGGCTTTGTGATCGGTGTGGCCGTCATCTTCGCCTACTACATCGTCATGTATCTCGCCGAGGCGCAGACGCAGGGGCATTACCGCGCGATCGAGAATGCGCACCGCCTCAACTCGGCGAGTTTTCTGCTGGCGCACCTGGCGCGCTGGTGGCCGAATATTCTTCTCGGCATTTTTGGAATCGTGGCGCTGATCTGGCGGGATCGCTTCGCCAGCCGGCAGCTGCCGTTGACGTTTCCGGTCGTCGTTCCGCAGCTGACGGCCCGATGGAACAGCACGCCGGCGGAACAGACCGGGGCATCGGCCGGCTCTCGATCGTTAAGTGAGGCCAAGACTGGTCGTCTCCGAAAACGGCCGGTCAAGGTCGTCGTCCGGATCCCGAAGCTGAACCTGCCGACGCCCGGACTCCTCGATCGATACGTCGGACGCTTGTACATGCGTGTCGTCGCCCTCGCCTTTCTCGCGCTCGTCGGCCTGTTTTACATCTCCACCTTCATCGATGCGTCGGACAAGCTGTTCAAAGGGACCGCAAACGGCAGCATGGTGATGTCGCTGCTGGTCTATCGGACGCCGCAGTTCGTCTACTTCGTGATTCCGATTGCCGCGCTCTTGAGCGTGCTCGTCACCTTCGGGCTGCTGTCCCGCACCAGCGAACTGACGGTCATGAAGGCCTGCGGCATCAGCCTGTATCGCGTCGCGCTGCCAATCGTGCTGTTATCCCTGATCTTCAGCGGCGCCCTGTTCGCCCTCGATCAGGAGATCATGGCGCGCGCGAACCGACGCGCCACCGCGATCGACGACCAGATTCGCGGACGCCCGCCGAAAACCTTCAATCCGTTGAACCGGCGCTGGATGATTGGCCACGATGGGAACATCTATCACTACGGGTATTTCGATCCTCGGCACGACGTGCTGACGTCGCTGAATGTGTACCGGCTCACGCCGGGCGCCTGGAAGCTGTCATCCCAAACCTACGCCGCCAGTGCCGAGTACCGCCGAGGATGGACGGCGGTCAACGGATGGAGCCAGGATTTCACCGGAGAAGCAACGAAAGGACGCTCGTTTACCCGCGAACCGTTGCAGATCGAAGGACCGGAATATTTCAAGACGGAAGATACCGATGCGGACTTGATGACGGCGGCACAGCTGCGCCGGTCGGCCCGCGAACTCGCCGCAACCGGAGCCAACGTCGTGCCGGTGGAAGTGGATCTTCAGCGCAAGCTCGCCTTCCCCTTCGTGACGTTTGTGATGACCCTGCTAGCCGTCCCGTTCGGGGTCACGACCGGACGACGCGGCGCTTTGTACGGGATCGGTCTCGGGATCGTGCTCGCGCTCTCCTACTGGTTCGTGATGAGCGTGTTCGTCGCCGTCGGCAAAGCCGGGCTCCTTCCTCCAGTCCTCGCCGCATGGACGCCGAACGTGATTGTGTCGGCGTCGGCGGTCTACCTGTTACTCACGACAAAGACGTAGATCCTTTTGAGAGCCGTGATTGGGTCGAAGAATCCCCGCCTACGCCCCTAGTGCACTAGTATGCTAGTATACTAGCGTGCTAGTCGACATCGACGCGTCGGATCCGCGTCCCGTGTTCCAGCAAATCGTCGACGAAATCCGCCGCTGCGTTTCCGTTGGAATTCTCAAAACCAACGACCCGTTGCCGGCGGTCCGGAAGTTGGCCGGCGAACTGAAGGTCAACGCCAACACCGTCCAGCACGCCTACCGGACGCTGGAGCAGGACGGCGACGTCTACGTGAAACGGGGTCTTGGCACCTTCGTGTCGGCACGCCCAAAGGAGCATGGCCGCGTCCGCCCCGAAACCGTGGCTCGGCAGATCGCGGAGCGGATGCTGCGCGAGGGTTTCCGGCATGGCCTGCTGGCGAGCGATCTCATCGCGGCGTTACAGGAGATCGCACCCGGAAAGGCGAAAAGGTAGAAGGTAGGAGGGCCCTACTTCACCAATTTCAGGTCGCTGATGGTGACCGAGTTTGAGTCCCCTGGCCTTGCGTTGGTGAGATCGACGACAAAAAGAAGCGAGCTCGCGGTTGACGGATCGGGTCGGTGGGCCTGCTGAAAGTCGGCGGGGTTCATGTGATCCACCGCTATCGTCACTTCACGCCGCTCGGCGTCGACGAATACCGATCTCGCCCACCGCGCTCCTCCGCTGGACTGAAAACGCAGCTGCACCGAGAGGCGGCCCGGACGCGCGGCACGCACGGAAAATGCGATCGCGCTGAACGGAGGAGTGTGTCCGCGAAAGTCGGTCACCGCGGCCGCGAATTGGCTGCGACGCGAACCGGCGGCCAGCGCATACTCCAGATGCACTTCACCGCCCTGGTTCGAGATCGTCGCAACCGAATCGGGATCCTTCTCGACATGCCACGCTGCATCAGGGGCAAGGGGAACACTCTCTCCGCCGACCGCCGGGGGCGGAAGCGGCGCCACAGGCGCGGATGTAGCGGACCAGATGAAGTTGCTGACCAGCCAAGGCACCGGAGGCGTACCGGGTGAGCCAGGCACGCGAATCTCGAAGCGAGTGCTGCCGGATTGATCGTCGGGTCTGAACCGATAGCGGCCGGCCTGCCCTTCCGGCAACGGTTGGGAATCGCGCCCCTGCTGCACCATGTGCAGCTCGCGGTTCGGCGGGGCCGCATACTCCACTGCCGAATAGCCGTCCTTCTGCGGCGTCACCCCGAAAAAGCCAGGCGCCGCGATGGCGTCAATCACGGTGAAGACACGTCCCTGCCTGATCGCCGACATCAGCGCCTTCGCGTCAGCGTTTGCGTCTCCGTTCAGGGGGCCATCGAGCACGGCTCTCGTCGTGAACGTCCGGAAACTGGCTTCATAGGACGGGATCGTGCCGAGTGCCGAACGGCGCTTCCCTCCTTCTTCCATGCCGCGGCCAATTCCACCGTGGGCATCGGCCCCGGCCAGCGCCACGACTCGCCGGCGCTCCGCCAGCTGATCCCACCGCTTCAGGGTCGCAATCGGCCGATCGAGGAGCGACGCAAGCGCGGGAGCCGGTCGCAGCATGTAATCGAAAAGCACAATGGCCAATCGCGCGCGCGATTCGTCGCGCCATTCGCTGTCGGCACTCAGCCATTCGATGGCGTCAAACGGAGCGTCCCAATCGGTCCACGCCAGCTCGGGTTTCGGCGAATCGGGGTGGGCGACAACGCCGAAGCCTCCAAGCCGCTTGACGTCCTCGACAACCGCCGAAGGCTCTCCGCCGAGCGGGTAGGGCGACGGCGGCATGTCGAGGGCGACGTAATGTCCGCCGGTGGTGCTGATCTCGACTGCGTCGATGCACAACACGCCGTGGAGATACTCGGGACGATCCGGAGGACGTGTGCCGTCACCGTGGTCGGTGAGGATGATAAAGGCAAGTCCGGCGCGTGCCGCCGCGGCGGCGATAGCGTCCTTGTCCGCCGCGCCGTCCGATCGAGTCGAGTGAATGTGATACGCCCCGGCTACGGTGCGACGCTGCAAATCGGGATCGATGGTCGCCGTCACGCGGATGGGCTGTGGCGGGAGCCTCACGAGCAGAAAAAAAATGACGGCGACCACGATGGCCGCCGTCAGTATTCCTGCTCGTTTCATTTAGCCAACCGAGTCAGCCGAGCACCCTGGCGCACATGGCATTCCTGGCACTCCCGCGGACCCGTGGCACCCCGGGCACCCAACGCACCCGTGGCACCCAAATCCTAGGCTTTGACTCCGACCGCGCTCTTCATTCCCGCGTCCGCCTTGAGCGCTGCGGCCTTGTCGGTGCGCTCCCAGGTGAACTCCGGCTCGGTCCGGCCAAAATGGCCGAAGGCAGCGGTCTTCTTGTAGATCGGCCGCCGCAAATCGAGCGCCTCGATGATCCCCTTCGGCGTCAGCTTGAAATGCCCGCGAACAATCTCGCTGATCCTGTCATCGTCGATGACGCCGGTGTCGAAAGTATCAATCAGTACCGAGACGGGCTCCGCGACGCCGATCGCATACGCGAGCTGCACCATGCAGCGGCTCGCGAGCTCCGCCGCCACGACGTTCTTGGCCACGTAGCGGGCCATGTAGCAGGCTGAGCGATCGACCTTGGTGGGATCCTTGCCCGAGAACGCGCCGCCGCCGTGGGGCGCAGCGCCGCCGTAGGTGTCGACGATGATCTTGCGGCCGGTCACGCCGGCGTCGCCGTGCGGACCGCCGACGACGAATCGACCGGTGGGATTGATCAGGAAGCGGGTCTTGCTGTCGCGCATGTTCTCGGGAATCACGCGCTTGATAATCGTCTCGGTGATGTCTTCGCGCAGCTTCTCGTTGGTCACCGAGTCGCTGTGCTGGGTCGAGACCACGACGGTGTCGACGCGAACCGGACGGTCGCCGTCGTATTCGACCGTGACCTGCGATTTGCCGTCGGGCCTGAGATAGTCCATCACA
>JBPYFA010000020.1:0-10108 GCA_051986585.1 Vicinamibacterales bacterium | reverse complement strand
GTCCGCGGCTCGCTGGTCGAGGCGCTCTCATTTCGCGAACGCGCCGAAGCGATCCATCGCCGTATCGGCGACACGCTGTTGCTGCCGTATGACTTGACCAATCGCGCCGAGCTCCTGATTCGTCTTGGCAGATTCGAGGACGCGTCAGCAGCGATGAACGAGGTCGACGCGGGTATCGCAAAGAAGATCGACTCATACGTGAGCCGCGCGCGCCGCGTCGCATACCTGCGCGCGCTATCTGCCACGCTGACGAACCAGCTTGATCAGGCCGGTGCGTTGCTCGCCGCCGCTCGGGCGTCTTCGTCGGCCAGTCCGACGACTCTTGCTGTGGCGCTCGAACGATTCGTCCAGGCGAAACAGGCTCGGGCGGACACGCCCCACGAGCCTAACGAGTCGAGCGACCCGCCGACCGAGAGAGAACTCGCCTACTGGTCTGCCGCGACCGCGTTGACGCGAAAAGACGCGGCATCCGCAATCGCGTTCGCCAGCAAGGGTGTCGAGCAGGCCAGGAAAATCGGGAACGACGAGCTTGCCTGGCGAACCGCAGCGGTCGCCGCCGCCGCGGCACGCGCGCGAGGCGATGAGCAACAGCAAAGGGCCCTGCTCATGGTGGCTACCGAATCACGTGCCCGAATCCGTGCGGCGTGGGGAGCGGCCGCTGTCCGCTACGAGCAGCGGCCCGATCTGGTCGAATTGCGCAAAGTATCGGGATTGGAGGATTGATGCGGAAAGTTGTTTTCGTCGCCGTTGCCCTGGCAATCACCGCGTTCGCTTGCAGCAGGTCGAAGATCAAAGCGGATGATGAAGGCCCGATTATCGTGAAGAACGGATCGATGACCGTCGACACCACCGACAATACCGGAAAGTGGAGCGAGGACCAGGGCGAGTGGAGCCAGGAGACAACCGGCAAGACGCACCACGGCGATCTGTGGGTACTGGTCATCTACAACGACGGCACATTTTGCCCGGCAGTCGGGACTCCGGCGCAACCCGCACCAAAGCAGGGCACCCCTGTGAAGATTGAGTACAGTGAGTCGAACTTCAATCCGATGTTCAAGCTGAATGGCAACCGAGACAAGACCAGGGTATCCAAGCAAGATCTCGCGAAGGAATCCGATCAACGTCTTCGGCACGGTCAGCAGGGCGACGGCGGCTACATCACGCACGTGAAGGATCTTGACTGCGACATCACAAAGGAGAATCTCAACCAAATCAAGATCTGTTCGTCCGAGTCGACATGCAAGGATGCCCATCCCGTCCAGCTGAAGTAGCTGGCGGTTAACAGATCGGCGGACGGCGCGTCCTTGCCTTGTGACGGCGCGCGGCGACGAATTCCAAAACGCCGCGCGCCCCAATCGTCCGACTCAACGTGGGCGATTGGGCGGTGCAATCGCAGAAAGGCGAGTGTCACATGATGAGACGTACTGTCGGGTTGATCGCAGTAACCGCATCCCTCGCGCTGACGGTCGTTCTCCAGGCGAGCGACATGGTCGGCGTCTACGGCGTTGTCGAAAAGGTCGTGATGGAGCCAAATGAGACGGCGCCGCAGCGCGTTCAGATCTGGGGCGCGTTTGCGCTCGCCGAAGGCCGAGGATCGACGTACGGCACGCCACAGCGCGGCTACCTTTATTACAGCTGCCCGTCCGGCCAGGAGTCGACCTGCCGGAAGGAATGGTCGGATTTGAAATCGATCGCCGGCAAGAACACCGCGGCGGGATTCGGAATGCGGTACAAGCCTACCGGGCGCATCCGAAAAGCAGACGAAAAGGCTGCCTCGCCCGATCCGTATCCCATCGAGATGGGTGTCGTTCTCGTCGACAACGGAGTCGATCGTGGGTCGGACACGATGAAAGTGATCGACGCTCTGAAGACGGCGGTGAAACAGCGCTAGCGGGGCGGTCGACGAAGGTTCGTCATGTTCGCCATGCTTACCGCGCGCATGCATGGCATCCTGCGTTACTCGAACCAGGATGCCGTGCTGATCCTGCTGTCGCTGCTCTATGCCGGCCTGCTCATCGCCGCGCCTTCGATGCCGCTGATTGCCATCGGCTTGTGGTGGACCGCCAACACGATCGCGCACAATTTCATCCATACTCCGTTTTTCCGATCCCGATCGCTGAACTCGATCTATGCGATCTACCTCAGCGCCTTGATGGGATTCCCACAGGAGCTGTGGCGCGGGCGGCATCTGCGACACCATCGTGGCGATGCTCGCCCGGTCCCCGTCACGCTGCAAGGCTTGACTCAATGCGGCGTCGTGCTCGTCCTGTGGACGATCGCCGCCGAGGCTTCACCGCAGTTTTTTGCGATGGTCTACGTCCCCGGTTACCTGGGCGGTCTCCTTCTTTGCTGGCTGCAGGGCCATTTCGAGCACGCCGGCGGTACGACGAGCCACTACGGCTGGCTCTATAACCTGTTGTTCTTCAACGACGGTTATCACGTCGAGCACCACAGGCGGCCTGGAGTGCACTGGACGCGGCTGCCGCTCGAGAGCGTGCCTGAGGCGCGACGCAGCCGCTGGCCGCCGGTTTTGCGTTGGCTCGAGGCCGCGGATGAACACGGACGGAAACCGAGGGCAAGAGCCGCGGATGAACACCGAAGAACGCCGATCGGACTGCTCGAGTTCATGGAAAGGATCGCGCTCAGATCGCGGTTGATCCAACGCTATTTAATCAGTGCGCATGAGCGTGCATTTCGCGCCCTGCTCCCAGGTCTTCCCACGGCCGATCGGATCATGATTGTCGGGGGAGGGCTATACCCGCGAACGGCGCTGATTCTTCGCAAGCTTTGTCCTCAGGCGAGCCTGGTAATCGTTGACGCGAGCCGCGATCATCTCGATGTCGCGCGGGCGTTTCTCAGCGAGCCGGTCCAGCTTCGTGAACACTTCTTCGACCCTCGGTTGGACGATGGCGGAGATGTCGTCGTCATTCCGTTGTCGTTCTTCGGCAATCGCGACGACATCTACCGAAACCCGCCGGCGCGGGCGGCGCTGGTGCACGACTGGCTCTGGAACGTGCGTGGCAGAGGCGTGCGTGTTTCGTGGCTACTTCTGAAACGGCTCAACCTGGTCACGCGCTGAGAGGCGCGTGCCTCTTCGGCGTGCTGTTGACGGCACGTGTCGTCGCGCTTGCCGGGCGCTCTCTGCCGCTCTCGGCCTGGTCACCGGTTGCCTATATCTGGCAGGACGTACTGGTTGCGTTGCTCTTTGTCGCGATTGACGTGCGAGTCAAGCGGCCGCGACTCGCCTGGGCCGTGTACTCCGTTTTCGTGTGCTACATCGCGATCAACGTCCCGGTGACACGCGTGCTGTCCACGCCGCTTACCTGGACGATGTATCGCGCCGCGCGGGGGCCGCTGGCCGACGCGGTCCGGCATTACGTTACAGCCGGCAATCTGATGGCGCTGGCGAGTCCTTTGGTCGCCGCGATACTTCTGCCCGTGCTCTTGAAGAGCCGCTCGGTACGTTTGAGCAGAACCGCAGTCGCAGCGGCCCTTCTCCTGGTGATCGCTGGTCCGTACGCAACACGTCGCGTAGAAACAGGTGGTCTGCACCGCAACGCGTTTGGTGCGCTGGCGGCAACGAGTATGACGCGCGTGGCTGCGAAGGGTGCATTCGACGACTGGCGGTCGAGCCCGTTTGAAGGCACCGATGAGCAGGGAAGCACCGCACCAATGTACCCGGCTGTCGGCGCCGATTTGACGGCGTTGAGGGGAGCAATGCGCGGCCGCAACGTTGTGCTCGTCGCGCTGGAGTCAACCGGCGCCCGGCATCTTGGCCTGTACGGAGCGACGCCGGATCCCGCACCGAACCTGACCGCGCTTGCGCGTCAGTCGATCGTGGTCGAGCGCGCGTATTCGGTTTATCCGGAAAGCATCAAAGGGTTGTTTGCCACGTTGTGCTCGCGTTATCCGGCGTTCGACACGGCGCCTGAGATCTACGCCGATGTTCCTTGCGCGTCGTTATCAGCGGCGCTGCGGGGGAGCGGCTATCGGACAGGGCTCTTTCATTCCGGGCGATTCATGTATCTCGGAATGGCGTCGGTCATCGAACGCCGAGGCTTCGACATCATGGAAGACGCCGGCGCAATCGGCGGACGCGTCGATTCCAGCTTCGGTGTTGACGATGCGTCGACCGTAGCGCGGGTATTGTCGTGGATCGATTCGATCGGAGCGGCGGCGCCGTTCTTCGTCACCTACCTGCCGACGTCAGGGCACAATCCGTATGTGACCGCAGCTGCCGGCCCGTTCAGAAGCGACTCGGACTTCTGGCGATACATGAACGCGCTCCACGAGAGCGATGCCGCATTCGGCGCGCTCATCGAGGGGCTTCGTCATCGGAAGCTGCTCGAGAACACCTTGTTCGTCGTGTTTGGGGATCATGGAGAAGCGTTTGGCGAACATCCAGGCAACTTCGCGCACACGCTGTTCATCCATGAAGAGAACGTGAGGATTCCGCTCGTGATTGCGGCCCCTGGCGCGGTTCAGCACACGATTCGCCTTTCCAGGATCGCCAGCGTCATCGACATCGCGCCGACTGTTCTGGATCTCCTCGGGCTGCCTCGAGAGGCGCGTCATCAAGGCACCTCGTTGCTGCCAGCTCGCTCGCAGATGGCGCTGTTCTACACGGACTACTCGATCGGCTGGCTCGGTCTTGCGGACCAGTGTTGGAAGTATCTCTACGACCTCGACTCGAAACGGTCCCGGCTGTTCGATGTTTGTCGCGATCCCGGCGAGACGGACGACCATGCTGCGCAGGATCCCGATCGCGTTGTGGCCTATCGCGATCGAGTTCTGGCTTGGGCGGCGGCGCAGAAAGACTTGATTCAGCGACGGCAGTGATTCCGACGACAGCGACCGTCACGCTGCACGCACCGACGGTAAACGGCCAAGAATCGAAGAATCGAAGAATCGAAGGGGACCGTGCTGAATTGAAGCGAGTGTGGCTGGCGGCGGCGCTTTGCGCGGCTCGTGGCGCCGGCGAACGCCGGCGCCGGCCAGCCATCCGGCTGGATCTTCATGTCTTCGAATCTTCGAAACTTCGAATCTTCGAAACTTCGAATCTTCGACGAATGGCCGTGGGCCCGTGTCAGCTCGACAGTGAATGCGGTTGATTAGGATCGGAACGGTCGCTCACCATTCACGCAATTCCTAAGACTCTTTGCTTCAACACTTTGGGCGGCATGCCCTATAATGTCGTCTTGAGATGCAGCCAACCAACGTCGGCAGTCCGGACTACTACCATCGTGTCGTCGATTGCCAGTGGGCCTGCCCCGCGCACACGAACGTTCCTGAATACATCCGACTGATCGCGCAGAACCGGTTCACCGAGGCGTATCTCCTCAATCGCGAGTCCAACGTTTTCCCCGGAATCCTCGGCCGCACCTGCGACCGCCCGTGCGAGCCGGCGTGCCGCCGCACGCGTGTGGACGGTAAGCCGGTGGCGATCTGCAGACTGAAACGCGTCGCTGCCGATCACCGCGACGAGGTCAAGCATCTCCTGCCGACCGCACCGGTCGAGAAGAACGGCAAGAGGATCGCGCTCATCGGTGCCGGTCCCGCGTCGCTGACGGTCGCCAACGATCTGATGCCGCTTGGCTACCAGTGCACGATTTTCGAGCGCCAGCCGCGTCCCGGCGGGCTGATGCGCATCAACATCCCCGCCTTCCGGTTGCCAGAGCAGGTCCTCGACGAAGAAATCGCATACATCGTCGACATGGGCGTGGAGGTCAAATACAACACGCCGATCGACAGCTTGAAAGCGCTGCTCGATAGCGGCGGCTACGACGCGGTTTTCGTCGGCACCGGTGCGCCGAAGGGAAAGGAACTGGACGTCCCGGGGCGCCACGATACCGATCAGATCTTCATCGGCATCGAGTGGCTCGAGGCGATTCACTTCGGGCATGTCGATTCGATCGGTAAGCGTGTGCTGATCATCGGCGTTGGCAACACGGCGATGGACTGCTGTCGATCGTCGAAGCGACTCGGCGCCACCGACGTGAAGGTGATCGCGAGAAAGACGCGCAAGTACTTCAAGGCCTCGCCGTGGGAACTGGAAGATGCCGAAGAGGAAGGTGTCGAGATCGTCGAGAACCTTCAGCCGGTGCGGTTCATCATCGAGGACGGCAAGCTGACCGGGATGGAGTTCGACCGGTTCAAGTCGACGGAAACGGCGTCGGGGCTGAAACAGGAAGTCATCGGGCGCGAGATTCTGCCGTGCGACTCCGTCGTGCTCGCGGTCGGCCAGGACAATGCGTTTCCGTGGATCGAACGGAACATCGGCCTCGAGTTCGGCAAGTGGGACATGCCGGTCGTCGACAAGACGACGTTCATGTCGACGAGGCCGGGCGTGTTCTTCGGCGGCGACGCCGCCTTCGGCCCGGCGAACATCATCTGGGCGGTCGAGCACGGACATCAGGCGGCAATCTCGATTCACAACTACTGTCACGGGGTTCCGCTCAACGAACGGCCGCCTCAGGGAATGACGCTAACCAGCACCAAGATGGGGCTGCACGAGTGGGCCTACAGCAACAACTACAGTGCGGTTGAGCGTCAGAAGATGGCACATGTCGAGCTGCCGGTGCGCTTCGCCAGCATGACGACCGAAGTGGAGAAGGGCTTTACCGCGGAACAGACGCAGGCGGAAGTGGAGCGCTGTCTGAACTGCGACATGCAGACGCACTTCATCCCGTCCCTGTGCATCGAATGCGACGCCTGCATCGATATCTGCCCGGTCGATTGCCTGGCCATCAGTCCGAACGGCGATGAGCAGGCTCTCCGTGAACGGTTCAACGCACCGGCGATCAACACGGAACAGCCGATATACGTATCGGAGCCGCTCAAGCAGACGCACCGCGTGATGATCAAGGACGAGAATGTCTGCCTGCATTGCGGTCTGTGCGCCGAGCGTTGCCCGACCTATGCCTGGGATATGCGGCAGTTCGTGCTGCAGGTTCCGTATGCGGCGACGGGCGCGGGGAAAGTGATTCCGCTTGCGGCGGTGTGATATCTGAAGTTCCCAGTCTCCGGTTTCCGGTTTCCAGTAGGTTTTTCTCTCGGAACTGGAAACTGGGAACTACTGGCAACTGGTAACTGGTAACTGGCGACTACTTATTCATGGACAGAGTCAACAACTTCGCATTCAAAATCGCCACCGCCAACGGCACGGGCTCGGCGTCGGCCAACGGCCTAATCATGCAGGCCATTTTCCGCATGGGTGTGCCGGTGACGGGCAAGAACGTCTTTCCGTCGAACATCCAGGGCCTGCCGACGTGGTACGAGATCCGCGTCAACCGCCACGGCTACACCGCAAGGACGCCGCAGTTCGACTTGATGGTGGCCATGAACCCGGCAACCTATCAGAAAGACATCACCGAGCTGCGAAGCAGCGGCTGGCTGCTGTATGACTCCACATGGCCGCTGGATCCACGACTGATCCGACCGGACGTGACCTATCTCGGGATCCCGCTCGCCGAGATGTGCAACGCGGAGTTCGCCGGCGTTCGCGAACGCATCCTGATGAAGAACATCGCCTACGCAGGAGCGCTCAGCGCGCTGATCGACATGGATACGTCGGTCATTCGCGAGCTCCTGAAAGAGAAGTTCTCGAGGAAGCCGGCGCTGATGGATTCCAATCAGAAGGCCATCGACATCGGCTTCAACTACGCGAAGGAAAACTTCACGTGCCCGTTGCCGATACGCCTCGAGGCGATGGATAAGACCAGGGGCTCGATCCTGATCGACGGCAACACGGCGGCCGCGCTCGGCTGCCTGTATGCGGGCGCAACCGTCGGTGCGTGGTATCCGATCACGCCGGCCACCTCGCTGATGGAGGCGTTCAAGGGGTTCTGCCAGAAATACCGTCGCGAGCCGGAGACGAATCAGAATCGGTTCGCGATTCTCCAGGCGGAAGACGAACTGGCGGCCGTCGGCATGGTGATCGGCGCATCGTGGGCAGGCGCGCGCGCGTTTACGCCGACGGCAGGCCCGGGGATCTCGCTGATGACCGAGTTCATCGGCCTGGCCTATTACGCCGAAGTACCAGCCGTGATCTTCGACGTGCAGCGGACCGGGCCATCGACCGGCATGCCGACGAGGACGCAGCAAGGTGATCTGATGTTGTGCGCCTACGCGTCGCACGGGGACACGCGGCATATCTGCTTGTATCCGAGCGATCCGCGAGAGGCGTTCGAGTTCGCGGTGGCAGCTTTCGATCTCGCCGAACGATTCCAGACGCCGGTCTTCGTGCTCAGCGACCTCGATATCGGTATGAACGACTGGATGATTCCGAAGCTCACCTGGGACGATAGTTACCGTCCCGATCGCGGCAAAGTGCTGTCGGCCAAAGAGCTCGAGGACGTGAAGACGTTCCACCGGTATCTGGATGTCGATGGCGACGGCATCCCGTATCGCACGCTGCCGGGAGTTCACCCGAAAGGCTCGTACTTCACGCGCGGCTCCGGTCACAACCGCTTCGGCATCTATACCGAGGATGCCGATGAGTACGTCGATGTGCTCGACCGGATCGACCGGAAGATTCAGCATGCGGCGCGCGCGGTGCCCGCGCCGATCGTCAAGACAGCGGCCGGGGCGCGGCTTGGCCTCCTGACCGTCGGCGGATGCCATTCCGCGTGCGTCGAAGCGCTCGATCTGCTCGCGGCCGAGGGGTTCGCGATCGACTTAATGCGCGTCCGCGGGTTCCCGTTCGGGGACGAGGTCCGTGCCTTCCTCGAGTCGCACGAGGTGAACTTCGTGGTCGAGCAGAATCGCGACGCGCAGCTGCGCAGCCTGCTGACGCTCGAGACCGGTGTTGCGCTCGAGAAACTCGAATCGGTGCGCTACTACGGCGGGTTTCCGATGAGCGCGCATCACGTCATCACCGGCGTGAAAGCGAAGCTGGAGAAAGCGGCATGACCTACATCGCGAAACCCAAGGTTCATCACCCGGCCCTGCAGCGGAACGCGGTCGGTCTGACGCGGCGCGACTATGAGGGAGCTATTACGACGCTCTGCGCCGGCTGCGGGCACGATTCGATCACGGCCGCCATCATCCAGGCGTTCTGGGACCTGTCGATCGAGCCGCACAAGGTCGCCAAGCTCTCCGGCATCGGCTGCTCGTCGAAGACGCCGGCGTATTTCCTCCGCGAGGCGCACGGGTTCAACGGGGTGCACGGCCGCATGCCGGCGCTGGTCGCCGGAGCCAACGCGGCCAACCGCGAGATCATGTACATCGGCATCTCCGGCGACGGCGACTCGCTGTCGATCGGACTCGGCCAGCTCTGCCACGCGATCCGGCGCAACGTGAACGTGCTCTACATCCTCGAAAACAACGGCGTCTATGGATTGACGAAAGGCCAGTTCTCCGCGTCGGCCGATCCCGGCTCCCTCAGCAAAAAGGGAGAGGAGAACACCATGGACGCGATTGACGGGTGTCTCCTCGCGCTCACGCTCGGTGCCACGTTTGTCGCGCGGGGATTTTCGGGCGACAAGGCCCAGCTCGTGCCGATGCTGAAAGCGGGCCTCAAGCACAAGGGCTTTGCCTTCATCGATGTGATTTCCCCGTGCGTGACGTTCAACGATCACGAGGGTTCGACCAAGAGCTACGCCTACACGCGCGAGAAGAACGTCGAAGTGGTTCACGCCGACTTCGTGGCGCCGGCCGCCGCGATTACGACCGAGTACGACCCCGGCGCCGTGCGCACGGTGATGCTGCACGACGGCAGCTGGGTCCGGCTCCGAAAGATTGACGAGGACTTCGACCCGACCGACCGCGATACGACCTATTCCTACATCCGCGAACGTCAGAAGGCCGGCGAAATTGCGACCGGCTTGCTCTACCTCTCACCTGATTCAACCGCCATGCACGAGCAGTTGAACACCATCGCCACGCCACTCGTGCAGGTCCCCTACGAAGATCTCTGCCCGGGAAGCGCAGAACTGGAAAAGCTGCAAAAGAGATTTCGATAGAAGTTTCCAGTCGCCAGTTTCCAGTGAGTTTTTCCTCTGGGCACTGGCAACTGGCAACTGGCAACTGGCAACTGGTAACTGGTAACTGACCCCGGCATCGTTGCGCATCGAACGATGCCGGAGTCATACAGCCATTAGAACAGGTA
>JBPYFA010000019.1:0-12343 GCA_051986585.1 Vicinamibacterales bacterium | reverse complement strand
CAGTCGAGAGAAGATGGCGGGGCCGTCTGCGCGAGCGCAAACGCACCGAGCGCGAGATTCAACACACCAATCGCCAGGAAGTACTCCGACATATTACGCATGAACACCCCTCGAGAGGCTGAAGGTTGGTCTTCCGTCGAACCGGATCTTCCGCCTGAAGGCGGAAGCTACATGTCAAAAACTCAACCGGATCTTCCGCCTAAAGGCGGAAGCTACATGTCAATCACCTAACCGGATCTTCCGTCTAAAGGCGGAAGCTACATGTCAATAACTAGCGAACCGCGAACCGCGAACCGCGAACCGCGAACCGCGATTAAGGCTACAGCAGCTTCGCCAGCCGCGCATAGCCGGCGCGGCTGACCGGCAGCTTGGTCGCATCGCGAAGGATCGCGATTCGGCTGTCTTTCGCGTACAGCTCCACCCGTGCAATGCGTTCGATGTTCAGCAGATACGAGCGATGAATGCGCACGAAGCGCGACGGATCGAGCAGCGCTTCGACCGCGGCCAGCGTCTGGTCTTTCAGGTACGACTTTCCTTCCGAAGTGAACGAGACGTAGTCGTCCTGGGCTTCGACATAGTCGATCTTGTCGACCGGCAGCACGTGCACCTTGGATCCATCGCGAATCAGCACACGCTCGAGCGGCGCGTGCTTGGCCCTTTCCTCCGAGACGAGTGCCTCAACCGGCAGCGCCTCGCGGGCCGCCAACCGCTCACGCGCCCGAGTCAGCGCTTCGGCAAACCGTTCGGCGCTGAACGGTTTGAGCAGGTAGTCGATCGCGTGCACCTCGAAGGCGCTCAGCGCGTACTCATCGTAGGCGGTCGTGAAGATCACCGGGACCGAGCGGCCGATGAGCTCGACGACCTCGAATCCGCTCAGCTTTGGCATCTGGACGTCGAGAAACATCAGATCGGGCGACAGTTCCGACACCGCCTTGACCGCTTCAAACCCGTTCCCGCACTCGGCCACAATCTCCACGCCCGGATGCGCACCGACATATTCGCGCACGACCGCCCGGGCGAGCGGCTCATCATCGACGACCACGACGCGAAGCGAATCGGCAGGGCTCATCCGCGCCCTTTCTGTCGCGGAATCGACTCGGAGCCTGGCTCGACGACCTCCACCGGCAGCGCCACCTCGACCCGCCACACACCATCGCTCTCAGCGGCCGAGATTCGCGCGCGATCGCCATACACGGCCGCCAGCCGCCCACGAACGTTGGTCAGACCAACTCCGGTGCCCGTCCGCCTCGGCCGATCGGCGTCGCAGGGATTCTCGACGACGATTTTCAGTGTCGGGCCCGCAACCGACGTTCGAATGGCGACGAGCCCTCCGTCAACCACGTGCGCGACGCCGTGCGTCACCGCATTCTCCCCTAATGGTTGCAACAGCAGCGGCGGCACAAGACACGCGCCGTCCTCAGGCACACGCACGTCCACCTGCAGGCGATGACCAAATCGAACCCGTTCGATTTCCAGAAAGCGCTCGGCCAGCTGCAGCTCCCTGGCAATCGTAATGCGATCCTTTGAACCCAGTGCCAGGCTGTCGCGAAAAAAATCACCGAGCAGCACGCACATGCGCCGCGCCGACGGAGCATCGGCCGTGGTCAGGGCGCTGATCGAATGCAGGCTGTTGAACAGGAAGTGCGGATCGATCTGGCTTCGCAGGGATCGCAGCTCCGCCTCGCGCGCGTGCACCTGCGCTTCCAGGCCACGGCGCTCCGCCTCCCGCGATTGTTCGAACGCGGCGAGCAGGTAGCTCACCGCAAGCGAGAGCAGATAGAGGAGGATGCCGAACCCGAAGATCAATGGCCGGACCGCAGAGAACAGGCTGGCTGACGCCAGTTCGCTGCCGCGCGCGAACAGCTCGAGCCACCCTCGCGCCACGACCAGCCAGAGGGCGCTCGAGATGACTGACGATGTCAGCGCTGTGGCGATCAGCCGGAGGGCGCCACTTGGGGCAAGCGGGCTGCTGCGCGACACGTACCACGCCGACAGGCAGAAGAACGCGTACGCCAGGGCGAGTGGGATGGCGATTGCCAGCGCGCGGGCGGCATCAAGCCCGCCCGGGCCCGCCAGCAGTGCGGCCAGCAGCAGCCCGATCAGCGTCCAGACCGCGAGATACAACGCGAGACGACTGGCACGCGCCAGGATCGGATGCATCAGCTCGGCATCAGTTCTTGATTTCTACGCCGCCCATAATGACGAACCCGCGCACGAGCAGCCGCTGGTTGCTGGCGCCCGGAGTCGGGTGCGTCTTGTCCTCGTAGCCGCCGAGAATGGGCGTGACGCGGCCGGACACGCTCCAGTTTTCCGGGACCCTGAGCTCGATTCCGCCCCACATGGCGAACACATCGATCACGGCTTCGCCTTCGATCGCCGCCTGGCGCAAATCGATCTGACATCCGCCCATGACCGCGGTTAAATCTCCGCCGCGAAACGTCGTCGAGTTGCTGCGGCGATTGACACCTGCCAGCACCGCCATCGCGCTGACCGTCGAGTGGCTGTCGATCGGATTGCTGCCAGTTCGGCGTCCATACAGGCCGCGCCACACCATCGACCCGCCGACGAGAACGAACAGCATCGGCCACAGATTCCACAGGCTGATCGTCACGATTCCCATCGCCTCGAGCAGCAGCCAGACTCCCGCGAACACGAAAATGGACCCGGAAAGCGTGCCGCTGGCGCAGCCTTGCCAGAGTTTCACGAGACCGATGGCGACGAGTCCTGCCGGCCAGAAACGCAAGTAGTCGTGGGCGTCGATGAAACCGAGGTTCTCGAGCGTGAACAGCAGGCCGGTGACGATGATCAACAGTCCCATCACGAGCTGGGGTGCGATCGATCGGGTACGTTCCGGCATGTCGATCATCGGCCGTCCTCGATGTGCTCAGACACACGGCGTCTCGGATTCTCAATCGCGCGCCAGATCATGCCGATCCCGACTCCGACGATCAACAGCGGCCACGACGATGTATACCAGAAGCCCATGACGTGAAACTCGTTGATGAAAAACCACAGGCCGAGATAGATGAACCAGACGCCGCTCCACGTCGACGGCCGGCGGCCGTCCTCACCCGCGGACGAGGCCAGCAACCGCGCGCCTCCGAACGCAATCAGCACAAATGGCCAGAACCGCCCGGCGAGGTGGAGGTTCCAGGTTCCGATGCGGTCGATCAGCATCGACAGACCGGCGAACATGATCACCAGCCCCACCAGAATCGCCCCGGTCTCAGGGCGGCGCGTCTCACCGGTAGTGGCCATGCGTCCTCTCAGTGCTGCCGACATTCCGAGGATACGGCGATCGCGAAACCGTTTCCCGCTGTTTCCGGCGAACGTCGTCGCGACGGCGGTGAACGGGGAATATTTGGTAAGATCGCCGCCTACCATGTCTTTCTTATCGAACGAATTACGCGGGATCCGTGCGTCTGCGGGCTTGCGGCGCGTCTGGCTGCGAACCGCTGTCCTGTCTCTGCTCGCGGTCGCGCTGCCGGCAATCACGGCACGGGCGGGCGAATTGCAGGAGGACCTGAAAGCGCGCCGCGCCCGAGCCATGGAGCGGCTCGGACCTGATGCGCTCGCAATTTTCTGGAGTGCCCCGCCGCGGGTGTATTCGAACGACGTCAACTACGAATACCGGCAGGACAGCAACCTTCTCTACCTGACCGGGATCGATCAGGAAGACACCATCCTGGTGCTGATGCCGGGTAACGAGACGCGTAAGGAAATCCTCTTCGTTCGCGAGGCGGACGCGCGCCGCGAGCATTGGAACGGCCATAGCCTGACGCCCGAGGAGGCCTCGTCTGCCAGCGGCATCCAGACGGTGATGACGGCGAATCAGTTCGAGCCGTTTATCGCAGCCGTATTCTCGAAGCGCGCAGCGAGCGGGTCGCCAACCGAATACGAGCGGTTCTTTCAGGCGCTCACCGAAGGCCGCGCGAAGCTGGCGCTGCTCCTGGATCCGGTCACCGATCTGTCGCAGCCGCCAGGTGCCGCAACGCAATTCGCGACGCGGCTGCGCGACCGATTCTTTGGTTTCACCGTGCTGGATGCCGCACCGGTCCTCGCCGAGCTGCGGCAAATCAAAACCCCGTACGAACAGACGGTCCTTCGCCGCAGCGTCGAGATCTCGAGCGATGCGCACCGAGCCGGCATGCTCGCGGCGCGCGAGGGCAGGTTCGAGTACGAAGTCGAGGCCGCAATCGAAGCGGTGTATTTGCAGAATGGTGCGATGAGCTGGGGCTATCCATCGATTGTCGGCAGCGGACCGAACGCGACCATCCTTCACTACGAGAAATCCAGCCGGCGGATCGAACCGGGTGATCTGCTCCTCGTCGATGCGGCCGCGAATTATCAGGGGCTCACCGGCGACATCACGCGAACTTATCCCGTCGATGGCAAGTTCTCCCGGGAACAACGCGACATCTACGACATCGTCTACGCTGCACAGCAGGCCGGTGAACAGGCCGCCAAAGCGGGCGGCCAGCCGCGCGACATTCAAGCGGCCTGCGACGACGTGCTGCGGGCGGGGTTGGTCCGGCTTGGCCTGGTCACCGATCCAAAGGGGATGCAGTTCAAGATCTGGGCAACCCACGGCGTCACCCACTGGATCGGCATGGATGTGCACGATGTCGGCGTGCCGCGGCGGCCGCTCGACGCGGGCATGGCGTTCACGATCGAACCCGGCATCTACATTCGCGAAGCGGCGCTGAACGATCTGCCGAAAACGCCGGAGAACGCCGCCTTCATTGAGAAGGTTCGCCCACTGGTGATGAAGTACAAAAACATCGGTGTCCGGATCGAGGATTCGTACCTGCTCACGCCGGCCGGACTCGAGCGGCTGTCGAAAACGGTTCCGCGAACGGTTGAGGAGATCGAGACGTTCCTGAAGAAGAGACAGTAAGTGACTAACGCTGAAAGTGCTGAATGTTGAATGCTGAATGCTGAATTGCCGGAACGCTTCGCGTCCGGCGTCTTCTTTCAATCAGCATTCAGAAATCAGCATTCAGAAATCAGCATTCGGAAATCAGCATTCGGAAATCAGCACTCAGAGTTTTCAGCGTGAGTTCTATTTCGCGGGCATTCAGCATTCAGCATTCGACATTCAGCATTTTCAGCGTCAGTCTATTTCGGTGGCAGGCCAGCCTTGATGCGCGCTTTCTCGAGGTCCTCGAGCGCCGCTTGCACCTCTTTGCGCGCCGCTTCGCGCTCGCGTTCCTGCTTCGCTTCGGCAAATTTGTGCATCGCCTTCTGAAGCGCCCAGATTCCTGCCTGGAAGGCAAATGACGTGGCCGCCACGGTCGCCGCCTGGCCATTGCTGAACGCGGCGTAACCCTGTACATCTTTCGGTGTGACCAGGTCGAGGAATTCCTGATGCGTCATGCCGCCGGCGACGGCCGGCATGGGCCCCTTGAGATAATCGGGCCCAAGAATGTCTTCAATCGACAGCTTCCGTCCCAGGACCTCTACCCGGAAGACAAACGGCTGCTGCTCGACTTTGATCGCAGGAGGACTCGAGAGCTTGTCGCGGATGCGATCGATTGAAACCGGAAGGGCGCCTGCCGGTTGGTCACCGGCTGAGGAATCGGACGGTTTCTGCGCCACCGCGGGCGCGGCCGTCGGGGCCGGCGTTTGCGGCTCCTGCGGAAGTGCGGCCGCTGCCGTGAGCAGAAGAACGCAGAAAAGACTCATCGCGCTCAGTTTGGACGACCGGCTGGCCATTCCAGCTTCCGGAACGGCCGAACTCCTGGCACGGTCGGAGCCTCAGTACCAATTTGGTTATCGACCGGCCCAAAGGTCAACGACATCTATTTGACTGCCCCGGGTGACCGTTCTCGCATGGGATCGACTTGTCCGCCACTGGACAGCCAAGCGGGAGACCGGGCAGGTTGTGGCAACATTTTCCTTATCATTTGCGTGGAATTCGTCGGCCGTGCACCCGGCACGGCATTGGCGAAGCGGCAGTGGAAGCTCGAGCGGGCACTATAATGAGAAACCGATCGCCAGAAAGGCCCGTCTAACGGTCGAGTCGCGAAAATCACAGAAAGGTCCGAGAGCCCATGGCTTTTTTCTCCAAAACGCCTCAACCGGTATCCACCGCCACCACCGAGGCGCTGGCGCCGAACGCGTTGATCGCGATCCGCAATATTGAGAAGTCGTATGCGCATGGCACGAGCCGCACCTACGTGCTGCGACGGATCAACCTCGATGTCAAAGAGGGCGAGTTCATCTCCATCATGGGACCGTCGGGTGCCGGCAAATCGACACTGCTGCATATCGTGGGCATGCACGACAGCGCGTGGACCGGCGAATACTATTTTCTCGATCAACCCGTGCACAAACTGAGCGCCAAAGATCGTGCGAAGCTGCACAAGCAGCACATCGGCTTCGTCTTTCAGAGCTACCACCTGCTCGACCACTTGACCGTGTACGAAAATCTCGACATCCCGCTCTCCTATCGCGATATCAAGAAATCCGAGCGGGAGAGCATGGTGTGCGACATCCTCGACAAGTTCGCCATTGTCGGCAAGAAAGATCTCTACCCTAACCAGCTCTCCGGCGGGCAGCAGCAACTGGTCGCCGTCGCGCGCGCCGTGATCTCGAGCCCGAAGGTCATTCTGGCCGACGAGCCCACCGGCAACCTGCATTCGAGCCAGGGCAAAGAGATCATGGAGTTGTTCAAGCGCCTCAACGAAGCCGGCACGACGATCATCCAGGTGACGCACTCGGAAGCCAACGCTGCCTATGGAAGCCGTGTCGTGAACCTTCGCGACGGTTGGGTCGTGGATGAATAGAGCGACGGGAAAAAGAAAAGGGGCCGGCACAGCGTGCCGACCCCACATGATCTATTCCCTTGTGCCTTCCCTTTCCCTACCAGCGCGGTTCTTTTCGACGGCCGCCGCTAAAGTCGCCGTCGTCGAAGTTGCGACCACCGCCGCCGCCTGAACCACCACCGCGATATCCGCCACCGCCGCCTCGGCCGCCCCCGCCAAATCCGCCTTCCGGCTTGGGACGCGCCTCGTTCACGACCAGTGCCCGCCCTTCCATCTGCTGTTCGTGGAACTCGCTGATCGCTTTCTGCGCTTCCTCGTCCGTTCCCATCTCGACGAAGGCGAAGCCCCGCGCGCGGCCGGTCGCCATGTCGCGCATGACGCGGACGCTTTCCACTTTGCCCGCGCGACTGAAGAGTTCGGTGAGCTGATCTTCAGTTGCGGAGTACGGAAGGTTCCCGACGTAGAGTCTCCTGCCCATCTGTCACTTACTCCTGCCCTAGGCAGCCTGGCCAGCCTCGGCCGAAACTCGGCGACGCGCCGAAGCGTAGGTGTTACGCCGGCGGCTGCACTACAAAGATGACGCGCGACTGTTTTGACAATAGCGGTCCGCGCGCCCTGGACCACTCTTGTCGAAAGCGCTCGCGGATTGTTGCAAACAGCGGCTCTCGAGCTGCGCAGACAAGGGGCGGGCTCCCATTCGGCGGCGAGTATAGCAGAATGCATGCCGCGGCCCGGTCGGCCGTACACCTCATCCATGTGGGCTTTACGCCCGCGGAATGCCGAGCTAGAGTGACAATCGTGCGTACCTTTCTTACGCTGGTCGTTATTGTCTCTACTTTCCTTTGCGGTTGTGTGCGGTCCTCGCACTATGAGTTGCGGGGCCAGGTTCTGGCGGTAGACCGTGACCGGCAGGAAGTCACGATCAAGCACGGGGACATCCAGGGCTTCATGCCGGGGATGACGATGCCGTTCAAGGTTTCGAACCCGAAAATGCTGAACGGCGTGGAACCCGGAGACCTCGTGACAGCCACGCTCGTTGTCAAGGACGCGACCGGGTACCTGTCGTCGCTGGAGCGAACCGGACACGAAGCGTTGGCGGCGCCGGCACCCACTTTCGCGCACATCCTCGAGCCGGGGCAGAAAGTGCCCGATGTGAAGTTGATCGACGAGACCGGCGCGGCTCGCGCGCTGAGTGATTGGCGCGGAAAAGTCGTCGCCGTCACGTTCATATACACACGCTGTCCATACCCGGACTTCTGCCCGAAAATGGATCGGCAGTTCAAGTCGGTCCAGGCCGAAATCCTCAAGGACGCGCAACTGCGCGATCGCGCGGCGCTCTTGTCTATCAGCTTCGATCCCGCGTTCGATACGCCAACGATTCTGGCAGGGCGGGCGAAGGAGATCGGGACCGACCCGCGGATCTGGCACTACGCGACCGGCGAACCGGAGGCGATCAACGCGTTCGCCTCGCAGTTGGGGGTGTCGGTCGTTCGCGAAGGCACGAGTGCCGAGAGCGTGACCCACAACCTGCGCACTGCGGTGATCGGGTCGGACGGCACGTTGCGGACGGTGTTCACCGGCAACGACTGGACTGTCCCGGAGCTGACCGACGCGTTGAGACACGCCAGTTGAGTGCCGGGGGCACACCTCCGATCGGCGCCGTACGGCCACCGTTGTCGGCCTTCACCGCGCGCGAACGCCGGATCATCGCGCGCCTGCGCACGCCGCGTCAGGTGCAGCGTTTCCTCAACGCGCTTCCCTACAACACCGAGCCGCCACCGGAGGGCGCGACGCAGCGCACCTTTCGCGGCGTGCTGCAACACAACTCGGCTCACTGCCTCGAGGCAGCGCTGACGGCGGCCGTCATTCTCGAGCAGCATGGATGGCCGCCGCTCGTCATGTCGTTCGAGTCCATCGACGAGCTCGATCACGTCATCTTCGTCTACCGGCGAAACGGGCGATGGGGATCGGTCGCGCGCTCTCGCGATCCAGGGCTGCACGGGAGAAAGCCCGTCTTCGCAACGCCGCGCGCGCTGGCGCTCAGCTACGTCGACGCCTACGTGGATTTCAGCGGCCGTATCACCGCCTATGCGGTCGTCGACCTGCGCGGGATTGGCAATTATGACTGGCGCCTGTCGCCGGGAAACGTGTGGAAAGTCGAACGGATGTTGCTCGAGTTTCCTCACCGCCGCCTGCACACGTCCGACGCGCGCATCGATCGACTGCGCCAGCGATATCGCGACTACCGCGCGCGATACGGCCGCAAACCGATCTACTACAAGCGGATGGAACGGTGGACGGAGCTGCCGGGGGAGTTTCGGTAAATGCTGAAGGATGAATGCTGAATGATGAATGACTGAAATTGCGGATTGCGGATTGTATTGCGGATTGCGGATTGTATTGCTGATTGCTTCTTCCTAAGGGCGCGGTCGGTAGACCGCGCAAATTCAGCATTCAGCATTCAGCAATCAGCAATCCGCAATCCGCAATCGCCGGCATTCAACATTCAGCATTCATCCTTCAGCATTTACAGCGTCAGTCCAGATCGAAGTCTCTCGTCGGCTTCGTGATCGGCTCCGTTTTGGCCTGGCGCAACGCCTCCTCGAACCGCTTCGACAGCGCATCGCCGCGCGTCCGCTCGGCAGCAACCGACTGTTGAAAAATATCCTCGCGGCGCTTCGCCTGTTCGTCGAGCAGACGGTGCGCGTCGCTCAGTTCCGGCATGTCGCCGCTCGGCGGTTCGACGTGACGAATGATGCGGCGAAGGTTCGTGTCGATGACCAGCGTCGATCGGCAGCACGGGCAGGTCGTCTCGAATTCAGACTTGAGGGACATGGCTGATCCTTGCAATCTGTGAATTGGTGAATCGGTAGATTCATCAATTCACGAATTCACCAATTTCTTAGCGTTTTCTCGTATCGAGCTCCAGCTTCACTGGCTCGCCATTGGAATCCATCGCGGTCACTTCAACCTTCGACACGCTCTGGCGAGCCACATCGTAGTGCTGGCCAAACGCCGTCTGAAACTGGCTGAGGGGCGCGGCCATGCGGCTGCCGGCGGCGAGCGTCGGGGTACCGCCGCGAAAGTGATCGTTCACCGTGACGACGACGTTGCGCCAGTCTCGCGACGTCTGGTTCTGAACGCTGACGACGTTGTCGTCGACGGTGATCGGTCCCGGCCGGTGCCTGCAGCCGGCGCTCAGTATCAAAAGCACCACGAACGCTCGGCACGCGCGTCTGACCATCGGGATATGATATCCCCATGTGCCTCGGGAGCCGGAAGCCGGCTCTGCTGTCTGCACTTCGACCCCTCACCGCTTTGTTCCTTCCCTTCATGCTGCTCGCGCGACGAGTTACCGTCGGCTGATGCTATGGCTGTCGATTGCCGGCGGAGTGTTCCTGGCCTGGCTGATCCTGGTGTTCCTCTTCACCCCCGGCATCAACTACCACCTCTCGCAGCGGACATCGATTCACCACCAGGATTTTCTCTATACCCTCCAGTCAACCTGTCAGGCCGCACTCCATCACGGCAACAAGGTCACCGTGTTCACCAACGGCGTGTCGTTCTACCCGGCGATGCTGAGCGCCATCGGCCAGGCGACCCGTAGCATCAACATGGAGCTGTACATCTTCCAGCCTGGGAAGATTGCCGACCAGTTCGTCGCTGAGCTGTCGTCGAAAGCGCGCGCCGGCGTCACCGTCACGATCGTCGTCGATGCAATCGGCAGCCTGAGTCTGTGGGGCCGCCCGCTCCGCAGACTGCGCCGCGCCGGCTGCCGCGTGGAGTCGTATCAACGGTTGCGCTGGTATTCGCTCGCACGGCTGAACAACCGCACGCACCGCGAGCTGCTCATCGTCGATGGCAAGGTCGCCTTCATCGGCGGAGCCGGGATCGCCGACTGGTGGGTCTATCCCTCGCTCAAGCGGATGCGGTGGCACCGTCCGTGGCGCGATACCATGGCCCGGATCGAGGGGCCGGTGGTCGCCGCTTTGCAAGGAGTCGCGGCGGAGAACTGGCTCGAATGCTGTGGCGAAATTCTGACCGGGCCGGCCTATTTCCCGAGCCTGGCGAAGGTGGGCGACACCACGGCGTTCGTCGTCAAGAGCTCGCCGTCAGATCGGGCAACCGCTTCGCGCGTGACGTTTCAAACGCTGATGGAAGCCGCGGATCACTCGATTCACATCAGCACGCCATACTTTCTCCCGGATCGATCGCTGCGGCGCGCGCTGGTGGACGCCGCGCATCGCGGCGTCCAGATCACGGTCGTCGTTCCCGGTCGAAAGACCGATCAGCGGTGGGTGCGGCTTGCCAGCCGGCGGATGTGGGGCCAGCTGCTCGAGGCGGGCATCCGGATCTTTGAGTATCGGAGCACGATGACGCACGCCAAGGTGCTGGTCGTCGACGAACTGTGGTGCGTTCTCGGCACCACCAACATCGACAATCGATCGTTCGAGCACAACGACGAGATCAACGTGGCGATGCGCGATCGCGAGGTCGCCGCGCGGCTGCTCGACGACTACCGGCGCGACGTCCAGGACAGTCAGGAGATGACGCTGGCGGGATGGCGCCGCCGCGCGCTGTGGGAGAAGGTGGTGGGGCGGTTCGTCTGGATCCTGGAGCGGCAGCAGTGATCGAAACCAGGACCGCACGCCGCTTCATCGACGTTCGGGTCGCGACCTACAACATCCACCGCTGCCGCGGCATGGATCGCCGGACGATGCCGTCGCGGGTCGCCGAAGTGATCCGCGAGTTGAACGCCGATGTCGTGGCGCTTCAGGAAGTCGTGGGTGCCGGCCCGAACGGCGCCGGCCAGGCTGAAGAAATCGGCGCCGCCGTCGGCATGGGATGGGTGATGGCGTCGGTGCGCCACCTCCGCAGCCACCTGTTCGGCAACGTCGTCCTCAGTCGATTTCCGATCATCCATCACAGTCAGTACGATCTCTCGTGGCGCACCTGCGAGCCACGCGCGTGTCAGCGCGCAGATCTCGATCTCGGCGGCCACTTGCTGCACGTCTACAACGTGCATCTCGGAACCGCCGTTCTCGAGCGCCGCTACCAGGCAACCCGCCTTGCCGCATTCGTGCACGACAAGCGCGTCGAAGGCACCAAGATCATCCTCGGTGATTTCAACGAGTGGATGCGCGGGCTGGCAACCAACACCCTGAGATCGCTGTTTCAGAGCATCGACATTTACGAACATCTCAAACGCCGCCGCACGTATCCGGGACTCTTCCCCGTCCTCCACCTCGACCACATCTACTACGAGGGAGTCGTCGAGATCCGCGGTGTCGAACTGGCGCGGTCCCGCAAGGCGCTGATGGCGTCGGATCATCTGCCGCTGGTGGCTAATCTCCGCATTGGACTGTAGAACCTGGGTTCTGCAGGGTTCTACTGGGTTCTACTGGGTTCTACCGGGTTCGGTTCTTGGGTTCTACAAGGTTCCCAGGTTCTACACGGTTCGGTTCGAACTCTGCAGAACCGAACCCCGTAAAACCGAACCTCGCACAACCCGAACCCGCAGAACCGAACCTCGCAGAACCGAACCTGGCGGAACCCAAGAACCGAACCCCGTAGAA
>JBPYFA010000018.1:0-27841 GCA_051986585.1 Vicinamibacterales bacterium | reverse complement strand
AGCGGGAACAGCGCGAGCACGGTCGCGATCATCGCTGCCGTCACACCCAGCCGAACGCCTTTTCGAAATTCACCGCTCGTTCCGGTCTCCGCGATCCCGAAAATCCACGCGGCGCGCGTGTCAGCGGACGTGCGCACTGCCGCGCGAAAACCGGCGACGATTGCCGTCAGCATCAGCGTCTGTGCTACGAGTTCGGATATCCGAACCGGTCCGTCTGTGACGTGATGGCCGAACAACGCATCTGGCGCCAACGTGATCAATAGCGCCATTCCTGTTGCGACGAATGCGGTCACGTAGACGCGGTGTGATGGACTGCCGGCCACGGTTCTGATCAGGAACAGCAGCCCCGCCCGCGTCGCAGGCCGCCGCGTGAGTGCGGCGGCGACCCCTTCGCTGAAATGTGAGACACCCAGAATGGCATCGGCAGCCCGTCCTTCCGGCAGCATCTGAAATCGTCTCGCGTTGCGGAGATAAACGAGCCCCGTCGCAGCGAGCAGGGCAACAAAAATGCCTGCGCCCCGAAGCGCGAGTGCCGTCAGATGTGGCAGATTGCGCTGGTACTGAGTCCGGAATCGTTCCTCTTCAACCGCAAGCTGGTCCGGAAGGGAAGGTGTCGGCAGACGGTCGAAGATCCGTCCGGCCGTTGCCGCGTGCGTCGCGGCGAACCAGCTGAGTGGGGTCAGGAGCAACGGCATCTTTTCAGGTTCGAACATCCAACCCGCGCGTCCCGAAAGCCGGATTGGCGCCAGCACCAGCAAGACCAGGAATGAAAACAGAAGTGCCGCTCTGATCGTGCCGGCGATTCGCGAGAAGGCCCGCTCGCCCAAACACATGAACAGGAATTCGCGGACGCCGACGACCGCTGCGAAGCCAAAGATGCCGGCCATCGTCGTGCTCAACCCATGCGCGGCGATGAGCGGAACGAGCCACAACGGATTCGATTGAAAGTTGGCAACGGTCAGCGGCGGGTGCAGCACTGTTGGCAGCGCATTCAAGGCGACGACGAACACCGCCGCGAACGTGACCAGCGCCGTCACTTTCGCTCGAACGATCTCGCCTCGAGGCAGTGGCAATACGCCGAGAATCATCGAATCACGCGGACTGAGCGCGAGGGCGTCCCACTCGAGTGTGGCAATCGCGGCGCTCACGAGAAGGGACGTCGCGCAGAACACCACCTGGTCGCCCATCGCGGTCATCTCAGTCCATCCGGGCGCCTGAAGTGGTTGCATCAGATACTTCACGCTCATGAACACGGTCGAAAACAGCGGGATCGTGATGAGCGCCGCGGCAGCGACGGCGAGCAGCTGGTGGCGGTCGACGTCTGGCGAGAAATCGTTTTCGACAAACTGATTGAGGAAGTGCCGGACGAGGAGCCGCCTACGCATGATTGGTGACGATATCGGCGATCTCGGAGGCGAGCGAGCGCGGCTGCTGTGCGGCAAGGGTCGCGAACGCCTCCTCGAGCGATCCCGACGGCGCGATCGTGCGGATGCTGTCGACGTTGCCATCGACGACGATGCGGCCGGCGCTGAGCACGAGGACGCGGGTGCACAGCCGCTCGACGTTCTCGACGATGTGAGAGCTATACAGCACTGCGCGCCCTCTCTCCGCGAGAACCCGGACGAGATGTCGCAGCACCAGGATCGATCCGACGTCGAGACCCGATTCGGGCTCGTCGAGAATGAGCAGCTCCGGATCGTGGAGCAGCGCCGCGATCAGCAGCGTCTTCTGCTTCATCCCCTTTGAATAGGCGCTGATCGATTGCTCCGCCGCCTCTCCGAGGCCGAATCGGTCGAGCAGCGCATCGATTCTCGGCCGCATCGCCTGAGCGGGGAAGTCTCTGAGCCCGGAGACCAGATCCAGGTATTCGCGGCCGGACAGGAACGGATACAGGTGCGGCTCTTCCGGCACGTATCCGAACCTGCGCCGGAAATCGACATTACCGCCAGTCACGTCAATGCCCGAGTAGGTGACGCGCCCTTCGGTCGGGTCGACTAGGCCGGTCAGCATCTTGAGCGTGAGCGACTTACCGGACCCGTTCGGCCCCAGATAGCCGAGGATTTCTCCGGGACGGAGCACGAAGCTGACGTTCGACACGGCGGCATGGCCATGAAATCGCTTGACCAGGTGGTGCACTTCGAGGATTCGGGAATCTCGCGTCACGATTGTGTATCAGACACCGCTTTTAGCGATTTGGCTCGAAAGTCCTTCCGCGTCCGCATTGTTCACTGCTAGTCTCTGCGGGGTGCTGAACCGTCGCCGGCTGACCATCTTCCTGCTACTCATCCTTTTGGCCGGCTGCTATCGCGAGCCTTCGCCAACCCACATCTTCCATCACGGCAAAATCGTCACCGTCGACCCGCAGTTTCATATCGTAGAGGCGATGGCAATCCGCGACGGCCGCATCCTCGCCGCCGGGGCGAACGCCGACATCGTAAAGCTCGCCGGCCCGGGTACGGAACAGGTCGACCTCAACGGCAAGACCGTGCTTCCGGGTCTGATCGATTCCCATGTCCACGCCCCCAGTGCGGCGATGTACGAATTCGAGCAGCCGGTCCCCGACATGGAGAGCATCGACGACGTGCTGGCGTACATTCGCGCGCGGGCCGAGAAGGCCGGACCCGGCAAGTGGATTACGCTGTCGCAGGTCTTCATCACGCGGTTGCGCGAGCAACGGTACCCGACGCGCGTCGAGCTCGATCGCGCCGCGCCGCACAATCCGGTCGCCTTTCGTACCGGCCCTGATGCGTCGCTCAGTTCGCTGGCGCTGTCGAAGAGCGGCATCGACGCGAAGTTCCGGGTGCCAGCTGGCGAGCCGTGCCGCGTCGAACGCGAGGCGAACGGGCAGCCGACCGGGATCCTTCGCAATTGCGCGCGCTACATCCGATCGGATCCAGACGGCCGTGAGCCGACCGAAGACGATCGCCTTCGCCGGCTGCGCGAGCTGCTCGCCGATTACAACTCGGTTGGCTTCACCAGCATCGTTGACGCGAATGCCGACAAGATCGGGGTCGAGCTGTATCGAAAGCTGCTGTCGCAAAACGCGCTGACGACGCGCACCTACATCGCCTTTGGCGTGGATGCGCAGGCGCCGCTCGACAAGATTGAGGCTGCCATTCAAGAGGCTGCCGCCAGCCCGCTGCACCAGCACAACGACATGCTGTGGCTGCGCGGCATCAAGGTATTTCTCGACGGCGGCATGCTGACCGGCAGCGCCTACATGCGGCAACCGTGGGGTGTCAGCAAAATCTATTCGATTGACGATCCGCAGTACCGCGGCGTCCGCTTCATTGAACCCGACAAACTCTACCAGATCGCGAAACTTGCCCTCGCTCATGACCTGCAGTTCACGGCACATTCGCAAGGGGACGCCGCCGTCGACGCGATGGTCGAGACCTACGAGCGCATCAACCGAAACGACTTTCCGGTCCGCGATCGGCGGCCGAGCATTACGCATGCGAGCTTCATGAGCGCAGAAGCCATCGCGAAGATGAAGGCGCTCGGCGTGGTCGCCAACATGCAACCGGCGTGGCTCTATCTAGATGGTGTGACGCTTCAGCAGCATTTTGGTTCAGAGCGCCTTGCCTACTTCCATCCCTACAAGACGCTGTTCGAACAGGGCGTGACCGTTGGTGGTGGATCCGATCACATGCAGAAGATCGGCAGCCTGCGCTCGATCAATCCGTACAATCCGTTTCTGGCAATGTGGACGACGATCGCGCGGCGGCCACGAGGCGCCGACGCGCCGGTGCACCCCGAGCAGAGCCTCACCCGCGAACAGGCGATCCGCTTCTACACCATCAACAACGCGTTCCTGACATTCGAAGAAGCACACAAGGGATCGCTCGAACCGGGCAAGCTGGCGGATTTCGTGATCCTCGATCGCGACATCCTGACGTGCCCGGAGGACGAAATCAAGGACATCAACGTCGAGGCCACATATCTCGGCGGCAATCGCATTTTTGCGAGGTCAAAGTAATGAAACTCGAGAACTGGACGCGGCGTAACTGGCTGTC
Source organism: Vicinamibacterales bacterium (assembly GCA_051986585.1). GTDB lineage: Bacteria > Acidobacteriota > Vicinamibacteria > Vicinamibacterales > 2-12-FULL-66-21 > JALZOC01. Next base: position 23,825 of record JBPYFA010000018.1, on the reverse strand, counting down.
GGCGGCCGGCACCACGGCAGTCGGTGCCGCGATTGGGGCCGTCAGTACGGCAACGGACACGCCAGCCACCGCGCAGCAACAGCCGCCATCAGGACAGGGACTGCCGCTCCGGCTGACGGAGTTCGAGCCGAAGAGCATGCTGCACGTGAAGGAGACGCACGTCGCGCGCGCACGGTTTCCGGTCATCGATTTTCACAGCCACGTGTCCTGGAAGCCGTCGCAACGGCCACGCGTTCCGCCAGCGGAGCTGGTGAAGACCATGGACGCCGTCAATCTGCACACGATGGTCAACCTTACCGGTGGTTCGGGTGAGGAGTTCACCGCCACCATCAGGGACTTCGATCGCGCGTTTCCTGGCCGCTTCGTGTCGATGACGGAGCCGACGTGGACCCGTGCCAGTGAGGCCGGCTACGCGAAGTGGCAGGCTGATGAAATCGGCAAGGCCAAAGCCGGCGGCGCCGTGGGCCTGAAGATCCTCAAGACGCTCGGCCTCTATCTCCGTGACGGTGGCCCCACCGGCAAACTCGTGCGGGTCGATGACGAGCGGTTCGATCCGATGTGGGATGCCTGCGGCCGACTTGGAATTCCGGTCGCCATGCACGTTGGCGATCCGGAGGCATTCTTCCTCACGATCGATCGCTTCAACGAGCGATACGAGGAACTCGGCGCGCATCCTGACTGGTCGTTCTACGGCAAGGATTTTCCGGCCTTCAAGGAAATCCTGGCTGCGCGCGATCGGGTTTTCGCCAGGCATCCGAAGACGACGTTTGTCGCGTTGCATGTCGGTCACTGGGCGGAGAACCTGGCCGCGGTCGGCGAGATGCTCGACAAGTTCTCAAACGTCCACGTGGAGATGGGCGCCCGCATCGGCGAACTTGGCCGGCAGCCGCGCACGTCGGCGCGTTTCTTCGACCGGTATCAGGACCGCGTGCTGTTTGGTACCGACGCGATTCCGCTCGGCATCGAAACGCCGCAACAGGTATTCGGTGAGGATCTGTATCGAATCTATTACCGCTTCCTCGAGACCGAAGACGAGTACTTCGACTACGCGCCCGCCCGGGTGCCGCCACAAGGACGCTGGAGGATTTACGGGCTTGGCCTCCCGGACCAAATTCTCCGCAAGGTCTATCACCAGAATGCCGAACGCGTCCTCGGGATGAAGCTGGTCACGGCGTGACCGCCCGTCGTCCCGGAAGCGCGAAACGTCGTCCCACGAACGCACGCTTCTGCGTCCGAGTTGAACGGCGAACGAGGATTAGCTGCGTGCCGAGCGCGGCACAAAAGTTGCCCTTGGCACGACCGCTATGAGCACGTGGGTCTTCGATGTCCGCTCAGCACTCCGCCAGGTTGTCCGGTATCGCGCGTTCTCGACCCTGGCCGTCCTGACGCTGGCGCTGGGAATTGGCGCCACGACGACGTTTTTCTCACTCCTCAATGCACTCATCTTTCGTCCGCTTCCGTACGCCGATCCAGATCGCCTCGTCGCGGTGCGTGGCCTGGTTGACAGCGGTACGGTGGCGCCGTCGTACGAGTCCGTGGCGCGATTGCCGGCGAGTCCTTTCCGTGCTGTCGTGGGGTACACCTCGCGTGACGTCAACGCCACCGCACCCGACGGTGCGCAGCGCGCGCTCAGCACTCGGGTGTCGGGTGACATCTTCAGCCTGCTCGGCGCCTCATTCGCTGTCGGTCACGCTTTCCTTGCAATGGATCTCAGCGCCACCACACCGACTGCCGTGATCAGCTACGCCTACTGGACGCGCCACTACGCGGCAGATCCGGCCACGGTGGGTCGCACGATCGCGTTGGACCGCGTCCCGCATCAAATCATCGGCGTGGCGCCTGAAGGCTTCGGCTTCCCGGACGACACCGACATCTGGGCGCCTCTCGAACTCGAGCCTGGGCGACGTCCTGGGCCGATTGACGTAGTGGCAAGGCTCGCCGACGGTGTCGGCATCGCGCAAGCGAATGCGATGCTGGCAGGGCTGTCGGCCGACGATCCCACCCGTCATTCGCCAGGCGCGCGCCGCGGTCCCGAGGTCGTCAGTCTGCACGACTCGATGGTTTCTTCGAAACATCGGACGATGATGACCGCTCTGCTCACGGCGACGATCCTCGTGTTGCTGATCGCGTGCGCCAACCTCGCCGGACTCCTGGCTGCCCGTCTCGACAGCCGGCGGCACGAGATCGCGATGCGTGTCGCGCTTGGTGCGCGAAGAAGTCGAATCATCAGGCTGTTGCTGATCGAGAGCGTGGTACTCGCGGCGGTTGGCGGAGCCTTCGGGATCTTGATCGCCCAGTGGGGCATCGATCTGTTTGCCGCAACGCTCGGCAAGCCGCACGGCTCAGGATGGTTGAACTTCGCCATCGACGGACGGGTGCTGCTATTTGCGTGTGCCGCTTCGCTGACGACGGCGTTGCTGTTTGGGCTTGGGCCGGCAATGGCTGCGACCGGTGTCGATCTCCGAGGGGTTCTGCAGGACGACGCGCGAGCGGTCGGCGTCTCGCGTCGCGGCCGCCGGATCCGTGGACTGCTCGTTGCCGCGCAAATCACGGTGTCGCTGGGACTGATTTCAGCCGCGTGGTCGATTGTCAGCAGCGCGCGAGGATTCAGCGCGGTCAGCCCGGGATTCGATCGTGACCGCCTGGTCGTGCTGCGACTCAATCTTGACGGGAACGCGTACGAGAGCCCGGCAGCGCGAGCGGCCTTCGTCGAACGCGCTGTCGACCGCCTCGCCACGATTTCCGGTGTCAGTGGCGTCACGGCAACGAGCGCCGTGCCGCTTGCGGATCGTAACCTGCCGTTCTCGCGAGTCGTTGTCGAGGGGCAGGAGGCAGACGCCCTTCGTGGTTCTGCCAGCCTTCGCTGGGTACTCGGCAGCTATCCTCGAATTGCTGGCATCCCGATGCAACTGGGGCGTTCGTTTTCAGATTCGGAATCGGCGGATCCGAGAGCTACGCTCGTCCTCGTCAACGACACGATGGTTCGGCGCTACTGGCCGAACATGAACCCGATTGGGAAGCGGGTGCGGCTGACTGACTCACCGAATCCTGACACCTGGCTGTCGGTGGTGGGCGTGGTCGGCGGTGTCTCGCAGCGCAATCCCGGCGACGATCCCGAGAACCAGATTTATCTGCCGCTCGCGGCGGGCCGCGACCGCGACGTCAGCTTCGTCATCCGCGCTGCCCACGACGACCGCGAAGTTATCGCACCCGCACGCCAGGCGATAGCGAGTCTCGACAAGGATCTCGCGGTCGTTGCCCGCACGATGCGCGACGTCTATGCATTTTTCGAGAACGACCGCGCGGGGCAAGGACTCGTCCTCGCCGCGCTGGGAACGGTCGCCTTGTTGCTCGCGGCGCTCGGCGTCTACGCGATCATGTCATTGCTCGTCTCTCAGCAAAGCCAGGAGTTCGCTATCCGGCTCGCGCTTGGATGCTCCGCCGAAGCCGTCGAGCGTCTGGTGCTGGTTCGCGGCCTCCGTCTCGCCGCAACTGGTGTCGTGGCTGGATTGATCCTCGGCGGCATGCTGACGATGGTCTTGTCCCGGATCTTCTATGGTGTGCGCGCCTTCGATCTCGCGACGGTTCTCGGCGGCGCGGCGCTCCTCATCGCCACCACGCTGATCGCCTCGTGGTGGCCTGCTCGACGCGCCATGAACGTCGATCCGATGGTCACCCTCCGCAGATAATCGAGCTGCGGCGCCGGTCGCGCTGTGGTGACCAGATCCAGATCGACCAGCCAATAAACCAATGGTATGGATCGCCGCACTCACGATCCGTCTTCACGCTGATTGATCGTTCACGCAGCGTTGCCAGTCAATTCACACACCGGCAACTTTCTGGGCGCGGTCCGTACCAGACCGTCCGGAATTCGTCCCTGCAATCGCTTCCATCCTGCTCGATCGCCAATGACCTCTTCTCAATTGGCGTCGTGATTGCTCGTCGTCCTGCCCTGATTCGCCCTTCGACTCAGACACTCTGAGCTCAGGGCAGGCGAACGCAAGTCGGGGAAACAATCCGTCCCTTGTGGCTTCCGCCTTCAGGCGGAAGTTGGGACGAACTGTGTGGGGAGACGACTCATGCGTGCTCGATTCTTGTTAGCGGCCATCCTTGCTCTAGCGATCGCGGCGAGTGCAGCTGCGCAAACCACGACCGGAACGATCTCGGGCCGTGTGCTGGATAGCCAGGGAGGGGCGCTGCCTGGTGCGACCGTTGTCGCGAAGTCGCCAAATCTCCAGGGCTCGCGTGAAGCCGTGACGTCGGAGAACGGCGACTACATTCTCAACGGACTGCCCTCGGGCCCGTACACCATCACCGTCTCCCTTTCGGGGTTTCAAACGCAGACACGCAACGTCACGCTGGCACCGACCCAGGTGTTGCCGCTGGAAGTGACGATTGGTCCGGCGCAAGTCAGCGAAGAAGTCACCGTTGTGGCCAGCGCCGACACGCTCCAGAAGACGGCCCAAATCGCGACCAACTTCTCACAGGACCTGATTGCGAATCTGCCGACGTCACGCGACTTGAATTCCATCCTGATGATGGCTCCTGGCGTCCACCCGACCGGGCCGGCGGGCGCGTTCTCGTTCGGCGGTTCGGTCACGTTCGAAAACCTGTTCCTCCTCAATGGCGTCAGCATCAACGAGAACATTCGTGGCCAGGCATTCGACACCGCGATCGAGGACGCGATCCAGGAAACGACCGTGGCCAACGGTGGCGTGTCCGCGGAATTCGGCCGCTTCAGCGGCGGCGTCGTCAACATCATCACCAAGTCGGGCGGCAACCAGTTCTCGGGCAGCCTTCGCGAGTCCCTGAACAACGACAAGTGGCGGACCTTGACTCCCTTCGAGACGGCGCGGCTCTCGACGACGCCAGAGCCCCGCGTCGACGATCTCGTACCGACGACCGAGTACACGGTTGGCGGCCCCGTGATGCGCGATCGGCTCTGGTTCTTCACATCCGGACGGGTGCGCAACGAGGCGCAGGGCCGTACGCTCATCGGCACCAACGTTCCTTATCAGTTCACCGAAGAGCAGCGCCGATACGAAATCAAGGGCACGTATTCCCCGACTCCGAAGCATCGCTTTCAGCTGAACTACAACCGTCACGATCGCTCGCAAGTCAACTACAGCTTCAACCAGAATCTGACCATGGATTTGCGCAGCCTTGGGACGCGGAAGTTGCCCGAGCGGCTCTACGGGGCGAGCTACAGCGGCACGCTGTCGTCGAAGCTGTTCGTCGAGGCGCTCGTTTCGAAGCGCACGTTGGAGTTCATTGGCTCTGGCGCAAAGTCGACCGATCTGATCGACGGCACCCTCCTCATCGACAACAGCCGCGCCGGCGGCGCTCGCTGGTGGTCCGACACGTTTTGCGGTGTGTGCACCCCGGAGTCGCGCGACAGTGAGGATGTGTTCGCCAAGGGCTCGTACTTCTTGTCGACGCCGCGGCTCGGCTCGCATAACGTCGTCTTCGGCTATGACAACTTCAACGACATCCGTAAGGCGAACAACCACCAATCCGGCAGCGACTATCGAATCTTGAGCGCCGGCGCAATTCTCACCGGCAACGGTGCGACCGAGAACGATCTGTTTCCGATCTTCCTCGGCGATGGCACGACCACGATTCAATGGAACCCGATTACCGAGGAGAGCCAAGGTACGAACTTCCGCACGCACTCGCTGTTCGTCAACGACACGTGGCGTCTCGGCGGCAGGCTCACAGCCAACGTCGGCCTGCGATTCGACAAGAATCACGGCACCGATCAATCCGGCAACGTGGTCGCCAAGGACTCGGCCTGGAGCCCGCGCCTTGGAATCATCTGGGATCCGACGGGGAAGGGCACCTGGAGTGTGACCGCAAGCGCGGCGAAATATGTCGCCGCCATCTCCAATCCGGTGGCCGATTCGTCAGCCGCCGGTGGAAATCCGCAGACCCGTCAATTCATCTATCGCGGCGAAAGCATCAACGGCCCTGGCACGACGCCGACCCCAACCCCGCAAGCCATCCGGGCGGTGTTCGATTGGTTTTTCGCCAACGGTGGGCCGTCGCTGCCGCTCAACGGCGCGCCGACAATTCCCGGCGTCACCCCGCAGATCGCCGCCGGACTCACGTCGCCGAGCGCCTGGGAATACGCCAGTGGTGTCGCCCGCCAATTCGGTGCTCGTGCATCGTTGCGCGCCGATCTGTTGATCCGCCACTACATCGACTTCTACATGCGCCAGGCGGATACCACCACCGGTCATGTTGCGGATCCGACTGGCCGTCAGTTTGATTTGTCGCTCATCACCAACGCGCCAGACGGTTTGCTGTCGCGCGAGTACGCCGGCGGCACGTTCACCGGCACCTATCGATTCGGCGCCACCTTCGACATCGGCGCCAACTACACACTGTCGCAGGCGCGGGGAAATTTCGACGCCGAGAACGTGGCCAGCGGTCCTGTGCCGTTCGACTATCGCTATCCCGAATACAAGCAGGCGTCGTGGAACTTCCCAGACGGCGATCTCGCCGTCGACCAGCGACATCGCGCGCGGATCTGGGCGAATTACAACCTCCGTCGCGTGCCTGGCCTCACGCTGAGCCTGCTTCAGGCGATCGAAAGCGGCGTTCCCTACGGCGCGGTGAACACGAATGGTGTCGATCCCCGACCCTACGTGACCAATCCGGGCGGCGTCTATTTCACGCCGCCGGCGTCGACAACGACCACGTATTTCTTCGGTCCGCGCGATGAATTCCACACCGAGGGACAGCGGCGCACGGACCTCGCCGTCAACTATGCGCATCAGCTTCCCGGCGTCGGCCGGATGCAGATCTTCGGACAGGTGCAGGTTCTGAACATCTTCAATCAATTCCAGCTGTGCGCATGCGGCAGCACGGTGTTCGGAACCGGCAGCCCCGCCAACGCCGGCGGCGTCAACCTGCAGCGCATCGACACGACCGTCCTCACCCCAGGCACGACCTCGTCGCGTTTCGCCACGTTCAATCCGTTTACGACGACGCCGGTCCGCGGCGTGAACTGGGACTACGGTCCGATCTTCGGCCAGGCGACCAGCCGGTTTGCCTACACGACGCCAAGGACGATCAGGATGTCGTTTGGGATCAGATTCTGAAAATGGTGAATGCTGAATGATGAATGCTGAAGTGGTTCATTGTTGATTGCTGATTGCTGATTGTTGATTGTTGATTGCTGATTGTTCATTGCTGATTGTTGACTGACGTGCAATTCTTGTGGCTTCCGCCTTTTTAGGCGGAAGATCCCCGTGAATATCGTGTGGCTTCCGCCTTTAGGCGGAAGATCAAGCCCACCTGTCATCTTTCCTCCCTCATTTTCGATATTGAGATCAGAGGCAAATATGACGACTTCCATATCTTCCGAAACCGCGCAGGACCGTTTCAGCGCGATCAAAACTCGACAGCAGGCCATGTGGGCGTCGGGTGACTACGCGATTATCGGTGCCACGCTGCAGATTGTGGGTGAGACCTTAGCTGAGGCCGCAGATGTGCGCTCGATCCATAAGGTGCTCGACGTCGCTGCCGGCAATGGCAACGCGACGCTGGCTGCGGCGCGGCGTTTTGCCAGCGTGACATCGACCGACTATGTTCCTGAGCTGCTCGAGCGGGGGCGACGCCGGGCGGAGGCGGAAGGTTTCGCCAATATCGCATTCGAAGTCGCGGACGTCGAGGCGTTGCCCTATCCGGACGCGAGCTTCGACGTCGTGCTGTCGACCTTTGGCGTGATGTTCGCGCCGGATCATCGGCGAGCGGCTGCGGAATTGATGCGCGTCTGCAAGCCGGCCGGGCGAATCGGGTTGGCGAGCTGGACGCCGGACGGCTTCATTGGCCGTCTGCTGCGGACCGTCAGCGGATACGTGCCGCCTCCACCCGGAGTGCTCTCGCCTGCGCTGTGGGGAAGCGAGGCTCATATCGCCGAGTTGTTTCCGACGGCGACGATCATCCGTCACAGGACGCGAGCGTTCGTGTTCCGCTATCAATCGCCCGAACACTGGGTCGACGTGTTTCGTCGTTTCTATGGACCGGTTCATCGCGCGTTCAGCAGCCTCGACGCCGATCGTCAGCGTGCGCTCGAGTGCGATCTGCTGACGCTGCTTCGGTCTCTGGATCAGGGCGATGGAGACGGCCTGGTCATCCCGAGCGATTACCTCGAGACTGTCATCACCCGTTAACCCCTACTCGGTACACCCCTTGCGCCTCACACTCGCGCTCGAGGACATCGAGCGCGAGACTGTTTGAATCAGCGCGCTTTCGGCCAGCGGGAAGAGCAGCTCACCACCGGCCGTGATATGCGCGCGACATCTCGCGAGCGGTCGGGCTGTCGGACGCCGAGCCCTCAGCCATATGCGCGGGAGAGTGAGACATGGGGTTGGAACATGTCCTGGTCGCGATCTTTTTGATCACGCAAGGGGACGCTAATGCATCGGGTGGCCGTTTGGAGGGTACGTCCTGGCGGGCGGTTGAGCTTGTCGGCACTCCCGTGGGTTCCCAGTACGAGAAGGACCGCGAGCCTCACCTCGCCTTCGGCACCGACGGTCGAGTGTCTGGGGCTGACGGCTGCAACCTGATCACAGGTTCGTACAGCACCAAAGGTGACGCGATCACGTTCAGCCAACTCGCCGAAACGCAGATGGCCTGCGCCGGGACAGAGGAGACGACTCGTCGCTTTCGAGGCGCCATGCAGGGCACCGGCCACTGGCGGATCGAAAACGATCGCCTCAACTTCTACGGTGCCACCGGGAAGCCGCTCGCCGTCTTCGAGCATCGTCCTGCACCTTCATCAGCTGTGAGCCCCTTGGAAGGAACGGCCTGGCAGTTGGTGAAGTTCCAGGGTGGCGACGACCGCACGCTGACGCCGGACGACCCAACCAAGTACACCGTCGAGTTTGGCACCGACGGTCACCTGTCCGCGCGTGTCGACTGCAACCGCGGAATTGGCATGTGGACGAGCACCGGACCAACCCAGCTCGAACTCAGTCCGCTCGCGCTCACGCGGGCGCAATGCCCGGAAGGTTCACTGCACGATCAGATCGCCAAACAGTGGCCGTTTATCAGTTCGTACGTCATCAAGGACGGTCACCTGTTTCTCGCCCTGAAGGCAGACGGCGGCATTTACGAGTTTGCCCCTATGGCCTCGGCGCGCTGAGGATCTCGCGTCGATCGCAGAGGGAGCTCGCGCAGGCGTGCGCGAAGCTGTTTCGGGGCAGGCCTCTTTGCCGGTGGGCTGACGGTGAACCCGGTCAGCGCTGACAGGCCGGACAGAAGAACGTCGAGCGTCCAGCCTGGACGCGCCGCCGAATCGTGCCACGGCACCCGGACCTGGGGCAGGGTTCGCCCTCGCGATCGTAGACCAGAAAGCGATCGTCGCGATACGACCGATGTGACTGCTGCGCGATCGCTTTCTCGAGCACACGTTTGATCGCCGATGCAAGTCGATGAGCGGCGTCGCGCGGAGCGCCCGTAGCCGTGGCCAGAATGGATGCGGGTCGAGACGGTGACAAGCCAGCAAGATGCAGCGCTTCGACCGCGTAGATGTTGCCGAGCCCGGCGACGACCCTCTGATCGAGCAGCGCGGCTTTGAGCGACGTTTTCTTTCGACGACAGGCGCGAGCGAGCGCCGCGCCATCGAAATCATCCGACAATGGCTCCGGTCCGAGCTTGCTCAGCACGGGATGCCGCTCGAGCCTGCCGGCCCGCACCAGTTCCATCATCCCAAACCGCCGCGGATCGTTGAACACCACCGCTCGCCCGGATGACATGTGGAAAACGACATGATCGTGACGATCAGGCATCGGCCTGCGAGTCGCTCCGGTTCCATCGTCGCGCCGCACGCGGAACGATCCGGACATGCCCAGGTGCATTAACAGGGTCTCGCCAGACGATAACGAGACGACCAGGTATTTCGCCCGCCGGTCGAGCGCGAGCACGGTCTGGCCATTCAGCCGCTCGGCGAAGTGGCGCGGAAACGGCCGGCGCAGATCCGGCCGTCGTAACTCGACGGCGGTGATCGTATGCCGCACCATGCTCGGAGCGATGCGGCGGCGGACGGATTCGACTTCGGGGAGTTCGGGCACGAGTCAGCATAGTGCCTGAGTGCCACGAGTGCCAGGGGTGCCAGGGGTGCCAGGGGTGCCAGGAGTGCCAAGGGTGCCAAGGGTGCCAGGAGTGCCAAGGGTGCGCTCCCTCCGGATCCGCGGTTGCTCTCGTTACCGCGATCCGTGCTCCAGCCATTCAAGAGAGAAGCGAGCGAAGGTAATCCGCTCGTAAGGTGATCGATCGCCGCGCTCGAACAGCAGACCGATCGATCGGTCCGGTAGCACGACGAGGCTCGAGTAAGCGGCCGGCCCTTCCTGGACGACTCGCGATGCGGCCCAACTGGCGCCTTCGTCGTAGCTGACGCGAACGGTCAGGCGTTCGCGCTTCGTGCTCGCGGGATTGGCGAAGAGCAGCCGGTTGCGATCCTGCGCTGGTGCTGTGCTGAATCGGATCAGGCTTGCTTGTGCCGGCGGTTCGATGAGCCCGCGATCCGGCACCGCCGGCGACAACGTTCCGCCGCCGTCCTGACTGGTCGCGATCATCCGGAAGTTCTCCGGCTTCGGCGGGTGATTGCGCATATTCAGCATGAGTCGCCCGTCGGCCAGTTCGACGACCTGGCTTTCATTGGTCGCGGGATCGGCGCTCGCGCCCAGCGACCACGTCTTCCCATCGTCATCACTGAAGAAAAGATGCGATCGGTGGATGCCGCTACCAGCTTCCGCGTGATTCCCGGGGATCACGAGGCGGCCGTTTCTGGTCTGAATCCCGATTCCCGGACCGGTCGCGTACCAGGTCCAGCCTGGTGGCTTCACGCTCGCGCTGATCTCGAGCGGTGCTGACCAGGTTGCGCCATCGTCTTGCGACCGCATGGCCCACACCGTGCGGCCGGCTGCGCTGGTGCCGGCGATGATGTCCTGTTCGCGATCGGTTCCCCGATTCTGGGTCGCCAGTAACCAGATCGTGTTGGTGCGTGCGTCGACGACCGCACAGGGATTGCCGAAGGTATTGGGCCCGTTGTCGCCGATCAATTGCAGCGGTGTCCAGGTGCGTCCGTCATCGAGACTGCGCCGGAGCACGAGGTCGATGTCGCCTGCGTCTCCGGCGTCGCCCTTGCGACCTTCGGCAAACGCGAGCAGCGTTCGCTTGGGCGTGAGGATCGCTGACGGGATGCGGTAGGTGTGATAACCGCCTTCGCCGGCGACGAAAACCTCCGTCAGAAACGGGTCGGCGACGTGCTGCTGTCGTGCGGGACCGCTCGCAGCGATTGCGACGGTGACCGCCACGGCGAGAAGTGTCCGGATCATCAATCGATGGCGCGCGCGCCCCATCGGCTGAATCCGAGATCGTCCAGCCGCGAGAGCAGCGCGTCGACTTGAGTCGCGGTTGGGTTTGTCAGCGGCGATCGGGCTGGACCGACTTGTACACCGAGCCGGGACATGAGCGCTTTGGCCGTGCCCATGAACCCGGTCGCTGCGATCGCATCGACCATGGCGATCGAAATCGACTGCAGCCGACGCGCCTCGTCGAGATCGCCGCGAGTGAACGCGTCGATCAAGTTGAGATACAGGCGAGGCGCCCAGTTGTAGGTCGAGCCCACCGCGCCTCGCGCTCCGGTGGCGACCGCCGCAAGCAGCGCTTCGTCGGTCCCCCATGGAAGATCGAATCGATCGCCGGCGACGTCGAGGCTGCGACGATAGGACACCAGGTCGAGGTTGGTGAACTTGGCGCCGGCAAGGTTTGGAATGCGGGGTGGCCCATCGATCAGCAGTTGCTCGATCGGGAACGACACACCGCTCATCGAGGGAATGTCGTAGTAGTAGAACGGCAGGTCGGGCGCTTCGGCGGCGATCCGTGCACACCAGTCGATGAGATCGTCCAGGCTCGCCGGCTTGAAGTACGACGGCGGAAGGGTGCTGATGGCGGCGAATCGATGCTCGCGAGCGCGCCGTGCCAGCGTGCACGCGTCCTCGATCGAATTCGCGCCGACGTGTGCGATCACCGCCAGGCCGTGTACCGGACCGGCTGCCGCCCAGGCATCGTAGAGCGCGAGCCGCTCCTGGCAGGTGAGCGAGTGACACTCGCCGGTCGTGCCAGTGAGGAACACCGAGCGAGTGCCGTTGGCTGCCAGAAACGACGCTTGAACCGCGACGACCTCGGGAGCGATGGTCCCGTCCGGGTGAAACGGTGAATGGACCGCTGCGACGAGATGATCAAGACGAAGAGTCAGACGCTCCTCCTACAACTCAGCGTATCTCGGCCTGATTAACAGCACCAGCACGATCGAAATCACCGCCGCGCTCGCGAAGACGGAAAAGATGCCGAACAATGGCAGGTGACGATCACGCATCAAGCCAAAACCCACGTCGGCGAAGCCACCGCAGCTGATGCTCACGAGGTTCATGATCCCGTAGCCCGTCGCGCGTAACTCGGGCCTGGCGATCTGGGAGAGAATCGGCATGTTGTTGGAATCGAAGAACCCCCAGCCGATCCCGAACAGCACGAGGAAGGCGACCGCAACCCACAGCAGCCCCGTTTGCGGTGCGTAGCCGACGCCGAACATCGCCGGCACGATCAGCGACATTCCGATCGCGCTGACGTAGATGCGCCCGCGCATGCTTCGCTGCATCCAGCGATCCGCGAGCCAGCCGCCCGACAGCGCGCCGACAATCGCCGCCAGCTGCCAGTAGAGTGTCGCCGACACACCGGCAAGCCCCTGGCCAATGCCGAACTCCGCTTTCAAGATGGCCGGCATCCAATCGCGCACGATCCATCCGGCCAGCGCCGGCAGCGTGAAATAGAGGACCAGCAAGATGAACGAGCTATTGCCGAGGAGCTCCTGCACGGCTGCGACCGGCGACGGCCGTCGCGCCGGCGACTCAATTGGCCGGGGCGGGTTCCGCAGGATCAGCAACAGCGGAAGCGCGTAGGCGATGCCGATCAGGCCGCACGCTGTGAACGCCCAGCGCCATCCCAGCTGCGGGTTGTCGGCCACATACCCGCCGAACCCGCCGATGATGACACCGAGGTAGATCCCCATCTGATGGAGTCCGACCGCGCGAGACCTGGTGGGCCCGGTGTGAAAGTCGGTAATCAGCGCGAGCGCTGCCGGGATGTAGAACGCCTCGCTGACACCCATCAGGGCCCGCGTTGCGAGCAATTGTTGGTACGTGTCGACGTGCCCCGTCGTCCAGGTCACCGCCGACCAGACGAACAGGCTGCCCACGATCGCGTGACGGCGACTGTAACGGTCGGCAAGATATCCGCCGATCGGGCTGAGGAACGCGTATACCCATTTGAAGAGCGCGAGAATCGTGCCCCAGTTCGCCTCGCCGCCGATGTCGGTGATGTCGTGCATCACCGAGAACTTCATCGAGGCGAGCATCTGCCGATCGAGATAGTTCAGGAGCGCGACCGGTACGAGCAGTGCGACTACGGTCCACGCGTAGCGGCTGCTGGTTGCGTCGGTAGGCGACGACATCGGCCAGTATTGTAGACGTGTATCGGCCGCCTCCGGGAAATCGCGCGCAACCGCAGCGCGTTCACATCACTCTACGCTTGGCGAGTGATTCTCTGAAGTGCCTGGCCAGCTTGAACGGGATCTGATATCCCGCTCCGTCTCCACGCATGAGGAGCTTATCGTCCGTTCCCTGGTGCGACATATCGCCGACCCAGTGACCCGCTTCGTGCGCGAACGTGCTGGGCAGCCGGCTGTCGGCGATGAACGCAACGCCAGTCGGGCGGTTCATCGTGCCGTTGGGAAAGTCGCCCCCTTTTCCGTAGACCGGATCTCCGCCAGACAAGATCTTGTGGACGACAAAGAAGGTCATGTGCGACCCGGGAGCCTTGTGCTGTGCGAACCAGGCGGAGTTCTTGTCCGCCCAGACCGTGGATTCGGGGGCAAACGTCGCCGGCGCCTTCATGCCATACGCCTTGGTCAACTCCTCGCGCGTCCTGGCGTCGTTCTGATCGACGTCGAGATCGGTGGAAGGCACCAGCTCGAAGGCGATGTTCGTTTGCGGCGTCCAGATGGCGTTCATCCGTGCCACTTCCTTCGCCGGATCGCATGGCCGTTTGGCGTGATAGCGCATCCTGCCCTGAGCGTCGCGAGCCCGCACGTTGCGAATGGCCACTTTGACGACCATGCGATCGACGACCGCGACTTGGAGAGTGGCAGACGGCATGTGGCTGGCGCCAAGCCGCCGCGGCAACACGATTACTGACGTTCCCGGAAATCCGGTCTTGATCGTGCCGAGCACGCGGAAGAACCGCGGCGCCTGCCAGTTGATGGTTGGCATGAAGGCGTCCCGCTGTTGCGGGTCGACGTCGGACTTCGACAGCGCGTCCTGCACGCCACGAAGCAGTTGCGTCGTCAGCTCCTGGCCGTTGAACTCCTGAAGCTTGATCACCGAATTCTGAACCGCGACTTCCAGGCCGGACGTTTCCAGCACCACCTGGTTCTCGCCGCCAAATGGCACCACCATCCCTGGATACGGTGCCGCGTCCTGATCGACGCCGTTGCACTTCAGGATTTCGAGGAAACGAACACCCGCCATTGCGATCTTCTCCTGTTAGAGAGATCGCAAACCGACGTCGAAAGCTGACAACGGATCGCGAGAGCCCTCGTGCGTGCAGAGCGCCGGGGACTCCGGGTGACACTGCATCACCCCATAGGCTTTGCCGTGCGAAACTATTTCAACCGATTTGCAGGACGATTTTGCCGAACTGCTTACCGCTTTCGAGTCGTGCGTGCCCGGCTGCCACCTCAGCGAGCGGCAAGGCACGGTCGATGACCGGACGCAGGCCCTTCGCATACAACTGCAGCATCTGTTTGAAATCGTCAGGCGTTCCCATCGTGCTGCCGAGAATGTCGATCTGCTTCCAGAAGATGCGACGTACCTCGAGGCCCGGGACAGGCCCGCCGGTCGCGCCGTAGGTCACAATCCGCCCGCCTGGCCGCACCAGGTCCAAGGCATGTGCGAACGTCGCGCCACCGGCGCCATCAATGATCACGTCCGGCCGGCGACCGATGATCTCGATCAAGGTGCGTGGCCAGCCGGCGGCGTGATGCATGACGCCGCCCGCGGCCCCGTAGCTCTTCGCCATCGCCAGCTTCTGTTCCGAGCCTGATGTGACGTAAACGGTTGCCCCAAGGCTAACCGCGATGGCCAACGCCGCCAACGCGACGCCGCCGCCAATACCGGTGATCACCGCGACTTCGCCTGACTGCACACGCGCGCGGGTGACGACCGCGCGATATGCCGTCACGCCGGCAAGCGGCAGCGCGGCAGCCTCTTCGATGGTGAGATGGGGTGGCTTGTCATGAACGTTTGTGGTCGGCACTTTGACGAATTCCGCGTAGGTGCCCTCGGTAGGCATCCCAAGCAGCTGAAAGCTCCCAGCCTGCGCACGTGGATCTGATCCCCACCCCAGTGACGGATCGATCACCACTTCGCGTCCCAGCCACGCCTGCCCTTCAGCATCACCAGCAGCAGCGACTTCGCCGGCTGCATCCGAACCAAGGATGGCAGGAAGACGAATGCCCGCATACTGCCCGCGCCGGATCCAGACGTCCCGGTGATTGATCGCCGCGGCTCGCACCCGAACCACGACCTCGCCCGCCGCTGGCACCGGCCGTGGCCAGTCCTCGAGCCGCAGATTGGCAGGATCGCCAAGTTCCCGAAGAACCACGGCGCGCATGGAACTCGATCTTAGGCCGCGGAATGACACAGAACAACAGCCGCGGGAACAACACAGAAGAATGGCCGCGGAATGACACGGATCGACACGGCCTGTGAGATACCAATGCGAGCGGGCGCGCTTTGACAAAGCTGGGCCGCTCCTCTTGACTATCTAGATATAGACAGTTAGGCTTTGCGCTGCTCATCTAGATCGTCTAGAGCAAGGAGCGTGATGGGGGAAAAGGACAAACCACGCGAGCTCGTTCAGGGCACGCTCGACATGCTGATCCTGAAGACGCTGACACTCGAGCCGCTGCACGGCTATGGGATCGGCGCCCGCATTACGCAAATCAGTAACGGCACCTTTCAGGTGAACCCCGGCTCTCTCTTTCCAGCCTTTCGGCGGCTCGAGCGTGACGGACTGATCGCTGCAGAGTGGCGCGTTACCGAGAACAACCGTCGAGCGAAGTGGTACGTCCTCACGCCGGCCGGCCGCGTCCGCCTGAAAGAGGACATGCGTGACTGGGAGACGCAAACTGCGGCGATCGGCCAGATTTTGAAGGCGAGACTGGCAGACTTATGACCCGCTTTGTCCGGCAGGCGCTCAGTGGCATCCGCGCGCTTGTGCAGCGCCGCGGCGATGACCGCGAACTCGACGACGAGCTGGAACAGTACCTGGCGGCAAGCGTCGAAGCGAAGCTGGCTGCCGGGCTGAATCGGGCAGAGGCGATTCGCGTGGCGCGCGCCGAGATGGGAAGTGCGGCGGCCATCCGCGATTACGTCCAGGATGTCGGCTGGGAAAGCCAGATGGTGAAGCTGTGGGACGACTTCCGCTATGCCGCTCGCGGCCTGAACGGTTCGCGCGGTTTCACCCTCGCCGTCGTGGCGACGCTCGGCCTGGGAATCGGCGTCAACACGGCGATGTTTTCGATGCTGGATGCCGTCGTGCTCCGGAAGTTGCCGGTGCCCGATGGCGAAGAGCTCTTTGCCGTCTACGAAAATGCGCCGAAGGCCGCGCCGGATCCAATCAGCGGATCGGGACGATACCTCCGCTTCTCGTATCCGAGGTATGTGCGGTTGCAGCAAGCGCTTGGTTCGCACGGTTCGCTGGCGGCGACGACGGGCAGCAATCAGTTCGCCGCGCGGCTGCAGAGCGGGCGACCGGCGACGGTCAACGTGCAGTTGGTCTCGGGCAACTACTTCGACACGTTGGGCGTGCGGCCGTCGCGCGGGCGAGCGCTCGTGCCTAAAGACTGCTTCGTGCAGGCCCCTGCAGTCGCTGTCGTCAGCGAGGCATTCTGGAAAGGCGAATTGGGCGGCTCGGATGCCGTGATTGGCCAGACGCTCGAAATCAATCGCGTCATGCTGACGGTGGTGGGCGTCGCGCCCCAGGCGTTTGGTGGTCTCTGGCTCGACAACGCAGCGGACTTGTGGCTGCCAGCGACGCTTCAGCCGGCGATTCAGCACCGGACCAACACCAGCACCTACGGTGACGTCGATACGACGCGATCGTTTCTTGCTCAGGATCGTATCGCCTGGCTGAATCTGGTCGGACGGGCCGCGCGTGCCGACCGGCGACTCGCCGAATCGCTCTTGCAGAACGAAGACCGTCTGGCACTCGCCGACTTCGCCCTTGGTGCGGCGGCGAATCTCGAGGAGCGCCAGTCGATTCAGTTGCAGTCGCTTGCGCTTGCGCCGTTGGCGCATGGCTTCTCGCGGCTTCGCGCCAATCAATCGACAATCCTGCTCGCGCTGATGGGGCTGCTGTCGTTAATCCTGTTGCTCACGGCGGCGAACGTGGCGAACCTGATGCTCGTTCGCGCTGGCCGCCGGCGTCGAGAGACGGCGGTTCGGGTTGCGCTTGGTGCGACGACGAGTCGAATCGTCAGGCACGTGTTCGCCGAGGCGCTGCTCCTCGCCGGCCTCGGCGGGGTTGCCGGCGTGCTCGCGGCTGGCTGGTCGCGACACCTGCTCGCACGCCAGCTGGTCGGCTCGTCCAGTCTGCTGCCTGCAGGGTTTTCACTCGACGGAAGGACGATGATGTTTGCGCTTGCGGCATCCGGTGTCACCGCCATCGTCTTTGGCGTCGCGCCGGCATTCCGCGCCGCACGGGTTGGCAGTCTCGTCTCGGTCGGCCTCAACGAGAGGGAATCCACAGGGTTGGTCGCGCTTCGCGGTATGCGCCCTCTCGTCGTCCTTCAGCTCGCGCTGTCGGTCGTGATTGTCTTTGCCGCCACGCTTCTGAGCCGATCGTTACTCAACCTGGTGCGTGTGGATCCGGGCTTCGCGGCAGAGCACCTGGTCAGCGCATCATTCTTCAATGCGCGGGCGCTTGCTGCTTCCGGGAGCGATATGACTGTTCTCGGAGATCGTCTTGTGACGGCCGTCAACAGCGTTCCCGGTGCGACATCCTCGGCGATCTCGGTCTGCGGCCTGCTCGCCGGCTGTTCGTATACGACCAGCGTCAGAATCGATGGCGTCGACGGCACCGTTCCCGTGTACCAGAACTGGGTCGGGCCTGGCTACTTCGCGACCGCCGGCATGCGGCTTCTTCGCGGGAGAGAGTTTGACCAGCGCGACACGCAAGATTCGATGCCGGTCGTGGTGATCACCGACTCGATCGCGCGCAGGTATCTTGCCGGCAGGGATCCCATTGGCATTCGACTGCGTGGCCTCGCGGCCTCGCAGCAATACCCGGCCGAAATTGTCGGCGTTGTGGCCGACCTGCGTCCTGTTTCGCTCCGCGACACTCCGGTGGCCATGGTGTTCTACCCGTACAGTTTGCGGCGCGCCGATGCCATGCCGACGGCGCTCGATGTTCGTGTCTCAGGGGATTCCGACCGAGCGGTCGGTGCTGTGCGTGACGTGCTAAGCCGTACCGAGCCTGGTCTGACGTTCAACGTCACCTCGATGCCGATGCGGCTGGCAAGACAGGTCGAGCGCGATCGCGCCGTTGCCTATTTGACCTCGGCGTTCGCCGGTCTCGCGCTGCTGCTCGCGTCGGTCGGCTTGTACGGCGTGCTCGCTTACCTCGTGGGACAACGGTCGCGCGAAATCGGCCTGCGCCTCGCACTTGGTGCGCAAACGACAGATGTCCTGGTCCTGGTCCTCAAGCAAGGCGCCCTGCTCGCGTTCGTCGGCCTCGCCGCCGGGCTCGCCATCGCTCCATTGGCGACGCGATCGCTGCAAGGAATGTTCTTCGACGTGAATCCGCTCGATGGCCGGATGTTCGCGACCGTCGCCCTGGTCATGCTCGTCGTCGCGGCGGTGGCCACGATCGTTCCTGCCCGCCGGGCGACGCGGGTCGATCCAATCGTGGCTCTGCGCGGCGAATGACTGCGCCTGATAGATCGTGCGGCTGACGTCCGCTCATTTCCGCACACTCACGCGAATCGTGCGTCGATGGGCGGCGTCAGTAGCCCTTCGTCGTGATCCAGAAGCTCTCCTCCCACGAACCGTTGGGCGGGATGCTCTGAAGATCTTTGTAGACCCCTTTGTGCGCCAGGTTCAGCGCGTTCGTAATCGCCACCATCGGCTCGAACGCGATGAACCCTTTGGTTGTCGGCGCGGGAGCGCCTTCAGCCGGTGGAACGGCCGGAGGCGCCACTTTCACGCCCTGAGCCGGATCGACCGGAAACGGACCTGACGGCGCTGGCGGTGGTGCCGGCGCACCTTGTCCGGCGCCGCGTCCCCCGCCTCCACCGGCGCGGCCGCCACCGCCACCGGTCAGTGGCGTCGACCATGCGAGCACGGTCTTGAACTTCGGCCCGAGGCTGACGTCGAGTTCCTTTCCGTTGTACATCAGCTTCATCGTCGCGCGGCCGTTCGCATCGCGGATCAGATCCGTGAACACGTCATCGATCAGCGCGTACTTCTTCAGCTGAATGGCGGTTCGATCGGCTCCGAAGAAATTCTCGATCGGCTGTGTCTCACCCGTCGGGAGCCGCTGCGGAATCTCGATCCAATGCGTCTTCGCGTCGAGCGACACCGTCCAGTCGTTACGGTTGCCGTCGGGCAGCTCGAATATCGGGTGATAACCGATCACCACCGGCATCGGCTCGGTGCTCACGTTGTCGAGCCTGGTGTGGACTTCGAGCGTTCCCTCAGACACACGGTAGGTCATCGTGATTGTGTGCGCGAACGGGAACTGTGCCATGAAGAGCGGAATCTTGTAGAAATCCAGCCGGCACGTCACCCACGCGCTGTGCGCGTCCGCCTTGGCTTCGACCAGCTGCCACGCCTTCGACCCATTGACGTAACCGGTGGAAGGAATCGGTCCACGGATGTTCCCGAGCTCGAGATCGAAGTTGTACTTGCGGTCGTTGGCATAAAACGCCGTTTCGTCGAGTCGGTTTGCAAACGGCGCGAGGATCGGCACGCCGTTCAACCCGGGGCGGGACTGAAAGTCGGCCAGAGTCGGGGATGCCCGAACGAGGTCTTTGCCCTTCACCTGAACACGCCAGGCATTGCTCATGCTCCAGACGACGGAGACATTCATCTGGGCCGAGGTGTCCACGAGTTCCACCACGTCGCCATCTTGCTTGGCGGTGTAACGCTGTGCGGCTGCCGGCGCGGCCCACGCCGCGACGATCGTCACCGCCAGTGCAAGTTGCATCAGTCGCATAACGGTCTCTCCGTTGTCTGATCCAGATCCCAGGAATCGAGTTCGGGGATTATGCCACGCACCATGTCGACGGCCTTTGGGCGCTGTCACCAGGAATGTACATCGGTGTCCTTCAGTCTGAACAATCCCGCCTCATTGAGCGCAATGGAAGGCTCTTTTGGCACACTCGACGCCGCTTCCGAAACCGCCACAGAAATTTCAAATACTCGGGGAACGACGATCGGCCCGACCGTAACACGCACCATCCAATGAGAATGCGGGCTGCACGATTGATTGACGGTCATCCCCGGAAGCGTGCATTGCTGCCACATGGCAACCACGCGTCTGTCGAGGAATCATTCGTGCTTGCAAGCTCAGCTCATGGACCGGCGACGGTGGCGAGCCACTCCTTGCAGACGCATCAGATTGTCGGGGGTCTCACGCCATCAGAATACTGGGCCCCAGAACGAGGGTAGACCGATGCAACTCACGACCCGCTTCGTACGGCCTTGGTGCTTCGCGTTGTCAATTGTCTCGATGGTATGGATGCTAGGGTGCGGTTCCAGCTCCAGTCCCGCGGTGACCACACCAACCGCCACCGGCACGCTGTCCACCGACACCTTCACCGGTTCGATCGACCAGAACGGTACCGCCGTCTTTCCGTTCACCGTCAACACCTCCGGGTATGGTTTGCTCGCTGGGTACACGAGCATCTCGCCAACGTCGGTCGCGGCGTTGGGTCTCGGAATCGGATCATGGGATGCCTCGACGTCGTCGTGCAGCCTGAACATCAGTCAGAACGACACCGGCCGAAGCGGGAGCACGGCGCTCAGCGGGACACCGAACAGCGGCAGCTACTGCGTCCGCATTTACGACGCCGGGAACATTCCGGCCGGTGTGTCGGCATCCTTCACCGTCCAGATACAGCATTATTAGTTGATCCGAGGGGCTGCGCCCGTCGGACTTCTCCGCACGCTCACTCATGGTGCGAAGCGTTGTTCAACGAGCCGGCCCGATGCATCGATCGTGACGGTGACCGACAGCCGCGCGCTTGCCGGAAGCCGCCGGGTATTTAGCGGCATCATCACAAACCGTGCATCGAAGAGCTGTACTGTCGTGAGCACGGCGGAACGATCGACGAGCTCGGCGAGCGGAAAGCGTGCGAAATCGAGATACACGCGTCCAGGACGTGTCGCGCCGACGCGGTCGACCTCGGGGCCGCTGTCGCTCGGAAGCCAGGTTGACGCGATGGTTGTGGCTTGTCCGAATACGTGGCGGTCGCTCAGCTCGTAGCCGTTCGAATGTTCCCGGATGATCCGCCACGTGAACGGGGAGAGAAACGTCGGCAGCGCCGCGGCCTCGAGGCACATGTCCGATTCAGTGCCCCGCGCCAGCGTTCCGCCTGAGTGTGCGATGAGGGTTGGCGCCGTGATGCACGGCGCGTGAACTCCGTCGGCATTGAAGAACGCGCCGGCCGTCAGCGCTCTCTGATGCAGCATCGCCCGGGCCGAATAGTCGAATGCCATCAGTCCGAGTGCGATCAGAGCGGCTCGTTGCTGTCCCAGTCTCGAGCCGGCCACGAGCGCCCCGATCAACACCAGCCACAGATACACGTCGATGATCGGCATCCAGTCCAGGGCATACCAGGTCCACACGAAAGGACTGAGCAGCCGCGTACCATAGGACGTCGGCAGATCCATCAACACATGGCTCGCGATCCCGATCATCGCCAGCACCCAGATGCCGACGAACTGGCGGGTGCCTCGATCATCGACAGGCGATTGAGCCCAACGCCGTCCAATCCGACGCCATCCTGAAATCAAGGCCGCGGTCAGGAGGCCGAGGCCCACGACACCAAGCGGACCGTGGGTAGGGCCGCGATGCGCCGCCAGGTAATCAACGCCGTCGCGAAGCCCCGCGGCGATGTCGATGTCAGGGATGTTGGAGGCAACGATCAGCGTCGCGGTCGCATGTGGCAGCCGGCGGCCGAGACCAGCACGCGCGAGGGTCAATCCGAATAAGGAATGCGTCAGGTTATCCACGGTGCCCGTAGTGTAGACGGATGGCTGGTATTGTGTTGGTTACTCCGCCGGCGCGTTGGCCATCTCCATCCAATCGAACTCCTGTTCGAGACGATGGAACGCATCGTCGCCGATCTCATCGTTCGCGCGCATATCGAAGATCGTTTGCCGGGCTGCAGCGAGCGCCGACTTGTGGATCCGTTCGTGATCCGCTCCGGCGTCAGCGGTCTCTCCCCGTCCCTGGCGCAGGTGGGACGTGAATTCCTGGCGAATCAGCCGCGCCGACTCAGAGTTAATCGCATCGAGCGTCGTGAGCGCAGCGTTGAGGGCGCGTTCCCGGGCACTCGCGACCTCTCGATCGACAGGATTGTCGTCCTGCAAATGGAGCCTTTGCAGCAGCGGGCCCAAGGTCAGTCCCTGGATGACCAACGTTCCCAGCACCACGGCAAACGACGTCAGGATGATGAGGCCCCGGAACGGCAGCGCCTTGCCATTCGCCTCCATCGGAAGCGCCAGCGCCGCGGCAAGCGTGACGATGCCTCTCATGCCGGCCCAACCGACCACGAGCACGCCCGGGATCGACGGCAAAGGACGTGTGGCGACGCCGCGGGTCGTTGCCTTTACCGTCGCGTAGTAGACGATCGCCCAGGCGATTCGCACGGTGATGACAGTGAAGAGCACCGCCGCCGCAACGAGGAGGTATCGTGCACGGACGCTCGGATCGAGCGCGGTCAGAATCGGCCGAATCTGCAATCCGATGAAGACGAATGCGAGCACGTTGAGCACGAACACGGCCGTTTCCCACACCGCGTAGGAGGGAATCCGCATCCGGGCCGGAATCATGGCACTCGCTGGCCGGGCAACCGCCAGGGCATAGCACACCATCGTCAGCACGCCCGAGAGGCCGATCTGTTCGGCGACGATCCACACACCAAAGGTGCTGATGAACTGAACGATGATCGACGTGGGCGCATCCCGGATGTCCCTGGTCAGCCGTATCACCACCCACCCGAGCACGCGACCGACGATGATGCTGCCGATGATCACCGTGACCAGAGTCGGCACGATCGTGCGCACGGTAAATGCGTCCGCCGTGAGCGCGCGGATGGCGAGACGGTAAATCAGCAGCGCGCTCGCATCGTTCAACAGGCTTTCGCCTTCGAGTATCGTCAGCAGACGATGTGGAGGCCTGACGTGCCGCAGGATGGCGGTCGCCGCCGTTGCGTCGGGCGGCGAAACGATGGCTCCCAGCGCGATCGCCGCGGCCAACGGAATGCCGGGCACTAACAGGTGCACGACCAGAGCGACGGCCGCCGTCGTGACCGCGACACCGAGCACGACGAGGTTCACGAGCGGCACCCAGTTCTGACGAAGGTCCCGCGGCGATGCGTCGAATGCGGCGTCCAGCAAGACCGGTGCGACAAACAACGCCAGCGCCAGACGCGGTTCGATGGAGAAGGCCGGGCTTCCAGGCACAAATGC
>JBPYFA010000017.1:0-5510 GCA_051986585.1 Vicinamibacterales bacterium | reverse complement strand
GCTTTCGAGCGAAACATTGCGAACCCGTCGTGATGCTTCGACGTGATCACGATGTACTTCATCCCCGCATCCTGCGCGAGCTGCACCCACTGATCCGGGTTGAACTTGACGGGATTGAACGCGGCGGCGAGTTTCTCGTAATCGCGCACCGGAATCTGCGAGCGGTTCATGATCCATTCGCCGAGGCCGGGCGACCGTTTGCCCTGCCACTCGCCGGCAGGAATCGCGTATAGACCCCAGTGGATGAAGAGTCCGTACTTCGCCTCGCGGAACCACTCGAGTCGTTTCTCACGCGTTGGATCGGGTGGGCGAGATGGTGGCGTTTGCGCGCTTGGGACGCGGACGAGAAACGCTGCCAAGCAAAGAGCAACCAGGAGGGGCTTTTTCATCACAATTCGTCGATCTCGAATTTTCGCAATCCGTCTGTGAGGTTTCGCTGTCACGCTGCACGCGGTGACGCCAACGTCGAAGAATCGAAGCTCCGAAGAATCGAAGAATGTCCGTATAAGCCTCTTCGTTTCTCCTTCGGGTTTTCGATTCTTCGCATCTTCTCCGTAGCCGTCAGCCCGTGCAGTTTCACACCATCAAAAACTAAACCGCAGCGACATCTGCAGCACGCGAGGCGGGCGCGTGGGGTTGGCGATCCCGATCGCCGTACCGAAGTTCGGGTTGATTTGCGCGCCGCTCGGGTCGAATCGGGCTGTCCGATCGATGTCCTGGAACTGCACCGAGTTCAGCACGTTGTACGCCTCGATCCGATACTGGAACGACCGCCGGCCGCCGACCGGGACGTTCTTGAAGAGCGCGAGATTCCAGTTGTTGATCCCCGGCCGCCGCACCGCGTTTCGCGGCGCGTTTCCGTAATCGCCGCGGCCGGTTGGCCGATGGAACACCGACGTGTCGAACCAGCCGGTCAGCGGGCTGCCCGTATGGGCCATCGGATCTCCGGTCATGACCGGACGGACGATGCGGAATCCTCCACCGAGGTCGTTGCCCGTCCCGCCGTCGCCACCGGTGAAATCAAAGTTGTCGCTGGTCGTCAGAATGACTGGCGCCCAGTCGCCGGTGACGAAGGCGTTTTCGCCTGAGAGCTGCCATCCGTCGAACGCGTAATGCAGCATCGCGTTCGAGAAGTGACTCTGCGAAATGTCCCACGAGTAATTGATCACCAGTGACTGCCGATTGCTCTGCGCCAGCTCGGAATAGAAGAAGTCCTTGGGCCGATTGAAAGCATAGGACAGGTTGCCCGGATCCTCGTCAGCGACCCCTCTCGCGCGCTGCAGCGTGTAGGCCCCGCCGAATTGCACGCCGTGGATGTACCGCCGATTCACCTGCACTTGCAGCGCGTGGTAGTCGGACGTGCCAAAGTTCCCACGCACCCGAATGCTCTGATAACCGGAGTATGGCCGCAGAAATTCCGGCGGTAGGACCGTTGTCGGGCTGGTGCTTCCGGGATCGTGTGCCGGCGGGTTGAGATCCACGTAGCGAACACCGTCCGCAACGGCGTTCAGGTCGTAATACATTTCGAGATTGCGTCCAGCGCTCCCGGTGTAAGTCGCGTCGACCGAGGTGCCCCATCCGAGTTCCCGTCGCATGCCAACCGACCAGTTGATGGAGCTCGGCGTTTTGTAATCGGTTTCGAGCGCTTCGATGTTGCCGGGACGATTCGCCGGAATCACACCCGGCACGAACGTCGTCGACATCGTGTTGTAGAAGATGATCGGGTTGAGGATGTACGGCGGATTGCGTAGATTGCCCGCCGATCCGCCGCCGAGCCGTCCATTGTGAAACAGCCCGGCGCTCGAGTGGATGACCATTCGTCCTTCGCCGGTCACGTCCCAACTGAAGCCGAGGCGCGGTTCGACTTGTGGCGCCAGCACCTTGCGAAAGCCTTTGGGAACGCCTGGACTGCTTTGCAGCACCAGGCCGTTTGCCTGATCGCCGGTTCCAGGAACGTACGCGCCGATGTAGATCGCGTTGAGGACTTGCCCGGTTGCCGGATCCACCGCCATGCGGACACCGTTGACGAGCGCCGGCTGATACAGCCGCGGCGCGTTCGACGGATTGTAATCAGACAGCTCGAAATTTGAGATCTGCTGATCCGGCCGCCAGTACGGTGAGTACATCAGGAATCGCACGCCGTAGTCCGCAGTCATGCGCTTGGACATCTGCCAGGTGTCCTGGCCGTACCACTCGGTCCACCATTGGTGGTTGTGCGTTTCGCCGTACTGGCTCGTCTCGGTGTACTGCTGGTAGACGCCGAGCAGCATGTTGGAGAACGCGAAATTTGTGTTCAGCGGGTTGTTCGAGTTGTTATTGAACTGGTACTGTCCCATCCACGTGCCGCCGCGCGCTTCGTTGTTGGTCATGAACTCGAGATGCCCACCGACCTTCCAGGTGTGGGGCCCACGCGTCAGCGTCAAATTGTCACGCACGCTGCCCAGCGTGTCGAACGCCGTCGATCCCAGTCGGCTGTCGTACGTGAAGTCCGGGCTGTCGACACCAGTCGTAGCCAGGCCAAAGGTGGTGGTTGGAATCACGTCGAGTGCGTTCAACGACGGATTGAACTGCGTCAGGTTGTAGCCGACGGTCGTCTTGAGGATGTGATTCAGATCGTCATTGGTCTTGGTGCCAAAGCCTTCGGTGGCGCGTCTCCATCCCATCGACAATTCGTTGACGCCATTCGATCCCATGACGTGGTTCCATCCGCCGTTGATCGAGTTGTCCCCCGAGACATACGAGCCGTTGAAGAAGCCCCATTTCGCAGGTCCGGCCGTGATTTCCGATCCGTACTGGCTCGAGCGGAACGTGCGCAGCGAGCCCCAGATCGCGTTACGTCCCGAGGGCCGCGCGTCGACCCGAATGAGGTGATTGAAGCGCGGGTTCGTCGATGTTTCCTGTCTGGTGAAGTTGTAGTTCGGGCTGACGCCAAGCGCGTTGGGCAACGGCATCAGCTTCATCAGTGCGACCGCATTTGGGTCGAACCGGTTGGACGGGATGATGTTGCCGGCAAAACACCCCGGACCGCCGGTCGTGACGTTGCACGCGGCAGTCGAACTCGGATCCTTGATGTTGATCAGGCGGCCATTCGTGTCGAACGTCTGCGAGAAATCACCCTGACGCTCGAGTGCGGTCGGCATCCGGTAGAGACGAACCTGCCCGGGCCGCTGAACCTGTGGTCCCTCAAATGAGTAGAAGAAAAAGAGTTTCTTGTCTCCTTTCTGATCGTACAGGCCGGGGATCTTCACTGGCCCGCCCAGATTGAACCCAGGCGTGTCGATGTGGAGTTTGGGCTTTGGCAGCCCGGACCGATTGTTTTCCCACGGCGTCGCGTTCCAGGCGTCACGCTTCCCGTAGTAGTAGAGACTTCCCGAGTAGTTCGAGGCGCCGCTCTTGCTGACGATCTCGATATTGGCACCGCCGCTGTGGCCAAACTCCGCCTTGTAGGTGTTCAGCAGCACCTTCACCTCGGCGATCGCATCCAGGTTGATCGACGAGTTCATGCGATTCGTTCCCGACAGCTCGTTGCCATTCAGGCCGTCGACCGTGACCTGATTCCAGTGCTTGCGCATGCCGCCGATATTCGGAATCTGGGATCCGAAGCTGTCGCCCATCGCTTCGATGTCTGCTTCGTAGTGCACGCCGGGAAGGAGCCGGAGCAGATTGACGACGTCCCGACCGCGGCTCTGGATCTGCGAGATTTGCGTCGCGGTCAACAGGCCCGAGTAGTCGCTGTTCTTGGTTTCAATGACGCTGCCCTCAGAAACGACGGACACCACTTCGGTCAGCGTCCCGATGTCCAGCTTGACATTCCCGAGGTCGAGTGTGCCACTCGCGTTCAGGACGTTCCCTTTCAGCTGCAAAGTCCGGAACCCTGACAGCTCGACCTTCACCGTGTAGGATCCGGGCTCCACCGCGCGAAAGGCGAATTCTCCGCGAGTTCCGGACGCCATCGTCCGGCCGTCGGACGTCGCCTCGTTGATCAGGGTGAGCGTGGCGCCGGGCACGACCTGCCCGGTATTGTCGATAATAGTGCCGGAGATCGTTCCGGTGTTCTGGGCGGCGGCCGGTGAGGCAGCCAGCCACAGCACGCAGACGAAACCGGGGACCGAACGCGAGGGGATCGACCGAAGGAACCAGTTCATGACGCGCCTCCTGTCGACGGTCACCGCCTGCTCCGGGCGGGCCGAGCGCGGCGCCTGTGATACTATGCTTTAACGTTAAAGTCAATGAACTTTAGCGTTAAAGCCACAACATCGAGCATTCAATATGCCCTCGACGACCACGATGAAGCGGATCGCCGGCGAACTCGGCGTCTCCATCACCACCGTGTCCAAGGTGCTCAATAACCGCGAGGACATTGGCCATGCGACACGCGCCCGCGTGCTCGCCAAGGTCGCCGAACTCGGCTACCAGCCCAACGCCGTCGCCCGCAGCCTGACCCTTCGCCGTACGCACACCCTTGGTGTCGTGATTCCGGATTTGATGCACTCGTTCTTCGTCGAAATTGTCGCCGGGTTGGAAACGGTGGCGAGCGCGCGTGGGTACGGACTGTTACTCTGTAGCTCGAACGAGGATCCGGCCAAGGAACGCGCCGAAATCGACATGCTGCGTCAACGGCAAGTCGACGGCATTGTCCTCGCATCGGTCAATGCAGCAGGAAACACCGATCTGCTGCAGCGGCTCGGGCCGCTTGGCATTGGGTTGGTGATGATCGATCGCGACGATCATCCGACCGTGAAGTGCGACCGGGTGGTGACTGACGATGTGCAGGTCGGCCGGCTGGCGACGACGCACCTGATCGAGCAGGGACGGAAGGCGATTGCCCACATTCTCGGTCCGCCAATCGTGCACGCGAAGCGGCGCGCCGAAGGTTATCGGGCGGCGCTGAAGGAACATCGGATTCGATCCCGCGCCGAATGGCTCGTCCGCGCTGGCTTCATGGACGCCGATGGCTACCGCGCGATGAAGAAGCTGCTCGCGGCGAAGCCCCGCGTCGACGCGGTGTTTGCTGCCAATGATCCAGCCGCCATTGGCGCGATGAAGGCGATCTGGGAGGCGGGACTTCGTGTGCCGGAGGACATCGCCGTAGTTGGTGCCGGCGACATCGCGCTCGGCGATCTGCTCAAGGTGCCACTGTCGACCGTCAGCTGGTCGCGCGAGCAGCAGGGAAAGGAAGCGGCAAGGCTGCTTCTCGATCGCATTGGTCCAAACCCGTCGGAAGAATTCCAGTCGGTGGTCATACCGCCCCGGCTCATCGTGCGGCGATCGAGTGGGGGAGTGGAGTAGTTCGTCGCAACGTTCAATGCTGAATGAAGGCAGGCATGTCTTCCTGTTACACACTCACCTGATGTCGATACGAACGTCAGTCCTGGCAGCTTGCGTCGCATTGTTCGTCGTCCCGCCTTCCGCCGCTGATCTCACTCGCGAACGAGAGCAGGTCCCGGCCGTCGCGACGGGTGTGCCACTGCCGGTCACGGTGGAGAGCCCGAACTCCACGATCAAAATGG
>JBPYFA010000016.1:0-6442 GCA_051986585.1 Vicinamibacterales bacterium | reverse complement strand
GGGATTGTCAACATCGCCGCCGCGTGCGCGGCCGCACCCGATCGCGCCGCGCTCATTTCGGCCCTCGAACGCGACGGCATCGACATCTCTGGCATCGAGCGACGGGCCTGATCTCGTGGAAACCTCCGAAGTTCGCCGGCGTTTTCTTGCCGCCATCGAAAAAGCCCGCCGCGACGCCACCGAGCGGCGCGTGCGCACCGATCAGGCTCGCCGTGACTACGAGGACTTCCTCGTGCAGCGGGCCGTGCCGCTGTTCCATCAGTTTGCGGCGGCGCTGAAGGGTGAAGGCCAGCCGTTTGCCGTGTTCACGCCGGCCGGGTCCGTCAGGCTCGCGTCGGAACGATCGTCCGAAGAATTTATCGAGCTCACGCTCGACGATTCGTCCCACCCGCCGGCGGTTGTCGGGCGCAGCTCGCGCGGCCGCGGACGGAGAACGGTGACCAGCGAGCGCCCGATCAGCGAGGGCAAGCCGATCGCCGACCTCACCGAAGAGGATGTGCTCGCATACTTACTTGAAGAAATTGTGCTGTTGGTGGAGAGGTAATCTCAGCTTCCAGCTTCCAGCTTCCAGCTTCCAGTTCCCAGCTTCCAGTTCCCAGTTCCCAGCTTCCAGTTCCCAGCTTCCAGTTCCCAGTTCCCAGTCCCAGTTCCCAGCTTCCAGTTCCCAGTTCCCAGTTCCCAGTTCCCAGCTTCCAGTTCCCAGTTCCCAGTTTTCCAGTTCCAGTTTCCAGTTTGCAGTCCAGCTCTCAGCCACCAGGCCCAGCGCCCAGGGTTGTATAACTTCCAGATACTGGGCGGCCTTGCTCCATCTGGCCACGCGAAGGCCGTCGCGCCGAAGCGGCGATAGCCGCGAAGGCGGGCGAAACGCCGCGAAGGCGGACGATTTCAAATAGTCTTTGACGCCCGCAGCGCGTCGACCTCCTGCGGCGTCAGACCACAATCGTCGCGCAGGATTTGTTCGGTGTGTTGGCCGAGAGCTGGAGGCGCTGTCCGGACAGCCCCGGGCGTATCGGATAACTTGATTGGGACGCCGAGCAAGCGAATTGCGCCCGCGGATACGTGATTGACCGTTTCGACCATCTGGCGCGCGGTGAGCTGGCTGTCCTGAAGCACCTCACCCAGATCGCGCACGGATCCGCACGGCACGCCTGCAGATTTCAGCTCACGCACCCACTCCTGGCGGCCACGCATCCTCAATCGTTCGGCCAATAGTGGCCGCAACTCGTCGTAGTGGACGACGCGCGCGCGGTTTGTTGCAAACCGGTCGTCGTTGGTTATCGATTCGAGCCCTGCGATCCGGCAGAAACGGCGCCACTGCTCATCGTTGCCAACGGCGATCACGAAATCACCATCGGACGCCTGAAACGTTTCGTACGGCACGATCGTCGGGTGACGGTTCCCCATGCGGGCGGGCGTGCTGCCGGTCGCGAAATAAATTCCTGCCTGATACGTCAGCAGGGCCGCCGTCGCATCCAGCATTCCGATGTCGACTCTCTGTCCCCGGCCGGTTCGTACCCGCGCCAGCAGGGCCATGGTGATGCCCTGCGCGGCAAACATGCCACTGACGATATCGGCAATCGCGACGCCGAGTCTGAAGGGCGGCCCGGACGCATCGCCCGTAATGCTCATCAGGCCTGCTTCTCCCTGCATGACCGCGTCGTAGCCAGGCTCCGCGCTTCGCGGCCCGGTCTGGCCGAAGCCGGAAATCGAGCAGTAGACGAGCCGTGGATATCGCAAGGCCAGGGCTTCGTACGATAGACCCAGCCGCTCCATCGTACCGGGCCTGAAGTTCTCAACCAGCACGTCCGCACGCTCGAGCAGGGAATCAACAATCGAACCGGCCGCCGCACTCTTCAGATCGAGCGTCAGACTCTCCTTGTTTCGATTGATGCTGAGAAAATACGCGCTCTCGCCGTTGATGAAGGGTGGCCCCCAGCCACGGGTGTCGTCGCCGCGCCCGGGCTGCTCGAGCTTGATCACTCGTGCGCCCATGTCGGCAAGCAGCATCGTGCAGTAAGGGCCCGACAGCACCCGTGTGAAATCGAGGACCGTCACTCCGGTCAGCGGCGCGTTGTCAATCGACATAAAATTGAATGATGCCGCAAGAGATCATCGTCTACACCGGATCCTATTGACTGAGTTGCGACCGGGTGAAGGAGTTGCTTTCACGCGAAGGACATACGTTCTCGGTCAGAAACGTCGAGGACGACGAGTCGGCGTACGAAGACCTCACGTCGATGGGGTTCAGGGTCGTGCCGGTGACGTTCATCGATGGCCGCGCGATCAAAGGCTTCGATGAGGCTGCGTTGCGGGAAGCATTGGCTGCTTCCGCACCGTAACGAGATCGCTCAAGAGCGCGTAGGCCGTGTGCATCAGTCCCCCGTCGAGTTGACAGATCGCCACGTTGCCGAGAACGTCTGTCTCGAACACGATAGCGTTCGCCTTTCCATCCAGAGACGCCAGCAGATCGATTGCCGGAAGCTCAATCGGCTCGACCGCGACCACGACCGACCCTGATTCGGCCCGCGTCGCCGAAGCGACCAGCTTCAGCCGTCGTCCGTTCGCGCGGGCATGGATCGCCCGCTCGCCATGCGACTTGCGAATGCCGGCGCGTTTCACGTTGTGCGGTGTCACGCGCGCGTCGAGCAGAACATTCGCCAACGCCGCCGCTTTGGCTGCGGCGTCCCAACCGTCCAGATCGAGCGAAGGATCCGCTTCCGCAATGCCCTCGGCCTGCATCCGCGCCAGCGCGTCGTCGAATGATTCCCCGCGTTCAAGTGCCGTCAGGATGTGATTGGTCGTGCTGTTGACGACGCCGCGAAAGCCGAGGACGGTTGCCACCGGCAGCGTCTCGCGCACGAAATTGAAAATCGGCACGCCGTCCATCACCGCTCCCTCGAACAGGAACTGGACGCCTGCTGCAGCCGCTTCGTCGCGAAGGCTGGCGTACGCGAACGCGACCGGTCCTTTGTTCGCCGTGATTACATGACACCCGGATTCGATTGCCGCTCGTACGTGATCGATCGCTGGCTGTCCATTCCTGACGTCCAGCGTCGTCGTCTCGATGACGACGCGCAGGTCGGCATCGGACTGCCCGAGCTGTTCGATTACGGTGAAGGCGTTGACGGTCGGATCTGCCGAAGCGAGCATGGCGGGGACATCGGCGATGTCGATCCCCAGCAGGTCGTAATGCGAGCCGTGGCGCCGGGTTGCAACGCCAACCACGTCGCAGTGCAGGTCGTATTCGTGAAGCAGCCGATCGCGACACTCATCGAGCAGCGCAACGAACCGCCGCGCGACGTTGCCGAAGCCGATGAGGGCGAGATCGGCACGGACCGGCCGCATCATTCGATCTCGTCCAGCACTTCGCCGACGAGATTCAGCGCCGACGCGACGTGCCCCGGGTGGTTGCCGAAGCCGATTCGAATGTAGCCGTCCATGTCGAAGTGATCGCCGGGCACCACGAGAACGCTACGGGTCAGTCGGATGCGCTCGGCAAGCGTGGTCGAATTGATGCCATGGGAATACCGCGCCAGCAGAATCGCTCCCGCCTCCGGCGCGACGTGCGTCAGCTTGGGAGCCCGCTTCTCGATCCATTTGCGGACGAGCGGATAGTTCGCGGCGACGATGCCGCGCGTCCGCGCGAGGAGTCGTTCTCGGTTGTCGAAGGCGATACGCCCGAGCCGATCGCTCACGGCACTGGGTGCGATCGAGGTGTAGTCGTGAACGCCCCACAGCGCGTCGACGAGTGGAGGCGGGCCCGCGAGCCAGCCGAGACGCAGTCCAGGAAGACCGTAGGCCTTCGATAAGCCGGCTGTCACGATCACGCGCTCGTAGCGGCCCCACATGGTTTCAGTTTCAGAGCTGTCGAGTTCTGCACCGCGGTAGATCTCGTCCGACAAAATCCAGCTACCGCTGCGCGCGGCAATTCGGCAGACCTGATCCAGCTCCCCGGACGTCATGCGAGCGCCGGTCGGATTGTTCGGGTTACAGACCACCAGCAGCTTCGTGCGGGCGGTGACCAGCTTTTCGAGCGCGTCGAGATCCGGGCGCCAGCGCTCCTCGGCCTCGACCAGTGTCCATGGAACAACCTTGGCACCAAGGGCGCGAGCGATGCCGCTGATCTGCATGTAATTGGGCATCATCATCACGATCTCGTCACCAGCCTCGACGAGGTGCCACAACGCGATGCAGTTTGCTTCGGAACCGCCATTGGTGACTTCAATGTGATCGGCGCCGGCTCCAGGATAGAGCGACGCAATCGCTTCGCGAAGCTCCGGCGTACCGTTCGTCTGCGGGTAGCCGAGTTCCTGCGTGAGCAATGCGTGCCGTTCGGCCTCGGTCACCGCGAGCTCTTCGACGCGCAGCGGGTGGACACCGCTCTCCGAAAGATTCCAGGCGACTTTGTTTTCCCAGATTGATTGCCAGCGCTCCAGCGCAAACGGTTCAAGTCTCATCGTTTCCGAAAGTGTAGCTTGAAAGCCCAGGTCATCCGCTCGCGCCAGAACGAAGCTGCGTTATCCTGTGGGCACTCCAATCTCTACATGCCTGCTGACTTGCTGCCTGACCTGGCGCTCGTCCCGAGTGGTGATTTCGTGATGGGCTCGGAGGACACAGACGCGGACGAAAGGCCCGCCCATCGGGTCCACCTCGACGACTTTCTGATCGCCGTGCAGCCAGTCACCAATCTCGACTACGAGCGGTTCGTCAGGGAGACCGGCCATCGTGCTCCGGCGATCTACGAGCTCCCGCTGGTTGTGACCGCGGGGGGCAGCGAACGCGAGCACGCGTTCCGAACCAATGGACAGCCCTACGTATGGCTCGATTCTGAAGCCCCGAAAGATCGCCTCGATCATCCCGTGACGCTGGTACGCTGGGAAGACGCCGTGGCCTATTGCGCATGGCTGTCGGGCGCCACCGGGAGGATCATCCGGCTTCCGTCCGAGGCAGAATGGGAGAAGGCCGCGCGCGGTGGTCTGGAGGGCAAGCGTTACCCGTGGGGAGACAGCATCGATTCCAGCCGGGCGAACTTTCACACCGACGGTACATCCGGCATCGCTCGCGGAACGTCGCCATGCCGCAGCTTTCCGCCGAACGGCTACGGGCTGTTCGATATTGTCGGGAACGTTTGGGAATGGGTGCACGACTGGCACAGCGCGTCGTACTACGCGAACTCTCCGCTGCAGGCACCGACCGGTCCGCGCGAGGGGGCGCTGCGGGTCGTGCGCGGCGGCAGCTGGCTGGCCGCCGATCCGCGGATGCTCGCATGCAGCCATCGGCACAAGGTGCCGCCAGACACCTACTCTTACGGGATCGGCTTCAGAATCGTCTGTTCGGCGTAATCTGGTTTATCTTCCGCCTAAAGGCGGCTGGGATCTTCCGCCTAAAGGCGGAAGCTACGAGAACATCGAACGGGATCTTCCGCCTGAAGGCGGAAGCTACGACAACATCGAATGGGATCTTCCGCCTGAAGGCGGAAGCTACGACAACAACGTGTGGCTTCCGCCTTTAGGCGGAAGAAACTTGAAAGCCTGACACATGCTTAGCACGCTAATAGTTCTCGCTCTTGCTCTCCAAACCCCCATGTCGACTGCACCGCAAAATGAAGGACCCGTCATCGTCACGACCGGTGAAGGCGTCGTGAAGGCAACGCCCGACCGGGTGTGGATCACGATTGCAGCCGAGTCTCGCGCGAAAAGTCCGAGAGACGCACAGCGCGCCAACGCGGACGCGATGAAGGCGGTGGTCGACAAACTGAAAGCCCTCGGTCTTTCAAGCGATGCGATTCGCACCTCCGGATACGATTTGCAGCCGCAGTTCGATTTCGTCAACGGCAAGCAATCGCTGCGCGAATACCTCGCCCGCAACACCATTGAAGTGCGCGTCGACGACGTCGCGCGCGCTGGCGAGGTGCTTGACGCCGCAGTCGGATCGGGTGCCACCAACGTCAGCGGCGTGCGATTCGATCTCAAGGATCGGACGGCTGCCGAGCGTGACGCGCTGCGACAAGCGGTGGCCGACGCCCGCGCCCGGGCCGACGCGGCGGCCGCCGGCGCCGCGATGAAAGTCGATCGCGTGATCAGGATCGAAGAGCAGCGCGTGATTATGCCGGAACCGCGACCGGTGATGATGGCGCGTCAGGCGATGGTGGCCGATTCGGCGATGACACCGATGTCGCCAGGCGAGCTGGAAGTCCGGGCGATGGTGACGATGACGGCGAGCATCAAGTAGTTCTCTCGCGGAGAACGCGCGAGGTCCGCCGCGTTCTAGCGGCCCTCGCCGACGCTCGCGCTCGATCCTGCGAGCGACGGCGGTTCCTCGACGATCTCCGCTTCGATCAGCAGCGATTCCTGAGTCGGCACACGCAGTTCTGCGGCTCGAGGCTCCCGGATTTCCATCGACGCCGGCGGCAGCGTCTCCGGCAGATCCTTTGCGGCGCTGA
>JBPYFA010000015.1:0-7615 GCA_051986585.1 Vicinamibacterales bacterium | reverse complement strand
ACGTGTTCAACCTGCAGGGCCGTCGCCGACTCGAAGTATCTGGCGACCTGTTCAACATGACCAACCGCGGCAACTTCGCCAATCCTTCCGGCGACCAGGCCGCGACATCGTCGTTCCTCGTGCTCACGGCATACAGCACGAGCTACACGCCGCGGAAGCTGCAGGTGGGCGTGAGGTATGAGTTCTAAATTCGCCATTCGCAATTCGCAATTCGCGACTCGCAATTCGCGGTTGCCGCGCTAGGCACACAATAACTGGGAGGGCACGGAAGAATTATCCGTGCCCTCACTCTCGAAGTGCGAAACGCGAACAGCGAAGAGCGAATCGCGAGCTATACTCAGTCGGATGGGTCCCGCCTTCGGACGGCTTCTTCCCTTTGTTCTTCGCTATCGCCGACAGTTCGTTCTCGGGCTCATCTGTGTGGTGCTGTCGTCGACGTTCCAGCTCCTGTCGCCTTGGGTGCTCCGTTTTGCGATCGACGATCTGACGCGCGCGGTCACCCGTCAGAAGCTCATCACGTATGCGGCGCTGCTTCTGGGTGTGGCCTGCGTCCGCGCAGTGTTCCAGTTCCTGATGCGCCGAATCATCATCGGCGCCTCGCGCGAGATCGAATACGACATTCGCAACGCCTTTTTCGGCCGTCTGCAGCAGATGCCGTTAGGTTATTACCAGGCGCGGCGGACCGGCGATCTGATGTCACGGGCCACCAACGACCTCAATGCCGTGCGGATGATGATCGGCCCCGCGGTGATGTACTCGGCGAGCACGATCCTGGTCTTCGCCGTCGCGATCGTCTTGATGGTCTCCATCGATGCGCGCCTGACGCTGATCGCGCTGATTCCAATGCCGATGGTTTCGATCAGCGTCAAGTACTTCGGCAGTGCGATCCACAAGCGCTTCGAAGCGATCCAGGCGCAATTGGCAGATTTGAGCGCGGTCGTACAGGAGGCGCTGGCCGGCGTTCGCGTCGTGCGCGCCTACAACCAGGAGCAGTACGAAATCGCGCGGTTCACCGCCGCCAACGACGAGTACATCCAGCGCAATCGGGTACTGATCCGGCTGCAGGGGATGTTCTATCCGAGCATGACGCTCTTCCTCGGGTTTGGCGCGTTGCTGGTGTTGTGGGTCGGAAGCCGGGAAGTCATCCGCGCCCGCATCACCCTCGGCGAGTTCGTCGCCTTCAATTCTTACCTCGTGATGCTCAGCTGGCCGATGATTGCGTTCGGCTGGGTGACGAACATGCTGCAACGCGGCATGGCGTCGTGGAAGCGGATGCTCGAAGTGCTGGACGCAGAGCCCGAGATCGACGATGCGCGGGTGACCGAGGCTGGGAGGACCGTCGATCTCAAGGGCCGCATCGAAGTTCGCCACCTGACGTTCACTTACCCGGGAACCGATCGTCCCGTGCTCGAAGACGTCTCGCTTCGGATTGAATCCGGACAGACGGTCGCATTCGTCGGGGCTACAGGATCAGGAAAGTCGACGCTGATTTCCCTGCTGCCACGTCTGCACGAGCCGCCGCCTGGCACCGTGTTCATGGACGATGTAGACATTCGCGAGATCCCGCTCGAGCGACTGCGCGGGGCGATTGGCTTCGTGCCGCAGGAGCCGTTCCTCTTCTCGGACACCATTGCCGAGAATATTGCGTTCGGGGTCCGGAGCCGCGGACGGACACTGCCAAATTCTGGCCGCGGAACAACACGGATGAACACGGACGAACACTGGCCTCAGAAAGACACGGATGAACATAGATCCCGACTGCTCGAAGTGGCGGCGATCGCCAGGCTCGACAAGGATGTCGAATCGTTTCCAAACGGCTACGAGACGGCGGTCGGCGAACGTGGCATCACGCTGTCGGGAGGGCAGAAACAGCGGACCGCGCTCGCACGGGCGCTCATGGTCGACCCGCGGGTGCTGATCCTCGACGATGCCCTGTCGGCGGTCGATACGTATACGGAAGAGGAAATCCTGTCGCGGCTGAAGGGCGTCATGCGGCAGCGCACGTCGATCATCGTCGCGCACCGGATTTCGACCGTGCGCGATGCTGATCAGATCTTCGTGCTTGATCGTGGCCGAGTGGTCGAACGCGGGAATCACGATGCCCTGGTCGCTCGAGACGGACTGTACGCGTCACTGTATAAGCGCCAGCTTCTGGAAGAGGAATTGGCAGCCAGTTAAACCGGGGTTCTGCTGGGTTCTGCGGGGTTCTACAGGGTTCTCCTGGGTTCGGTTCTTAGGTTCGGCTCGGTTCTTGGGTTCGGCTCGGTTCCTGGGTTCGGCTCGGTTCTTGGGTTCTTCAACGTTCGAGTTCGCTAGACCCCGAGGGAGACCAAGGCCGACCCACTAGAACCGAACCCGTGGAACCGAGTAGAACCGAACCCAGTAGAACCGAGTAGAACCGAATCCGGCAGAACCCAAGAACCGAACCCGGCAGAACCCAGTAGAACCCTGTAGAACCCGGCAGAACTCAGATTTTCGATGTCTTTTCACGAAGAAGAAGTCCTCGGTAAAGCCTACGACGCCACGCTGATGCGGCGGTTGCTGCGGTACTTGCGCCCTTACAAGGCGCAGGTCGGGCTGGCGTTGGCGGCGATCATTTCCGGTTCCGTGCTGCAGCTGGCGCAGCCGTATTTGATGAAGCTCGCGATCGATCGGTACATCGCGAACCGCGATCTGAGCGGCGTCGATCGCATCGCCATCGCCTACTTCTTCATTCTGATCGCGTCGTTCGTGCTGGAGTACGTGCAGACGTGGCTGCTGCAGTTGACCGGGCAGCGGATCATGTACGACATGCGGCTGCAGATCTATCAGCACCTGCAGCGGATCGATCTGCAGTTCTACGACCGGAACCCCGTCGGGCGGCTGATGACGCGCGTGACGACCGACGTGGACGTCTTGAACGACATGTTCACCGCCGGCGTCGTGTCGATCTTCGGCGACGTGTTCACGCTCGCGGGGATCATGATCGTGCTGGTGACGATGGACTGGCGTTTGGCGCTCGTCGCCTTTGCGGTGTTGCCGCTGATCGTCCTGGTGACGCAGTGGTTCCGCCGGAACGTGCGCGAGTCCTACCGGACCGTGCGCGCCTGGGTGGCCCGGATCAACGCGTTTCTGCAGGAACACATCACCGGGATGTCGACCGTCCAGCTGTTCCGGCGCGAACGTCGCACCTTCGAGCGCTTCGACGACATCAACCGCCGCCATCGAGACGCAAACATCGATGCCATTCTCTACTACGCGGTGTTCTACCCGGCGATCGAAATCATCGGCGCGCTCGCTGCTGCGCTCATCATCTGGTTCGGCGGCCGCTGGGTCCTTCAGGGCACGCTGACGCTGGGCTCGCTGGTGGCGTTCTTGCTCTATTCGAGCCGCTTCTTCCGGCCGATCAGCGACATGTCCGAAAAGTTCAACGTCCTCCAGGCTGCGATGGCGTCGTCGGAACGCATTTTCAAGCTGCTGGATACCGAGGTGCGGATAACGTCGCGGTCCGCAGTTCGCAGTCCGCGGCTCGCGAACGAAAAAATGGGCGTCGAGGCAACGTCGCGCGAATCGCGAACGGCGAATCGCGAATCGCGAGTTACCGGCCACATCATCTTCGATCGTGTGTGGTTTGCGTACGACGCTGGTCCGGGATCCCGGACCACGGATCTCGGACCCCGGACCACGGATCTCGAACCGACCTTCGTGCTGCGGGATATCTCGTTCGAGGTGAAGCCCGGCGAGCGCGTGGGCGTGGTCGGGGCGACTGGGGCGGGGAAGTCGACGCTGATCAACCTCCTGCTTCGGTTTTACGACGTTACCCACGGCCGAATCCTCATCGACGGCGTGGACGTTCGGGACATGGACCTCGGTGAACTGCGGCGGCTGTTCGGGCTCGTGCTGCAGGATGTGCATCTGTTTTCCGGGACGATCGCCGCCAACATTCGTCTGGGAGAGACGTCGATCACCGACCAGGATGTTCGCCGTGCGGCCGAAGCGGTCCACGCGAACCGGTTCATCGAACGGCTGGCCAATGGTTACGACAGTCCGGTCGCGGAACGGGGCGCGACGCTGTCGGTTGGTCAAAAACAACTGCTGTCGTTTGCGCGGGCGCTCGCCTTCGATCCCCGCGTTCTCGTTCTCGACGAGGCGACCTCGAGCATCGATACCGAGACCGAGCTGCTGATTCGCGACGCGCTCGGCGTGCTGATGGCCGACCGGACCACCATCGCGATCGCGCACCGGTTATCGACGATTCAGGACATGGACAAGATTCTGGTGCTCCACAAAGGGCACTTGAGGGAAGTGGGGAGTCACCAGCAGCTGCTGGCGCAGCGCGGGATCTACTACAAGCTGTATCAGCTCCAGTATCGGGATCAGGAGAAGGAAGCCGACGACCTTAGCCGCCCGGTATTTTCTGCGCCTCCTCCTTGACGTCGGGCGCGGAAGAAGGGCCTCCCGACGGAACTTCCTTTGGCTGCTCGGCCTCGCGCCGCCGGAACAGCCGGTCGATCAGACTTGGCGAGCTTGCCCGCGGATTCCAGCCCAAGCGAAGCACGGTCAGGCCGGCCGACCGTTTCCCGAACTCGTATCTGGCCTCGTCGCAGTTCCACATGTAGATATCGATGTGGCGACCCTGGACGGCGGGGCCGGTGTCCATGATGGTGTAGACGCCGTTGTACCGATCCCCGAGGCGATCTACCTGGATCACCGAGCCAACGGGGAGCAAATCGGGATCGGCCGCCGCGATCCCGTTTCGGACGTTGACGCCCGACGCGGTGGTGGTGCCCCGGCAGTAGGCGGTCGCGGTAAATCGGAGGCGGGCACCAGGAGCGGGCTTGGCATTGGATTCCCAGAGCTCCATCTGCCTCGCCGCATAGTGCGAGTCGAGAATCGTGGCTTCGTACAGGAAAGCGAACGCAACGGCCGCGGTTCCTGTTGCAACGATCTTGCGCCCGAGTGAACGCGAGAGCAACATCATGACGCCAGTGGCGCGACGACAGCCGCGGCCGGAGACACTACTATAGCCTCCGGCACGCTCTCTGGTCAAAGCACATACATAGTACGTGTATATGCTTATAACTTATTTATCTTCTTCTGTTTGCTGACTCTCGATATGTTCCCGATGGGCGACGATCATTGTAAGCGAGGCCCGATAGGCGGTCAGGGCCAGAACGGCCGCCCCAAGAAGGGATCCTAGGGCATACGACCATAGGAGCGGCGTGAGCGTTTTGGCGAAGCTCCGGAACTCACCCCACGACGCGTCGGTCAACGCAACGCGAAAATCCTTCAGCAATCCAGGCGGAACGTCGACGTTAAGGAGCGCTGCCCCTCCCATCGTCGCCAGCGTGTAGTACGCCGGCAGGATCCAGGGAAGGTTCGAATAGATCCCGAGCAGCACTGCGACCCGATTCAGATTGAACGCAAATGCGACAACGAGACCCAGAATCGTGTGAAGGCCAAGAAACGGCGAAAAACCGAAGAAAACGCCGACGGCATACGCCGCGGCCGTCCGTTTGGGGGTGTCGTGCGTGTGGAGAAGCTGATCGAGCCAGCGACGGCCATCCGATGATCCGGTCATGACGGATTAGAAGTGGACGAATCCGGACGGCAGCGGTTCCAGCCGGCCATCGCGGAGCAGGCCCACTGACGAATCCGAGGTCAAGGCTCCGATGCGCGTGATCGGCACCCCTCTGGCTTCCTGAAATACACCCCGAAGCCGGCCGCGGCGCCGCGGGGACACGGCAAACAGCAGCTCGTAGTCGTCGCCGCCCGCAACTGCCGACGCAACCGAATCGCGACCGGTGCCAGTGAACCAGGCGGCTGCCGCCGGGTGAACGGGCAGCAGTTGCGCGTCAATCGCTGCCCCGACCCGGCTCGCAGATGCTATCTGGGTGACCGCGTCCGCCAACCCGTCGCTCAGGTCCATGCACGCGCTGGCGGTGCGCGTGCGTCCAAGCACCGAACCCACCCTGGCGCGCGGCTCGGGCCGGCAATACCGGGTCACACACTCGGCGAGCCCGGGATCCGTCGGCCGGGACACGTGCCGACGACCGACACCATCCTCTCCTCGACCGGCTTCCCGCTGCAGCCATTCGAGGCCGGCGAGGGCCGCACCGATGTGTCCGGTCACGTACAAGTCGTCA
Source organism: Vicinamibacterales bacterium (assembly GCA_051986585.1). Classification (GTDB taxonomy): domain Bacteria; phylum Acidobacteriota; class Vicinamibacteria; order Vicinamibacterales; family 2-12-FULL-66-21; genus JALZOC01. The sequence goes on along the minus strand of JBPYFA010000015.1, from coordinate 1,490 downwards.
CCCGCCCGCCCACCGGCCCTGGTCAGCACTTTCCGTGGTTTGACGCTCCCGGCGATCGTGACGTCGACAACCAACGGGCCCGGCGAGCGGGTGATGTTTCCGCCTGCAAGCGTAATGCGCAATTCTTTCGCGAGATTCAGGAAGCCGTCGAGGAGCTCGTCGACCTCGACGATGGTGATGTCAGGCGGGAGCATCAGGGAGAGCAGCGCGAAACGCGAGGTGGCGCCCATAGAGGCGATGTCGCTGACGTTCACTGCGAGCGACTTATGACCGATTTCGGCCGCGGCCGAAAACCGTCGGTCGAAATGAACCCCTTCGACCAGCGAATCGGTCGTCAGTACCTGCAGCGCGCCGCGGTCAGGCGCTACGACCGCCGCATCGTCGCCAATCCCAACGAGGAGCATCGAGTCGGCCGGTGGGACGCGGCACCGAATCCGTTCGATCAGGGCGCGCTCGCCGGCGTCGGAGATGCGTTGGGCTTCGGCGCTACCGGGCGAACTCAACGGCGCGCGTCTCCCTGATCACGGTTACCTTGATTTGGCCTGGATACTCGAGCTCGTTTTCGATGCGGCGGGCGATATCTTTCGACAGCCAGACTGTCTCCTCATCCGAGATGCGCTCGCTCTCGACGACGATCCGAATCTCGCGACCTGCCTGCAGGGCGAACGATTTCGACACCCCTTCGAACGAATCGGCAATACCCTCCAGCTTCTCCAGCCGTTTGACGTACGACTCGAGGATGTCGCGCCGGGCACCCGGGCGCGCGGCTGAAATCGCATCGGCGGCCTGCACGATCATGGCTTCGAGCGACGGCCAATCGATGTCCATATGGTGCGCCGCAACCGCCATGAGCACGGGCTCGCTCTCGCCATGCTTGCGGAGGAAATCGAGTCCGAGCTCGAGGTGCGTGCCCTGGAGATCGCGGTCGATGGCCTTGCCGATATCGTGCAGGAACGCGGCACGCGCGGCGACGTGCCCGTTGAGGCCGATTTCCTTCGCCATGATGCCGGCCAGGAACGCGACCTCCTTGGAGTGGTTCAGCACGTTCTGGCCGTAGCTGGTGCGGAATTTCAGCCGCCCCATCAGGCGAAGCACTTCGGGGTGAAGGTCGTAGAGCCCGAGCTCGAACGCCGCCGCTTCTCCCTCTTTGCGGACGGTTTCCTCCATCTCGGTCTTGACCTTCTCGACGATTTCCTCGATTCGCGCCGGGTGGATGCGACCGTCCGCGATCAGTCGTTCGATTGCCTGCCGCGCGACCTCGCGCCGGAACGGATCAAAGCTCGAAAGGATGATCGCGCCCGGCGTGTCGTCGACAATCAGTTCGACGCCGGTTGCGGTTTCGAGCGCGCGGATGTTGCGCCCCTCGCGGCCGATGATGCGGCCCTTCAGATCGTCGCTCGGCAGATCGACGACCGACACGGTGGTTTCGATCGCGTGCTCGGCGGCGCAGCGCTGGATCGCCTCGGTGATGTAGTGCTTCGCGCGGTCGA
>JBPYFA010000014.1:0-13552 GCA_051986585.1 Vicinamibacterales bacterium | reverse complement strand
CATCGACTCTGCCGAGGTCGCCCGCGCGCAACGGCAACTACGGGCCAGGCTTGTTTTCGACAACGATAGCGTGACGAACATCGCTCACCAGCTCGGATACTTTGAGATCGTGACCGGGCCCGGCTTCCTCCCCACGCTTCAGCAGCGGATCGACGCGGTTACCCCTGAGCAGGTCTGGGATGTGGCACGCCGCCGGTTATCGTCGACCAACCGGACGGTCGGGTGGTTCCGGCCGACCGGAAAATCATAATGGCTTCGACGCTGGCTGCCGGGCTGTCTCCCGTTCGCCAGACGGTGGGCAACGGCGCCGTCATCATCGCGCAGGAATCGTCTGCGACGCCCGCCGTCTCGATCAATGCGTCGTTTCTGGCTGGCAGTATCTACGACCCGCTCGATCTACCCGGCCTGGCGTTTCTCACTGGCCGTGTCATCGATCGCGGCACGATGCGCCATAGTGCCGATGCCGTTGCCGAAGCGCTCGACACGAGGGGTGTATCGCTGCGGATCGGCACCACTCGTCACACGATGACCTTCTCGAGCACTTGTCTGATCGAGGATTTCGACGACGTGCTCGAGCTCATGATCGAAGTGGCGCGCTATCCGGCATTCCCCGCGCTCGAGCTGACGAAACGTCGGGCCGAATCGATTACGGCCCTGCGGCAGGACGAGGACAATCCCGCGGTCCGCGCGGGCGAGGCGCTTTCGGAATTGCTGTATGGGGCGGTCCACCCATATGGCCGGCGAGCGAAAGGTTCCATCGACTCTCTCGAGCGAGTGGATCGTGAGTCGATTGTGCGGTTTCATTCGGAGCGTATCCACCCGGCGGTCTTGTCGCTGGCGATCGTTGGCGATGTGCCGACCTCCAGAGCCATCGATCGAGCCGCCGCGTTGCTGGCTGATTGGAAGGGGGCCCCGCCCGAGCCGATCGTCGTTCCGCCACCGGCGGGGGACACAAACCGGGTAGTCCACGAGATCCAGTTGCCCGGAAAGTCCCAGACCGATATCGCCTATGGGTTCACCGCCGTCAGCCGGTTGGATCCGCGCTACTACGCATACTGGTTGCTGAATAACATCCTTGGACAGTTCGGGTTGGGTGGTCGGCTCGCCGATAACATCCGCGAACGTCAGGGGATGGCGTATTACGCGTTCAGCGCGTTCGACGGCACCGTCGGCGAGAGCCCGCTTGTCATCCGCGCCGGCGTCGATCCCGCCAACGTCCGTCGCACGATCGATGCGATTGACGCCGAGGTCGGCAAACTCGGCGAACAGGGGCCGACAGCGGTCGAAATGGAGGAAAGCCGGGCCTACCTGGTGGGATCGATTCCCCGGCTGCTCGAGAGCAATCACAGCATCGCCGGGTTCCTGCAGAACTGCGAACAATTCAGTCTCGGTCTCGATTTCGATCGCCGTCTTCCCGGAATTCTGGAAGCGGTCACGATCGAGTCGGTCTGCTCGGCGGCCGCCGAGATGCTCCATCCGGAGCATGCGGCGATCGCGACCGCTGGCCCTCCGCACGAGGAAGCTGAGCCGTGAGCGATCGCGGGCACACACGCGCGGTCTTCTTCGACGTCGACTTCACGCTGATCTATCCCGGCCCCCGGTTTCAAGCCTCTGGCTATCAGGAATTCTGCGCCCGGTACGGGATCGATGTCGATCCTTCCGCGTTCGATCGCGCGGTCGCGGGCGCTGCATCCGGGCTGCAGAGCAGTGACGATCTGTATGACGCGCAGCTGTACGTCGACTACACGAAGCGGATCATCGAAGGGATGGGTGGGCGCGGCGCCGCCGTCGAAGTCGTCGCACGCGAAATCTACGACGAGTGGGCGGCCTGCAGTCACTTCACGCTGTACGACGAAGTGCCGGACGTGCTTCGGTCGCTGCATGCGTCAGGACTGAAGATCGGGCTGATCTCGAATTCGCATCGCTGCCTGACGTCGTTCGAAACGCACTTTGCACTCCGCGGGCTTTTCAGCGTTGCGGTGTCCTCGGTGGAGCATGGCTACATGAAGCCGCACCGGAGCATCTTCGAGGCCGCGTTGCGCGGCGCTGCGGTGGCTCCGTCCGAATCGGTCATGGTCGGCGACAGCCTCACACACGACGTTGACGGTGCCCGTCGTCTTGGCATGCGCGGCGTCCTCCTCTCACGGACTGGCCCGGTCGCGGCGCCACCGGACGTGCCAGTGATACAGTCACTGCGCGAATTGCCGGCGCTTCTGTGAACATTCGCCGTTCGCGACTCGCGATTCGCGATTCGTGGTTCGCGGCTCGCGGCTCGCGGTTCGCCGTTCGCGATTCGCGATTCGCGGTTCGCGATTCGCGGTTCGTGGTTCGTGGTTCGCGATTAGCGATTCGACGATTCAAGGATTCGCGATGAGCGATTCAAGGATTAGCGATTCGCGATTAGCGATTCGGGATCAGCGATTAGTGATTAGCGATTCAACCATCCGCCCTCTCACCACACTCGACGAATGCCGGCAGGTGGCGGCGCTCGAAAAGGTGGTCTGGGAGTTCACAGACGCAGAGGACGTGATCCCACCGGCGCTCCTCATCGTCTCGATCAAGCGCGGCGGCATTCTGCTCGGTGCGGTGGACGCGGCCGGGACACTCCAGGGATTTGTCTATTCCATGCCGGCTGTGAAAGACGGCCGGCTGACGCAGTGGTCGCACATGCTTGCTGTGGCACCGCAAGCGCGCGAAACCGGCCTGGGTCGTCGACTCAAGTTGTCGCAACGCGAATACGCATTACGCGCGGGGATCGACCTGATCGAATGGACGTTCGACCCGCTGCAGTCGCTCAATGCGCACCTCAACCTCTCGAAGCTCGGAACGGTGGTGGAAGAATATGAGGAGGACGTGTACGGTCAGTCGACGAGTCCGTTGCATCGCGGAACGCCAACCGATCGATTTGTTGCCGAATGGCGGCTGAGCGCTCCGCACGTGGAGCGTAGAATTTCAGCTTCCGCCGCGCCGTTGATGCGCGACAGCACGGTCATGTCGGCCATTCTCGTCAATCCCTCGAGGGAAGTGGCCGGCTGGCTCGAACCAGCTTCGCGGCTCGTTGATGTGGAGGGCGATCGGCGCCTGATGGTCGAGATTCCTACCGGATTCACCGACCTCCAGCAGCGCAATCCCGACCTCGCGCTGGAATGGCGCCTGGCCACGAGGTCGATTTTCCAGACCTACCTGCACCGTGGATATCGCGTCGTCGATTTCTTTCTCGCCCGCGAAGCGCGGCGTGGGCATTATTTGTTGGCGTTGCGCCCGACAACCTAGTGTCCGGGCGCTGCGCTCGGGGACTTATGCCGCGATCCACGCGGACAGGACACTAGCGCCCGGTTTACCCCGGTGGCCACGTCATCTTCCTGCCGCCGAGCAGGTGAAGGTGCAGGTGGAAGACTGTTTGTCCTGCATCGGCATTGCAATTGAACACGGTGCGGTACCCATGTTCAGCGTGGCCATTTTCCTTGGCAATGGCTGCCGCCGACCGCACCATTTCGCCGACCAGCGCATCGTCGGCAGCCGAAAGGTCGTTGAGGCTGGCGATGTGCCGGCGCGGCACGATCAGGACGTGTGTGGGTGCCTGCGGCGTGATGTCCTTGAACGCCACGAGATGGTCGCTTTGGTGAACGATCGTCGCCGGAATCTGTCCGGCGATCAGTTTGCAGAAAAGACAATCGGCCACGTTACCTCCTCAGGACCGCGACGCGCGGAATGCCCTGCAGATCCCGCCGAATGCGGTCGATCGTCCAACCTGCACGCTCGGCGGCATTCCTGACGCCTTGCTCCTGCTCAAACCCGAATTCAATAATGAGCCGCCCGTCGTTCGCAAGCTGGTCTCGTGCGTCACCCAGCAGCCGGCGGATGACGTCGAGACCGTCAGCGCCGGCGTAGAGGGCCGTCTCTGGCTCGTAATGCGCGACCTCGGGTTGCAGTCGAGTCGCCTCATCAGCACGCAGATATGGTGGGTTCGACACGATCAGGTCAGCTTGGCCGTCGATCGCCGCGAGGAGATCGACATGGCGAAAGGACACGCGATTCGAGATGCTGTAACGGATGGCGTTGCGTTCCGCCACCAGCAATGCTGTTGCCGACGAATCGGTGGCGATCACCGTGGCTGACGGGAACTCGATCGCGAGGACAATCGCGAGGCACCCGCTTCCGGTCCCCGCGTCGATGATGTGTCGGACGGCATCTCGCGCCGGCATTTCGGCGAGCGCTTCTTCGATGATGAGCTCGGTCTCGGGTCTTGGTATCAGGACGGCAGGCGTGACTTCGAACTCGAGACCCCAGAACTCCCGGTGTCCGACGATGTAAGCCACCGGTTCGCGTGCGACTCGGCGTTGAACGAGTGCTTCGAACAATCGATCGAATGCGGAAGGCAGAGGATCGCGGGCCCTGGTGAGAAAAGTGGCGCGATCGCACTCGAGCACGTGGCGCGCCAGTACTTCGGCATCGAGCGTCGCCTCGTCGCGGCTGATTCCCGCGCGGATGAACCGATCGCGCGCGTCGGCCAGGCGCTCGTGCAGCGGCGGCATCAATGCACGGTTGGGCCCGCGTCTGCGTCGCCGTTCGAATCGGCTTCGGTCGCCTCTTTCAGCTTTTCGGAGGTGAAGTGGGTGACCGCGGCGTCGATCAGACCGTCGAGGTTACCATCGAGCGCGTCGGTGAGCTGGTGCATCGTGAACCCGATGCGATGATCCGTGATTCGGTTCTCGCGGAAGTTATAGGTTCGAATCTTCTCCGACCGATCGCCGGTTCCGACCTGACTGCGCCGATCCTTTGCAATCGCTTCCTGCTGCTTCCGCATTTCCATTTCGTACAGTCGCGAACGCAGGACCTTCATCGCTTTCGCGCGATTCTTCACCTGTGATTTCTCGTCCTGCTGCGAAACGACAAGGTTGGTCGGGAGGTGGGTAATGCGAACGGCGGAATAGGTGGTGTTGACGCTCTGTCCGCCGGGGCCACTCGAGCAAAACGTGTCGATTCGGAGGTCCTTCGGATCGATATGAATATCCACCTCTTCGGCTTCGGGCAGCACCGCAACCGTCGCCGTCGAGGTGTGAATGCGTCCGCTTGCTTCCGTGGTCGGCACTCTTTGCACGCGATGAACGCCGCTTTCGTATTTGAGCCGACTGTAGACACCGCGTCCTTCGATCGTGGCCGTGACTTCTTTGGTGCCCCCAGCCCCGCTCTCGCTCAGGTTCAAGACTTCCACTCGCCAACCGTTCCGCTCGGCATAGCGTGAGTACATCCGGAACAGATCCGATGCAAACAGCGCCGCCTCGTCGCCGCCGGCGCCAGCCCGGATTTCGAGGACCACGTTCTTCAGATCGTTGGGATCTTTCGGGACGAGCAGCAGTTTCAGATCGGTGAGCAGCTGATCGCGGCGACCCTCGAGCGTCGACACTTCCGCCTGCGCGAGCTCGCGCATATCTGGATCCTTGAGGAGCTCTTCGGCCGCGGTGAGTTGCGAAATGACCTCCTTGTATTCACGAAACTTGTCGACCAGCGGCTGCAGCTCCGCTACGGTCTTGGAGTGCGCGCGAAACTTCGCGCTGTCTCCCTGGACGGCCGGATCGGCCATCTCGGTCATCAACCGTTCGTATTGCGCCTCGACGGCGTTCAGCTTGTCGAACATGATCTAATTCGCAATTGGCGAAGTGTAGAACGTTATCCTCCGGAGACGGGGGGCAGAAATGCCACCTCGTCTCCGTCACTCAATACCGTTGTCATCCGCGCGTACTCCTCGTTGACCGCGCATGACACGGCTTTGGAGTAGTCGTCGAAATCGGGAAACTCGCCGACGAGCGAATCCCAGGCGGTTCGGACGCTCGATCCGTCGGGCAGCGACCGGCGCACTTCCCCAGCGCCCGCCATCTCTCTCAGACGCGCGAACAGACGGATGGTCACGTGCATTGCGCAAACGCCATCCGACGCGCATCGTCGTCCATCGGATCCGCCGTGGCTCCTTCGATCCAAATCTCGCCACCCTCGAAGTGCTCGTGCTTCCAGATCGGCGCGATTTGCTTGATGCGCTCGATCGCGTATCGGCACGCGGCGAACGCTTCCGCGCGGTGTGGTGAACCAGCCGCGATGACGACGCTTGCCTGTCCGATTTCCAGTCGTCCAACGCGGTGATGGATCGCCAGCGCGATTGAAGGCCAGCGTTCACCGGCTTCCTCATCGATTCGCGCGAACGCCTTGACGGCCAGCGGTTCGTAGGCCTCGTATTCGAGCCAGAGAACTCGGCGCCCGCCATTTTCGTCGCGCACCAACCCGACGAAGGTTGCGACGGCGCCGCAGTCTGCCGACGACACGATCGCGGAAACGGCTTCAACATCGAGAGGGTCAGACGTGACGCGAAACCGCCGGTCCGGCATCGCGTTCAGTATACCGCGCGCCAGAAGTGGTTCAGCGGTCCGTGGCCGGTACCCAGACCGGGGGCGTGGCGGATTGCGCCATCGAGGTATTCGCGAGCGCCTTCGAGCGCCTCCCGATCGGCCAGTCCACGTGCCAGGTTTGCCGCGATCGCTGACGCAAGCGTGCACCCCGTGCCGTGGGTATGCCGGGTGAGAATACGTGGCCGGCGCAGCTCGAAGCCACCCTCCTCCAGGCAGGCAACATCGATAGACTCGTCGCCATCGAGATGCCCCCCCTTCACGAGTACGACGCGCGGACCCTGGTGAAGGATCCGTTCGCCCGCACGTCGCATGTCGGCCGACGACCTGATCGGCATGTCAGCGAGCACCTCCGCCTCGGGAATGTTGGGTGTGACGACGTGGGCTATCGGCAGCAGCTCAGACTTCATCGCGGCGACGGCATCGATGTCGAGCAGCGCGTCACCGCCTTTGGCAATCATCACCGGATCGACAACCACCTGCGGCAGTTCGAGCGCTCGGATCGCCGCCGCGACCGCCTCGACGATCGCGGCAGTCGCGAGCATCCCGGTCTTGACAGCATCGGCGCCCAGGTCGTCGACGACGGCCTCGATTTGTGCCGTGACCAGATCCGCGGGAAGCGCTTGCCACGTCACGACCCCGCGCGTGTTCTGGGCGGTGATTGCGGTGATTGCGCTGGTTCCGAACACGCCGTGGGCGGCAAACGTTTTGAGATCGGCCTGGATGCCCGCCCCTCCGCCTGAATCACTGCCAGCGATCGTGAGCGCTGTCTTCATTCTTTTGCTCCGAGGGGCTTTCGCCACTCGGCACGCCGCGTCTTCTTTACGAACGGCTTGCCTCGACACTTTCCGCGACAGGAGCCATAGTACGACGCAGAGATAGTACAATCCCGCCCTATGCAGAATTCAGCCGAGGTCCGAGGAACGCTCCTGACCCATAGCCTGGCCGGCGTCCGGATGCATGGTGCCATCCGGGTCGGTTCGGTCGCACTGTTCATCGCGCTGACCGCGGCCGCGGCACAGGTGAGTGTTCCATTGCCCTTCACTCCGGTGCCGTTCACGCTTCAGCCGATGGTCGTCCTGCTCGGCGGAGCCGTTCTTGGGTCGCGTCTCGGCATGCTCGCTCAAGTACTTTATCTTGCGGCGGGAATCGCCGGCCTTCCTGTGTTTGCCTCGTCGCCCGTGCTGCCTCAGGGGCCGCTGCGCCTCATCGGCCCGACCGGTGGTTATCTGATGTCCTACCCATTTGCGGCCTTCGTCGCCGGTTGGCTCGCCGAACGGGGACTGGATCGTCGCTATCTCACGTCGCTGGTCGCGATGACATGCGGTCTCGCCGTCATCTTCGCAGGCGGTGTCGCCTGGCTCGCATTCTTCGCCCGTCCTGCCGCCGGCGTCAACGTCGCGTTGCACACTGGTCTGTACCCCTTCGTTCCGCTCGACGTCTTCAAATTGATCGTCGCCGCCGCCATCACGCCTGGGCTGTGGAGGATCACGACGACAATCCCTCATCGCTAATCGCTAATCGCGAATCCTTAATCCCCTGAATCGGAATCACTAGTCCCTGCATCTCGGAATCGTTGAATCGCGAATCGTCGATCGCGCGATTCAAGGATCCGCCGATTCGCCGATTCAAGGATTAGCGATTCGAGGATTAGCGATTCAGGGATTCGGGATCAGCGATTAGGGATGAGGGATTCCCTATTTGACATAGCCGAGGCTGCGAAGGCGATCGATCATCTCCTGATCGAGCGGCTGTCCGGATCGATCGACGGTCCGTGTCGATGGCGGCCCATACGTCGCGACGTAGCGAACCGGGTATCGCTGGAGGAACTCCGGTTTGAACAACGATGCGATCGGGACGCCGCGCAGTTCGCGACTCAACGGTATGCCGAGGGCGTGCAGGATTGTCGGGGCGGCGTCGATTTCTCGTCCTTGAATGTCGGCCTGCGGAGCGACCACCGGTCCGGCAATACCGAGCAGCCCGGCAGCCGATGCGGTCACGCGACCCGGTTCAGTCAGGAGCACGACCAGTTCCGAGTCTGACGGCACGATCGTGTCTGCGAGCAGACGATCCAGGAAGACGACGTAGTCCCGCAATGCCTGAACACGCGCCGTGACATCCGACGGCGCGAGCGCCGTCTCGCGCGGTCCGAGCAATGCATTCTGTGCGATGTCGAGACCCGGCAGATAGAGAGCACTCAGATCAGGGGGCGAGCTCTGTACCTCGCGCATCAACTGGAGCTGAATGGCGTCGAGTTCAGCGGACCGATCGAGGACCGCGCGAATCTCCGGCGACCCCCACTCGAGCGACGCTGACGCGGCGCGAGCATTAGCGGCGGCGCGGGTTCGGATCGACGGCCATCGCGGCCGCAGCCGCTCGTAGACGGAGGCGGGCGCGATCTCCGCATCGAGCGCGCCACCGATGTCGAGCCGCAGCGCCGCACGATCGCTGACGATGATCGCTCCATCGCCAGACGAGGAGGCAGGCCATGTCGCCCACCAGTTGACGACGAGCGTCCTCAAGCCCGCGTCCGCGGCCACTTCCCACACGGTCTTGACCCGGCGCTCGGTCCCACTCGCGACGGAAGGGCGGGTGAGACGCAGCAGATCGGTGGCGCCGCGAATCGATCGGCCCAACCGCGACGATTCCCCGACCGCGACCGTGCCCTGGACGCCGGCAACGCGACGCGTCTCGAGACCACTGACGCCGTGCACGTCGGGCGTCGTACCGGTTGCAATCGTCGTCCAGACGCGCGCGGGATCGCGGGATTGAGCAGTGTCGGCGATCGTCAGCCGGGCGCGAGCTCCGCGGATAAGGCGAGATAGCGACGGCAAGCGGCCGGCATCGGCGAGTTCTTCGATCACGCGCGGGTCGACCCCATCGATGGCGATTGCCCGAACACGCATGCCGCTCGACACGATCGCGAGAGGGGCAGGTCTGGTAGTCTCCGGTTCAGTCGGTGCGGTGATGACGAGCAAGGCGGCTGCGCCGGCGAACGCTACGACTGCTGCTCCCAATGTCGCCAGCCATCGGCGCGTTGACTTGAATGCTGGACTAGTGGTTATTTCACCCGCGCCATGCCGCGCTATGGCGACGGCAAATGCGGTCGATGCCGTCACATGGCCGAGGAGCAGGCTGATCGCGGACGCAACGGCGAGCGCAAATGCGGTCGACGTGAATGCCGTGAATCCAAAACCTGTCGCCGCGGTTCGCCACCACAACGTGAGATAGCCCAGGCAGATCACCGTGACCGAGACGCCAGCAATCCGGGAGAGGCGGCGGGCACTTCCTGCGAGGCGTTCCGTCGCCAGCGAGGCGGCCGCAAGGCTCGCCACAAACGTCGCGAGCGAGACGCCGGCACCAAACAGCAGGCCGAGGTAAATCGCGATGACGATCGCGTCGCGTGGGCCGGTCACCAGCCCTGGGATGCGCCCGTTGACGCCGATGGCGGCGGCAGGCCCGAGGAGAAGGGCGGCGATGGCGCCAACGCGCACAGCCGCCAGGAACGCGATGGCGGAGGGACGTCGCCGATCGGTTGCGGGGCCGAGGACGAACCGATTCACCCCGGCATCGAGATACCCCATCGACCGGAGTCGCTGCCGAAGCTCATCGACGTGAAGCTGCTCGGTCGGTTCGTTCACGCCCTAACGTTACCAGCTTCGGCCGGCGACAAACGACGAGAGCTCGCGAAGACGGTCGGCGCGCCGCCCGAATGGTTCCAGCGCGCGATCGGCGGTCTGGCAGAGTTCCAGGGCGAGCTGTCGTGCACCGGCTACGCCGCTGAACGAGACGAACGTGGTCTTCTTGACGTCTTCGCGCGTCGCCTTTCCGGTTTCCGTCGGATCTCCTTCGACGTCGAGAAGGTCGTCGATGATCTGAAATGCCAGTCCGAGATTCTTCGCGTAGGCCGAGAGCGACCGGACGACGTCGGCCGATGCGCCAGAGACGACCGCACCAGCGGTCGCCGCCGCGCTGAAGAGCGCGCCGGTCTTACCGCGGTGGATGCGTTCCAGCGTTTCGAAGCTGATTTGGTGATCGGTGGCGAGCAGGTCGATGGCCTGTCCGCCAATCAGACCGTCAGAACCGACGGCATCGGAGACGATGGCCGCGAGCCGAGCCGACACCGTTGCCTCGTAGGCGCGAGCGATCGTGCCGTAGGCGAGGTTCAAGAGGCCAAACGCCGCAAGAATCGCGATCGCTTCACCGAATTCCAAATGGTTCGTTTTCTGACCGCGTCGCAGCGGGGCGTTGTCCATCGACGGGAGGTCGTCGAGGATGAGCGACGAGGCGTGGACCAGCTCCATCACTGCCGCCGCGGTCACGGCGCGGCTGACGGTTCCACCGCACAATTCCGAGGCAAGCAGCGTCAGCACCGGCCTGACCCGTTTCGATGGCGCCCGAACCGTATACGCCATCGAGCGCGCCACAACCGTTCCATCGTCGACGATCAATCGTTCGAGCTCTGTGTTGACGAGCGTCTGGTAGGCGCCGAAAAATGCTGGCGCCGCGATCATGAACGCGACTTCTCGAACACCAGCATGTACTCATACTTGAGAAAGTTCTCACGCGAACGCAGCACGAGGCCGGCGGCTTTGGCATCGTTGATCACGACTTCCGGATCCACCCGCTCTTCCATCGCCGGGCCCGGACCACCGCCCTCCTTTGTAAAATTGACGATGCCGATCAGTCCGCCGGGCTTGAGCGACGACGCCACGTTGGTCAGCAGTGCAACCGGCTGTTCCATCTCGTGGTAAGCATCGACGATAAGCACCGCGTCCACGGGCTTCGGCAGCCGCGGATCGCTGGCGGTCCCGAGCACCGGGATCACGTTCTTCAATCCCAGGCGGTCGACGCGCAATTTGATCGCCTGGATCATCGGCACTTGAATGTCTTCGGCGAGCACCAGGCCGTTGGGACCGACACGATTGGCGAGACGGATGGTGAACCATCCGCTTCCGGCGCCGAGGTCGGCGACAAAGCTGGCTTCACCGATGCCGAGCACATCCATGATCTTGCCGGGCTGCTGCCATTCATCGCGGTCGGGCCCTTCGAGCTCGCTCAGATCCTCCGGGCGGAAAAGCCGGTTGTGCTGTGCGAATGGTGCCGCCGCCGACACGACCACCGACACCGCAACCACCACAACCGCTGCTTTCAGCTTCTTCATCGTTTTTTCCCCGCCGCCTTTCCGCGTCCGGCGCTCTTCGCGTGGGGAGTCGCGCGGCCCGGAATGCCGGGCGACGTCATCGCATCCGCGGACAGAACTTCATCCAGCTGGTCGTCGGGCAGCAGCTGTCGTTCCCTGACCAGCTCACGGATCGGACGACCTGTACTTACAGACGCTTTGGCAATCTCGGCGGTTGTTGCGTAGCCGATATAGGGACTCAGGGCGGTGGCCAGGGCTGTGCTGCGATCGAGAAGGGCCCGGCACTGCTCTTCGTCCGCCCGGATTTCCGCGATGCAGCGATCGTGCAACACGCGCATCGCGTTGGTCAGAATGCGTGTCGCGTGAATGGCATTCCAGGCAATCACGGGCATCATCACGTTCAGCTCGAGCTGCCCGGCGTCGGAAGCCGCCAGGACGGCGGCGTCGCACCCGAAGACCTGGAAGCAGACCTGATTCACCATTTCCGGAACCGATGGGTTCACCTTGCCGGGCATGATGGACGAGCCTGGTTGCACTGACGGCAACTGAATTTCGGCGAGCCCCGCGCGCGGCCCGCTGCTGAGCAGCCGAAGATCGGACGAGACTTTATTGGCTTCTACCGCCAGCCGCCGCAGCGCTGATGAGAACGCGAGCACGTCTCCCATGCTTTGCGTCACTCGGAATCGATTGGCGGCAGGCCGTACCGGCTGATCCGTGTACGCTTTCAGGCGGTCGATCGCGCGAGCGGTGTAGTCGTCGCCGGCGTTGAGGCCTGTCCCGACTGCGGTCGATCCAAGATTCAGCTCGAGGAGCTGTTTCGCAGCGTCGGCAACCTGCTCGGCCGCGTGCTCAACGTTGGCGGCGTAGCCGCCGAATTCCTGACCGAGTGTAATCGGCACCGCGTCCTGCAAATGCGTTCGACCGGTTTTCAGCACGTCGGCGAATGAACGACTCTTGTCGGATAGCCCGCGGGAGAGATGAGCCGCCGATTCGAGCAGCGGTCCGACCAGCGACAGCAGCGCCAGCCGCGTTGCGGTGGGAAACACGTCGTTGGTCGACTGTCCCATGTTGACGTGATCGTTGGGATGGACCTGTGTGTACTCGCCGCGTTTTCCGCCCAGCAGCTCCGTCGCGCGATTGGCCAGAACCTCATTCGTGTTCATGTTGTGCGACGTGCCCGCGCCGGCCTGGTACACGTCGACGACGAATTGATCGCGCAGCTTGCCCTCCAGGACTTCGTCGGCCGCACGTACGATCGCGCCTGCGACATCGCGTGGCAGCCGCCCGAGCGCAAGGTTGGCCTCGGCCGCCGCCTTCTTGATGCGCACGGTCGCGACGATCAACTCAGGGAAAGCGGTCAGGCCGCTGATGGGAAAGTTTTCGACCGCTCGCTGCGTCTGGGCGCCGTAGTACGCCTCGGAAGGGACCCGCACGTCGCCGAGCGGATCTCGCTCGATGCGGAACTTCATACCTACCGCGGATTATACTGCTCCCCATGCTTCCCGATTTTTTCGACAGCGTCGTCCAGCTGATCACCAAGACCTCTACCGATTTGCCGCCGGACGTGCGGGCCGCGATGCGAGCAGCCGTCGCGACCGAGGCCACTGGCACCCGCGCGGGACAGGCCCTGACCATCATCGCGCAGAACATCGATCAGGCCGCCTCGTGCGACGGGCCGATTTGCCAGGACACCGGCATGCCCACCTTCGAAGTGAAGGTGCCGGTCGGCGTAAATCAGATTTGGTTACGCGGACAGATTCGCGAAGCCGTCGCCGAAGCGACGCGACGAGGCAAGCTCCGTCCGAACTCGGTCGATTCGATTACCGGAGAGAACTCCGGCAACAATCTGGGTCCGGGCACGCCAATCATTCATTTCGATCAGTGGGAATCGCCCGAGATCGAGATCAAACTCATCCTCAAGGGTGGCGGCTGCGAGAACACGAATGCACAGTACGCGTTGCCGACCGAGCTCGATCATCTCGGCCGCGCCGACCGAACGCTCGAGGGCGTT
>JBPYFA010000013.1:0-10411 GCA_051986585.1 Vicinamibacterales bacterium | reverse complement strand
CGCCGCGGCTGGCTAGCTGTTCAGGAATTCGCGTGTGGCACTTGGAGCAATGGCACCCGGAAATCCGGAGCCCGTGGCAGCACCATGTTGTCGGGTTGGGTAGTTTCTTGGGGAAATAAGAGGGGCGCTTGATCTCAAGCGCCCGGAACTTGTTGATAATGTTGGTTGCGGGGGCAGGATTTGAACCTGCGACCTTTGGGTTATGAGCCCAACGAGCTACCGGACTGCTCCACCCCGCGTCTGGAAACCCAATCGTACCACGCGCGACAGAACAGGGTCAACGAAAACGAAGCTCGACTACGGCTGCACGTTCACCATGATCCCAGCGCCCTTCGGCACCAGCATCGGCGACGCATAGAAATTGCGGCCGTGCCACGTCACCGATCGGCCGACGATGATGCCGAGGGTCGCGCCGGCGACGACGTCGCTCGCCCAGTGGCGATCGTCGACCAGCCGCGACATCGCCACATACGACGCGATGGTATAGGTCGGAACGGCCCATCGCCACCCAAGGTGTTGCTGCAGCACGGTCGCCGCGGCAAACGTCCCCGCAGAGTGGCCTGACGGGAAGGCGAACCCCGCCGCACGTGTTCCATCGTCTTGAATCGGTCGCTCGCGTCGCACGATCTGCTTAATGATCTCGGTCGTCCCATCAGCAAGTAGCGTCGCTTCGATGAGATCCATGCCGAGGTGCTGGCCCCGCTGCGACGACCGGTGTCTCCCGATAACGTAAGTCGTCGCCGCGGTGCCGAGCAGCACCGGGAACGATCCGACGTACTTGCCGATGACGAAGAAATCCTTTGCCCCCTCAGACGTGCTGAGATGGTTGTTCAGATAATCGTCTGCGGGGTGTACCGCCAGCGACGCGACCGTTCCCGCGGCGAGCCAATACACCGAATTCCGCCGCGGAATGTGTTTGATGTCGTCGCCGAGATTGTGCAGCAGGGCAGGGATGAAGCTGCGCGTGGGCTTTGCCGGTTCTTCACCCTCGGCGACTTTCTGTCCCGTCCCCTGGGGCGGCTCGGGTGTTTGCGTGCTGTCTTGTAAGGAAAGTCGGTCAACCAGCGGTACCGTGTCGCTGAGCTGCTGCGCGTTGACGAGCGCCGGAGACACGAGGAATGCGGAGAAACTGGCTGCGGCAATTGCTGTCCGTAGACCCGAGCCGATCATGGCGAGTCCGGGTAGCAAGGGGATTGCCAGCCCGACACCGAGGAAAGAGCTACTTCTTGTCGTCTTTCAGATCTTTGAGGATGAAGACAACCTCGCCGGGCCGGATCAATCCGAGATCCTGGCGAGCGAGCGATTCAATCGCGGCGGGGTCTTCCTTGAGTCGCCGTATCTCTTCGCGAAGCGCGGCGTTGTCGTGCCGGAGTTGGTCGAGCGAGTCCTGGAGCTGATGATACTGCCGCTGAGCATTCATCGACTGCGTGAGCCCCTTCTCGCCGATGAGGGCATCGACGATCAGCACGAGCGTCACGAAAATCAGCAGCAGGTGCAGGCCCCGCCGGCGGTACGCCGGCACCGGAGGGCGCACGACGCGCTTCCGCCGTAGGGGCTCGGCCCCGGCCGGCCGTTTGGGTTCTGGCGATTCAAGAGGCATCAATGGAAGCGTGTCCTTTGTACAATACTTTCGTTCCAATGCACCCCGGAAAGTAGGGTCACGAGCGAATTTCCCGCTGCGTCTCGAATCGCGGCACGGAGGCACGCGCATGGACTATGTGATTGTTCTCACCACCCTCCCGGCCGATGCGGACGGCGCGGCATTCGCGCGCGAACTGGTCGAGGCGCGGCTGGCGGCGTGTGTGAACCTGTCAGCGCCGATGGAATCGATCTACCGGTGGGAAGGCACGGTCGAGGTTGAAAGCGAGCGCCAGCTCGTGATCAAGACATCGCGCGAGCGGGTCCCCGCGTTGTGGGATCGCGTCCGGGAACTGCATCCGTATGACATGCCGGAGTTCCTCGTCACACCGGTGGTTGACGGCAACGACGCGTATTTGCGTTGGGTGGCGGAGTCGACAACCTGAAGAAAATTGGTGGATGGGTCGATCGGTGAATTGGTGAACTCGTGAGTGGGTAAATTTGGCGTCGCACGGGCTACCAATTCACGGATTCACCAGTTACGTAAGCGCCTGCTCCAGGTCCGCGATCAGATCGGCCGGATCCTCGATGCCCGCTGAAATGCGGACGAGGCCGTCGGTCAGACCGATCTTCGCTCGCCGATCCGGCGGCACCGAGGCGTGCGTCATCGACGCGGGATGCGAGATGAGCGTTTCGACACCGCCGAGGCTCTCGGCCAGCGACATCAGCTTCACGCGGTTGCACACGGCGTGAGCGGCTTCGACGTTTCCGACATCAAACGTCAGCATCCCGCCGAATCCCTTCATCTGCCGCCTGGCTAAGTCGTGCTGCGGATGGGCGGGCAATCCGGGATACAGGACCCGCTTCACCTTCGGATGGCGGTCGAGATAGTCGGCGAGCGCCTGCCCGTTCACATTGTGCTGCGCCATCCGCACCGCCAGCGTCTTCGTTCCGCGCAGGATCAGCCACGAGTCGAACGGGCTCAGGATCGCGCCGGCAGAGTTCTGAATGAACCTCAAGCTCTCGACGTCGTCGTCGTGAACGGCGACAACGATGCCGCCGACGCTGTCGCTGTGGCCATTGAGATACTTGGTCGTGCTGTGGACGACGAGATCGGCGCCAAACTCGATCGGCCGTTGGAGGGCGGGGCTGGCGAACGTATTGTCGACCACCAGCTTGACGCGACGCGCTCGTGCGATTTCGCTGATCGCGGACAGATCGGTCAGCCGCATCACCGGGTTGGTGGGCGTTTCCACGAACAGCATCTTCGTCTCTGGACGGATCGCCTGCTCGACGAGATCGAGGCACGACGTGTCGACGTAGCTGAACGAGAGCTGGTAACGGCGGAGCACCTGCTCGAACAATCGATAGGTGCCGCCGTAGGTATTGTCGGTGACGACCACATGGTCGCCGGCTTCGAGCAGCGTCGTGATGGCGTCGATCGCGGCCATGCCCGACGCAAATCCGAAAGCGGCCTTGCCCGCCTCGATTGCGGCAATGTTCTGCTCGAGCGCGAGCCGTGTCGGATTCTGCGTTCGCGCGTACTCGAAACCCTTGTGGTGGCCGACCGCCTCCTGCACGTAGGTGGACGTCTGGTAGATCGGTGTGATGATGGCGCCGGTTGATGGATCGGGTTCCTGGCCTGCGTGAATGCAAATGGTCGAGAAGTGCGCGGTATCTGAAAGTTTCATCAGCTTTGACTGTATCACCACCAGGGCGGAGACCCTCGGCTCGAGCCTTCGCTGCATGCCGCTCTGCTATCATCGCTGCCCAGGGAAATGAGCACGCCACGAGTCCCAGAGAGGGGATTGCCCGGCCGACGCCGGCCGGCACCGCCTCCTGGGACGGAACCGCTGTACTCGGCACGCGATCTCCTGCTGAACACCTGGCCGGGCCGTCTCTTCATTATTTCCGCCGCGCTCAAGATCGTCGTCGCATTGCTTCGACTGGCCGGCAACCTGCCGACCATCATCAACATCCTGAGCAGCGCCGCGACCATCGGTCTCATCGTCTCGGTCGCCGTGTTCGTCTGGCGGCTGTTCGTGCTGATGAAGCAGCAGCTGCTGTGGCGCGTACGGCGCAAACTGATCCTCTCGTACATCTTCATCGGCGTCGTGCCGTCGCTGCTGATCGTCATCTTTTTTCTGGTTGGCGGTGTGCTGATTTTCGTGAACCTCAGCGCCTACTTGTTCAAGGACGGCTACGACGCGGCGCTGAATGACGTGAAGATCGTCACCAGCGGCGCGGCGGGAGAGATTTCACGCGCACCGGAAGCCGCGGCGCAGTCGCTCGCTCGCACCCAGCGAAATGCGTCGCTTCGGTACCGCGGCGTGTGCTTTGCCTATCTGCCGGTTGGCGCCGGAGCAGCGGCTCCCGTCACCGTCGGCAGCTGGGATCACCTGCCGCCGCCTTCCGCTATCCCGGCCTGGATCAAGCGCGACGGCTGGTTCGGCACGATCGCGATTCCTCTGGTCGATGGGGCCAACGAAGTGGAGCTCGTGGATCGCGCCGTGATGCCGGTCGTGATCAACGGCGCGCTGACCGGGTACGTGGTCGGCGACCTGCCGATTGGCGACGAAATGATCCAGCGGCTCCAGAACGACACCGGCGTGCGCGCGAGTTCCTCCGCGGTTGCGGTGGATCGGGCGACCGGTGCGGTCGCCGTGCTGCCGACCAGCGCGAAGGGAGACGACGATGCCGGCAGCGGATGGCTAACGCTGTTTCGGAAGAGCGTCATCTTTCTCGATTACGAGGATTGGGACAGCGGCACGCCGCGCCGCGCCAGCGTCTCGTTGACGTACCGCGCCGGCGACTTGTATCGGCGGTTGTCTGCCGCCCAGAGCTTCGGGCAGATATCGTTTGGCGCCGCGGTGATCATTGCCATGCTCGTGATCGCCGGTCTGTTCTTCATCATCGAAATGGTTGCGCTCAGCATGGGGCTGGCGCTGGCGCGATCGATCACCAGCGCGGTTCACGAATTGTTCATGGGAACGGAGCGCGTCCGGCACGGCGATTTTTCGCACCGCATCCAGCTGCATTCGAACGATCAGCTCGGAGAGCTGGCTGGCTCGTTCAACGAGATGACGGGGAGCATCGAAGGGCTGCTCCAGACCGCGGCGGAGAAGAAGCGGCTCGAGGAAGAGCTTCGCATCGCGCGCGCGATTCAGATGTCGCTGCTTCCGCAGGGGCCGCTCGACGTGCCAGGCCTCGCGATCACGGCGCTCTGCGTGCCCGCGCGTGAAGTTGGCGGGGACTACTATGATTTTTTTCAGCTTCACGGTGAACGGCTGGGAATTCTGATCGCGGACGTTTCCGGCAAGGGGACTTCTGCCGCGTTGTACATGGCTGAGCTGAAGGGACTGGTCCTCGCTCTGACCCACCGGTACGACTCGCCGCGCGACCTCCTGGTCGAGGTGAACCGCATCATCTCCGAGCACCTCGACAGCAGCAGCTTCATCACGATCACGTATGCTGTGATCGATTTGCAGGCGGGAGTCATGACGTTCTGCCGTGCCGGTCACACGCCGCTCATCTTTCTGCCCGGGCCGTCCTCGAGCATGCCCTCGGCGAAGGTGCTGGCGCCGAGCGGCATGGTGATGGGCTTACGCATCGATGGTGCTGCCGAAAAGTTTGCCGAGCTGCTCGAAGAGGAGCGGGTCGAGCTGTCGCCGGGTGACGTGATCGTGCTCTACACCGACGGCATCACTGAAGCCATGAATACTGAGAGCGATCTCTTTGGCGAGTCACGCTTGAGCCGAATCGTGGAGGAACACGGGCATCTCGATTCGAGTGAACTGCGGGAACGGATCATGCGCGAGGTCGAAGCATTCGTCGGAAACGCCGATCAGCATGACGATATGACGATGATTCTGCTCAAAGTGGATCGCGCGTTCGAGACGGCCAACCGGATTGCCGTCTGACATGCGGGCCTTCTGCCCATGATCGGACTGACCGTCATCTTCCGTACTCCTTCCCAGATCGAAGCGGACGTCGTCCGGGGTCTCCTCGAAACGCATGGCATTCAAACGATTGTGTCGTCCGACATGTCGCGGACGCCATTTCCACTTGCCGTCAACGAGCTTCGCATCGCCGTTCACGAGGAAGAAGCGGAGCGCGCCCAACGGATCATCGCTAGCCACCGCGAAGAGAGCGGACCGGGACGTGTCGTGCCGTTTGGCTCCGAGCTCGAGCCGCTGGAGCGCCGCATCGGATATCGGTTCAAGGACCGCGGGTTGCTCGAACACGCGATGACGCACCGGTCGCGGGTCCATGAGGACGCCAGCGGCGGAGTGTTCGACAACGAATCGATGGAATTCCTCGGCGACTCGGTATTGGGATTCGTGATCGCCGACATGTTGTTCCGGCAGTTTCCACACCACAACGAAGGACAGAAGTCCAAGCTGAAAGCGTCAATCGTGTCGGCCGCATCGCTGGCACGACTGGGCGAAAAGATCAGCCTCGGGGATTTTCTCATCCTCGGGCGCGGCGAAGAGAAAACCGGGGGACGGCGCAAGCATGCGCTGATCGCCGACTGCTACGAGGCGCTCATCGCGGCAATTTATCTCGATGGAGGAGTGGAACCGGCGCGCGGGTTCATCGAGCGCCAGTTTGCCGATCTCATTCACGAGGCACGGCGCACCGGTGCACATGCCGCGTTTACCGAGGACTACAAATCAGCGCTCCAGGAATGGCTGCAGTCCCACGACCGTGGCTTGCCTGCATACCGCCTCGCCGCCGAGATCGGTCCGGCGCACCGGCGACTCTTCGACGTCGAGGTGGTGGTGAACGGCGTGCCGGTGGCGCGGGCGGAGGGCAAGAGCAAGAAAGAGGCTGCACAGGCAGCCGCCAAGCTCGCTTTGGACCGGTTGAGCGCCGAAGAGTGATGGGGGAGAACTGTAATTTCTGAATGCTAAAGGCTGAATGCTGAATACTGATTGCTGATTGCTGATTGAGCGCTGATTAATTGTTTGAAAGGCGCGCTCGGTAGAGCGCGCCCATTCAACATTCAGCATTCAACCTTCAGCAATTTCAGTCTATTTCAATGATGCCCCAAGGTTTCTGCTCGACATCGCGGACTTCGGCGCCGGCCATCGCGAGCGCGGGCTCGTTCTGCGGCAGGCGATTCAGCACGTAGGCGTGCACTTCACGCGCGATGTCTTCTTCGGTCGGTGGGGAAGCGTGCGCATTGAGGCGAACCCACAACCGCATCATCGGATCGGCGAAGCTGTATCGCTTCTGTCGCGACACGATCAGGTCGACATCTTCCAGCCACGACAGATAGTCCTTGGTCGAACCTGGCGTCCGGCGAAGCCGTGATGCTATTTCGGTCAACGTCAGCGGTTCTTCTTCCGCCAGCACATCGAGAATCGCCTTCAGCGCGCCGTACCCGCGGGCGCGGTGCAGGCGCAGTTCGTACGAAAAACGGCAGGTTGTCGCGATTGTGCCGGATGGCGGCAGCAAAGCCGTCAGTGCGCTGACCGGATCGACGGCGCCTCGCGAACCCATTTCGGTCGACGCTTCGGCAATCATGCGCGCGTACGACGGCCGCCCGTCCGAGATCGCGTGAACCAGCCGCGCGAGCTCGTCGCGTGCGCGATCGTCTTCGTCGATCGTTCCGGCGAGCGTCCGGGATGGCGGCGCAGTTGGAAGCGTCGCGCGAACTTCCGCCGGCGTCAGCGGCGCGACAGGAATGATTTCGAACTGCGATGGCGCATCACGCAGTAGCCGGTGTGCGCGCGCGGTGTAGCGCGTGGTCAGCACGAACCGGTTGCCGCTCGACGAGAGCGCCGCGAGCAGATCGCGGAGCACCGATCTCAGCCCCGGGAAACTTTCAAACGTCCGCAGCTCGAGGAATTCGTCGAGCAGGAACGTCGCTGGCACATCGCCAGCCGCCCGTGCAGTATCGAAGAACGCCAGCGCCGCATCGAACGCGCCGCGCGTCCCTGCTTCCGCAGGATCCGTCCGTCCGAATGGTCCGGGCGGAAACGGCGACGCGTCGCGCATCGACTGAAGAAAACGCTCAGGCGTCGTTGCAATTCGCTCGACGTCGACGTATTGCGCCGACGATCGACCGATGAGATCGCGCAAACGCAGCAGCAGAGATGTACGCCCTGTGCCGCATCCGCCCAGTACGACCGGGATGCGCGTTCCACCGCCTGCCGAACCGTCGAGCGCGGACAGGACCCGTCGCTCCAACGACGGACGCTCCGGAATCATCATCGCCCCGAACCCCCGTGACCCGAAAGTGATGGCATCGTAATGCCGGTGCGTGTGATGGTGTCAACCGCTTCACCATACCCGGCATCGGCGTGGCGCACAACCCCTAATCCGGGATCGCACGTCAATACACGTTGAAGTTTCTCGTCCGCCTCGCGGCTGCCGTCGGCGACGACGACCATACCGGCGTGAATCGAATAACCGATCCCGACTCCGCCGCCGTGATGAACGGATACCCAGGTCGCCCCGGCTGAGGTGTTCAGGAGCGCATTCAGGATCGGCCAGTCTGCGATCGCATCGCTGCCGTCGCGCATGGCCTCCGTTTCCCGGTATGGCGAAGCCACCGATCCCGCGTCGAGATGATCGCGTCCGATGGCGATCGGGGCGCTGACGACGCCCCGCCTGACGAGATCGTTGATCGCGAGGCCGAAGCGAGCGCGCTCGCCGTAGCCGAGCCAGAAAATGCGGGCCGGAAGGCCTTGGAACGCGACCCGTTCCTGTGCGGTACGAATCCATCGCACGAGCGACGGATTATCGGCAAACATGTCGAGCGCGAGTGCATCGGTCGCGGCAATGTCGCCCGCGTCGCCCGACAGCGCCGCCCATCGGAACGGTCCGCGACCTTCGCAGAAAAGCGGACGGATGAATTCCGGGACGAAGCCTGGAATATCAAACGCGTTCGACACTCCACCCTTTTCCGCCTGAGCACGAATGTTGTTCCCGTAGTCGAACGCGACCGCACCCTGGTGCTTGAGAGTGAGCATCGCGCGCACATGCCCAGCCATC
Organism: Vicinamibacterales bacterium; assembly: GCA_051986585.1. Taxonomy (GTDB): domain Bacteria; phylum Acidobacteriota; class Vicinamibacteria; order Vicinamibacterales; family 2-12-FULL-66-21; genus JALZOC01. The sequence goes on along the minus strand of JBPYFA010000013.1, from coordinate 1,831 downwards.
GACGCGATCGATTGCTGCATGTACCGATCCGGTTTGGTGCGGCGAAGCGTCTCGGCCTCCGCGAGGGTAATGCCGTTCGGGACATAACCGTTCAACGCATCGTGCGCCGAGGTCTGATCGGTGACGACGTCAGGGATGAAGCGACGACGCACGAGCTCGGGCAGCACATCTGCCGCGTTCGCCTCGAGGGCAATCGAACGAGCGGTGCCCTCACGTCGATACCGTTCTATCCGCGCGAGCGCATCGTCCAGGCTGCTGGCGCGCTCGTCCACGTATCTTGTGGCGAGGCGCCGCTGAATCCGATGCGGGTCGACTTCGATCACGAGTGCAATGCCGTCGTTCATCGTGATCGCGAGCGGCTGCGCGCCGCCCATGCCGCCGAGACCTGCGGTGACGACGACGCGGCCAGCCAGGCTGCCACCGAAGTGACGACGCGCGAGCGCGGCGAGCGTCTCGTACGTCCCTTGCAGGATGCCTTGAGTGCCGATGTAGATCCAGCTGCCCGCCGTCATCTGCCCGTACATGGTGAGACCGCGATCCTCGAGATCGCGGAACGTGTCCCAATTGGCCCACGCTGGCACGAGCAGCGCGTTGGCGATGAGGACGCGCGGCGACCACGGATGCGTGCGGAAGACCGCGACCGGTTTTCCGGATTGGACGACGAGCGTTTCGTCGTGTTCGAGCTTGCGCAGCGAGTCGACGATCGCGTCGAACGCCGCCCAGCTCCTCGCGGCGCGCCCCGACCCGCCGTAGACCACGAGATCCTCCGGCCGTTCTGCAACCTCGGGGTCGAGGTTGTTCATCAGCATCCTCAGCGCGGCTTCCTGCGGCCATCCCTTGCAGGACAACGCAGACCCCCGAGGAGCACTGACATGTCGGCTGGCGATGTTCATCGTGAATGACGATCCGGATCTTCGCAGATTCGCTCGCGGCGCATTACGCGTGCGGCGAATGAAGCAATCTAAAAACGTACGAGCGCGTTGTCAATTTGAAATTAAAAAATTTCTTACTTGACTTCCAACCCACACGACGCTTCCAACGACCCGTCGATGATCATCCGCGAAATTGCTTCGATATCCGGCGCCGGCGGACGATCGCCGGCGAGCCGCGGCACGATCGATCGCACGTGCGTGTGCACGCGCTGCAGCGGAGGCGACGTGGTCAGCGGTGCGAGCAGGTCGATCGCCTGGCACGCGCAGAGAATTTCGACCGCGATCACACGAGTAGCGAGCCCGAGTGCGTGCTCCGCTTTGAGCGCCGCGCCCATGCTCATGCTGACGTGGTCCTCTCGATTGGCGGAGGTCGGGATGGTGTCGACGCTCGCCGGGTGAGCGAGGGTCTTGATTTCAGACGCGAGCGCGGCGGCCGTCACCTGCGCGAGCATGTAGCCCGAATGAAGGCCGCTGTCGGCGGTCAGGAACGCGGGCAGGTCGCTCAACGACGGATCGACGAGGCGATCGGAGCGTCGTTCGCTGATGTTGACGAATTGGGCCAGCGCAATCGCGCAGAGATCGGCGGCGATCGCCACCGGAGCGCCGTGAAAATTTCCGCCGGACACGATGTCATCGTCGGCGGCAAATACCATCGGGTTGTCGGTGGCGCCGTTCATCTCAATCGTCAGCGTATGGCGCGCGAACTCGAGCGCGTCGCGAGCCGCCCCGTGTGTCTGAGCCGCACACCGAAGCGAGTACGCGTCTTGCACCTTGCCGCAATGTTCATGTGAACGGTTGATGGCGCTGCCGGCAAGCAGTGCCGCAATGTTGGCCGCCGACGACTGCTGACCCTGATGCGGCCGCGCCTTGTGAATGCGGGGATCGAATGGATGGATCGA
>JBPYFA010000012.1:0-4756 GCA_051986585.1 Vicinamibacterales bacterium | reverse complement strand
CGGTCGCGCCATTGCTCGGGGACACCGCAGCGCTCGTGGAACGAATGGAATTTCATCCGACACCGGACGCACCCCCACCGCCTGCCGTCACGACCGATCCAAACAGCGTGCCCATTCCAATTCCCCCGTCCAGAGGCAGCGGTCCGAATGGCCGGAGACGCGGTGGCTTCGGCGGCGGGGGCGGCGGTCCGCGACCACCGGGCGTGCCCGGTCCACCGGGAATCGGCGCGCCGGCGGCTCCTGCGCCGCCAGGCTCGCAGGTGATCGTCATGGATATCCCGCGCATTGTCGCCGAGGCGACTCGCGCGGCATCGGAGGCGGGTGTCACCGCGGCCGATCCGAAGGTGCGCGCCATGATCGACAAACAGATCGATCAGCAACTGGCCGCGAACGAACAGAACCTCAAGGCGATGGCGGCAGCTCTCAGCCGCGAAGCCGCCTCACGGGCGGCTGGCGAGCGCACCAACGCCGACGTGCAAGGGCGAAAGATCGAGATCGAGGTCCAGAAAGACGGCCGCGTGATCGGCACTGCCAACGCGATGCTGAATCTCGACCGGATGCTGAGAGGTGTACTCGGCTTTGCTCGTCGCGATCAAGGTGAAATCCCCTTTGCCATCGATCGACAGGGTGTGCTCTACACGCAGGATTCGTCGGACAAGGCTCGGCTCGATGCGCTGGGGGTCGAACGCACCGCCGTTGTGGCGGCCGCCGGAACGCCACGCCGCTCCGGCGATTGGATCATCGTCGCGCGACGGGGACCGAGCGGAATCATCTTCGGGATCGCCCGTCCCGTCGGCGACTCGCTTCGCGACATCCGCCGGGCATCGGTTCGAAATCTCGGGCTCGGGCTTCTGGTGATCGGGCTGGCGCTTGTTGGAATCATTCCCATTTCACACCGCATGACGCAACATCTCGCCACGCTGACCAGTGGCGTGCGTCAGCTGGCCGGCGGCGACTTCCGCACCAGAGTGCCGGTCCGCTCCAAGGACGAGTTCGGCACGCTCGCCGGTGCGTTCAACCAGATGGCGGAGGATCTGGAGCACCACGAGGCGCGCGCGGTCGAGCAGGAACGCCTGCAGCGCGAACTCGAACTCTCCCGGCTGATTCAGACGGAAATGCTGCCGCGCGGTTCCCTTCGCTCGGGGCCGGCGGAGATCAGTGGCGTCTCGATTCCGGCGCGCGAAGTCGGCGGAGATTTCTTCAACTACTTCGTCCTGCCCGACGGCCGTCTCGCGTTGCTCGTCGGCGATGTTTCAGGAAAGGGCGTCAGCGCGGCCCTGTTGATGGCGAACATTCAGGCCACGCTTCGGGCGCGCCTGCCGCATGAAACCAATCTCGCGGAGCTCGCGGACCATCTGGACCGCGAGCTGGATCAGAACACGCCAGGCAGCGTGTACCTGACGCTGTTCATCGGCATTCTCGACACCGATGGCCGACTCCTCCGCTACGTGAACGCCGGTCACAATCCGCAGTTCGTGCTCCGATCGGCTGGAGGGATCGCGCCGCTCGTTTCGACCGGCATGCCGATCGCGCTCTACGCCGGCCATGGATACACCGAGGCGCGCACCGAACTCGTGGCCGGCGATCTTCTCTTCTTCTACACCGACGGACTGGTCGAAACGGAAAATGAGCGAAAGGAGATGTTTGGCACCGAGCGGCTCCAGGCGTTGCTCGAAGAAGAACGAACGCACGACATCGATTCGATCCTGCACCACGTCGAGCAGCGCATCACCGAGTTCCGAGGATCGGCGGAGCCCTTCGACGACGCCACGATGATGGCGCTGCGCATCAGCTGACAGATCGAACAATCGATCATCAGATCGATCTCCGAAGCTCGACCACCGCGCCATCGCAGAGCTTAGGATTCGGGATGGATGAAACGCTTTCCTCCGTTATCATGTCACGGTGGACGGCAACGAGCGGGTGCTTGTAGTTGAAGACGACCCGTTAGCACGTCAGATGTACCGGTCGGCCCTGACATTTGCCGGACTCAATGTCATCGAAGCGCCCGATGGCTTGGCCGCTCTTCATCTCCTCGACCAGCAAACCGTCGATATCGTCCTCCTCGATTTGAATCTGCCGCGGCTCGACGGGTTGACCGTGCAGCAGGAAATCGCGGCGCACGCGCATACCCGCGACATTCCCGTCGTGATCATCACCGGCACCGACGCGCCGTTGGATGATGTCGATGTGCCCTGCATCCTCCGCAAGCCGGTCACACCCGAGGACCTTGTTGCGGCAGTGCGGCGCTGCCTTGCCGCCGGCGCGTCCGGCATACGCTCCTGACCAACCTTCCCGGTATTGCACGCTCCGCTTGTCGTCATGTGCGGGTCGGACTAGACTGTGCCACCCCGACAACCTGACGGCAGGAGGATGGCATGGCTAGTTTTGCGGAACGCATGGTTGGTGCGATGAAGGCGGATGTTCCGACGTTCGAGGAGATCGAGGCCGACCACACCGCGGCGCCTCAGGCCGTTGCAGTGATCGTGATCGCCGGGATCGCGTCGCTCATCGGCAATTCCTGGCGCCTCGGCATCTCACTCGGTTTCATGATGCTGATTATCAACCTGTGCGGCTACGCGCTGTGGACGTTGCTCGTCGTGCTGATCGGGACCAAGGTCATGCCGGAACCGACGACCAAGGCTGACTTCAACGAGGGATTCCGCGTGATCGGCTTTACCGCGGCGCCGGGTGTGTTCAACATCCTGGCAATCATCCCGTTTCTCGGGCCGCTGATTTCCTTCGTCATCTGGATCTGGATGGTCGTCGTCGGCGTTGTCGCGGTCCGGCAGGTGCTCGACTATTCGAATACCGGGCGCGCCATCATCGTGTGTTTGATATCAGCCGTTGTCTGTTGGATCGTGACAACGATGGTGTTGGTGCCGTTGTTCATCGGCCGCGCGATCATGCGCGGCGTGACGGGGTATTAACTCGCACGGCAAGGGACCGGGACCTTACCGGCCGACCGGAGACTGCGCGAGCACTTCTTCGACCGGCTGCACGTCCGAGTAGCTGGCGCCCAATCCGCGATTGAACTCGGATCGGATGATTACGCTGCGAGCTGTATGGGGCAGCCGCCCGAGATTGCTGACAAACCGTTGGTAGCTGCCCTCTCGCCTGAGGTAGAACTCCACATTCGAGGCGTAAAAGGCGGACAAGGTCTCCCCCTTGTCGGCCAGGAGATGCCCGATAGCGGCGAGGGCCGTCGTTCCACTGAGATTGCCGACCACGGGAATGATCCGATCGTGTGCCTGCAGCGATTTCACGAACTGAAACGCATTCTCTGACGCCAGGAAGTGGCCCTGCCGCCCCGTGCCGTCCGTGCCAAGCAGCAGGTCTTCATAGCTCGGGTAATAGTCTTGCGGATAGCGGTTGAAGCTCTGAAATTTGAGATTGAGGCCGGCGGCGATGAAGCGACGATGAAAATGATCGATCGTCGCCATGTCTTCAGCTGAGAGCGGGACGCCGAAGCTCTTCACGACGACATCAAGACGCGACCGTAGCGCATCGACGGCTTTCGAATCCGAGTTGGCGTGGTTGACGTAATCCGCGAGACGAGCCGCCGGCGCATCGCGCCAGGAGTCGATGTCGGACGGAACGGCTCGCCCGAACAGTTGCGCCAGATACTCGACGCGCGTATGTGCCTGTTCGAACAAGGCCTTGAACAGGAGATGCAGTAGCAGGTTGTCGCGCCGGATGTCGATGATGAATGCGATCGCCGGCCGGACGTGCGCGATGTAGGAAAAATTCTGATCCGGACCGACCCCGACGTACGCCCCGCCGTGCACGTTCCGCTTGTCGAGTGCTGGCAGCACTTCCAGGTACGACCGCTCGTTCGAGATCAGATTGTCGGTGTCGAAGTATCCGCCGTCTTCGGACAGGGCGGCGATTTGGGCGGCGAAAGCCGTCGGCGGTTGCGGCTGCTGACTGCGTCGAGCGCCCGCCGTCGCCGCCGCGAGTCCCGCGACAACCACGACGACCGCCGCCGCGCGGAAGACAGGATCGTTGCTGCGCTTCCAAATTCGGTCAGTCACGGCTCACCAATTCGACAGCCCAAGACAGTATAAGCCGGCCTGCAGCAAGTGGTTAAGGGCAAACGGATGGTGGTATGCAACTTGCGCCGGTTGCGCGACGAGATCTGTCCTGAAAGGGGACGACATGTATCGCACGCGGTTCAACTTCGGAGTTTCGGTGCTGTTCGTAGCGGCGGGCATGATGGTGACCGGATGCCAGACCCATAGCGACGCGCCAAAGTCCACGCAATCAACAACGCCACCAAAGGCACCGTCCTCCCCGCGCAAGGGGACGAAGCCACCTGCGAAAGCAACGGCACTGGGTGCGAACGCTCAGCACACCACGCCGCCAGCAAACGCGAAGACGCAGACTCCGCAAGAGATGACTGCGAAAACGGCGAACGCAGCGGCCACGAAGACCCTGCCGCCCCCCCAGGCAAAATCCCCGGTCAGCGAGAAAACGGCCCCCGTGGCAAAGGCAACGAGTAAGCCGGCTGACAAGACACCAGCGGTGGCCAAAGCAAGCCTGCCAGTGAAATCCGAGAAGCCGGTTGATACCAAGCTCGTCGCCAAAGTCGACAAAGCGAAACCCACAGCGACGCCGGCGTCCACGCTCTCAAAGACGAATGGTGACACCACAAGCGCGACGCAGTTGACACCGGTGCAGGAGAAACTCGAGCAGAACACGAATCTCGTCGGCAAGGTTGCATCTCGACTGCCGGCTGGCACGGACGTGATCAAAG
>JBPYFA010000011.1:0-5242 GCA_051986585.1 Vicinamibacterales bacterium | reverse complement strand
TGCCGCGGGTAGGTGCAGTGGTTGGTGCAGCACCGCCCGAGCGATGGTGTAGACGGCGGTGTTCGCTCCGATCCCGAGGGCGAGAGACGCGATCGCGACCAAAGTTACGACAGGCGCGTGCCAGAGGGACCGCCAACCTTGGCGGACATCCTGACACAGGATTTCGAACCAGAAGACAGGTGAAGCTTCGCGGAAGCGCTCCAAGTGGACGGTCACGTTTCCGAATTTGCGCAGGGCCACGGATCGCGCCTCATCCGGGGCGACGTTGGCCGCTATCTGTTCATCGATTTCATGTGCGAGATGGCTGTGGAGTTCTTCAACAAACTCCTCTTCGGTGGGGCGTCGCCGAAGACGATCGATCCAGCTTGCCATGGCCACCTCCGTACACGCGTCTCATGCTTTCTCGGGCAGGGCTTTCAAGACCTTTGCGACCGCATCCGTCATGCGTTTCCAACGCGACGTTTCGCGCGTCAGGGCCTTTCGACCAGCCGGCGTCAAGGTGTAAAACCGTGCTTTCCGGTTGTTTGCCGAAGTGCCCCATCGCCCGCTGATCAGACGTCGAGCCTCGAGCCGCTGAAGTGTCGGGTAGAGAGAGCCGTGATCGATCAACAGCGCGTCATTCGAGGCGCGCTCGATTCCCTGGACGATATCGTGACCGTGAGCAGGCCCCCATGCGAGCACCCGCAGAATCAGAAGATCGAGCGTGCCCTGTCGCAAATCGACGACATCATCGCGGCGCTTGAGCGGACTCATGGATCCTATCCGGTAGAAATGTCAGGGGAATATCGTCGACTTTGGTAGATATGTCAAGGGAGTGCAAACACGGAGCGGAAGCAGCGTGTGAAACAGGGTGTGGAAACAGGGATATCACACAGGGAGTGGAAACAGAGTACAAACAGAGCTTCGCTCTTTCAATCAGCAATTAGCAATCCGCACTTTCAGATGTCGCTCGAATGATTCCGATCATTCGCCCCGCTGCTTCTTTCATCGCGCGATACGAGTGAAAAACGTCGGGAAATGAGCGCGTGCACAGGCCGGACACGTGGATCTGTGCCGCGGGAATGCCGGCATCTTCGAGCTGATCGCGATTGACGCGCGGAAGATCCAGCTGGAAGCGATCATCCCGTCCCGGAGCCAGCCACCGCCCGAGAGATGCGGACGAATGGCCGGCGTTGCGAAACGCTTCGACGACGTCGGGCCCGACCTCTCCGCAGCACGGGCCCAGACACGGGCCGATTGCCGCCACGAGATCCTCGGGCACTGATCCGAACAATTCATGCATCGATTTCACTGCGACGGTTGCCGCGCGTTGAACCGCTCCGCGCCATCCCGCGTGAGCGGCGCCGACCACCCGCCGACGACGGTCGGCGATCAGCACAGGGGCACAATCTGCGACCCGCACGCCAATCGCCGCAGCCCGATCGTCGCTGACAATGACGTCCGCTTCCGGCCGGACCCACACCTTCTGGCGTCCATCACGCGCGACGGCGACCGTCGTACCGTGCACCTGGCGAATCAGTAGCACCTGCTCGGGAATGACGCCCATCTGCTGCGCCACTTGCTCCCACTCGGTCGGATCGTCTCGCAGTTGCAGGTCCCCGACGGTAAAGAAGTGGTGCGCGATGTCGAGCAGGGGACGGCAGCGCAGAATCCTTCCCCACGGCGCTTGCGTCCATTCGAAACCATCGTTAGGCTGGGGCTGCACCATGAACATTCTCGGCCTTGGATTTGATGCCACCGACATCCCGCGAGTGAAGAGCGCGTTCGAGCGATACGGGGATCGCTTCTTGCGCCGGGTGTTCACCGACGGCGAGATTGCCTATTGTACGCAACGACGGAATCCCGTACCGCACCTGGCCGGCCGATTTGCCGCGAAGGAAGCCGCGATGAAGGCGCTCGGCACCGGCCATTCACGCGGCGTACTGTGGAAGGACATCGAAGTGTTCCGGGCGTTTGGTCCGCCGCAACTGCGGTTACATGGAGGCGCGGCGGCGCGCGCCGCCCGCATGAACGTCCGATCGTCGCTCTTGACGATCACCCATTCCGACGCGCTCGCGATGGCGCAGGTGCTTTTACTCGGCGATTGAACGCAACGCCGGTTTCCACGTCCCCGAACGACCCGCCTGCGTCATCACACCGCCTGCACCAGCGAACGGATCGTAACTGCCAATCCGGCAGTGTCATCCACGGACAGCGTCTGGATCGCGCTTCCCGGCATCGCCTTTGCCGTTTCCGGCGGCAACACCCAGCCTGGAAGGAGCGACCACGATGACGATCAAGATTGTCCCCAACGACAAAGGAGCGCCGGCAGGGAAGCTCGCGGACGCGGAACTGCACTTTACGAGCGGCCCGCTCGAAGGCCTGAAGCTGCTCGGCTTTAGCGTGTGGGAGAGGAAGACAGGGAACGGCCGCAACGTTACGTTTCCGGCGCGGCAGTATTCGGTGAACGGTGAACGTCGAAGCTATGCACTCCTTCGTCCGGTCGGGGGCGACGCCACGTCACAGGATCGGGTCCGGGATCTCGTGCTGCAGGCGTATGAGGCGTACGTCGCAGAAGCCGCGGTTGCGTCGTGACGCGGCTCCGGTCGGCCCAACGATCAGTCGAGCACTGGAAGAAGCTTCAGGTTCTCCCGCTGGCGTTTCGGAGGCAAGGTCCACTCCTCGCGGAGTCCCTTGTTGAATTCCGTCTGGAAAAACGACGACTTCATGCCGCCGTCAATAATGTCCCACGGAAGGACCGGGTCTTCGGAGCGGTCGCGGAAGATGTAGAAGGCGGCGTCGATTCCGCACTCGGCAACGGCGGCTCGCCACTGCCCGCCGTTCCGCTCCGCTGCTTCGATTGCATCAGCCACTCGTCGATCCCCGAGCGAGAGCAGCGCCTGATAATACGAATGCCGCTCGGACTTGATGTTGAAGTACACGTTATCGAGACCGGCCAGCAACTGGCGCAGTCGCTTCCCTTTGGCATCGGTGATCGCCGGATCCTCCATCGGCAGCCATTGATAGGCGGTTCCAGGTTTTGGGATCAACGGATTCACGCTGCCGACAATCCGGCCGAGCCGCCCCCGCGGCCGTGCGTACTTGAGCATCACGTCGCGCATCTGAACCGTCAGGTCGCGAATGGCCAGGAGATCCGATTCATTTTCCGTCGGCAATCCGATCATGTAATAGAGCTTCAGGTTGTCGATGTCGTTGGCAAAGATCAGGTCGGTCGCCGCAAGAATCTCGTCGTTGGTCACCGTCTTGTTGATCACCCGCCGCAGACGATCCGAGCCGGTTTCTGGCGCAATGGTGATCGAACGTTCTCCACTTTTTCGAAGCAGCCGAACGATAGGTTCCGTGAGATCGTCGAGACGAAGCGAAGCGGGGCTGATCGAGTAGCCCAGGTCGAGGAGCCCGGTGAGGATCCGCTCGATCTCCGGGTGATCGCAGAGTGCGATCGACACGAGTCCGGCCTTCTTGGAGTGCACGCTCGCGTCTCGCGCGAGCTCGAGAATGCGATCCGCAGGGAACGCTCGAACCGGCAGGTAGTTGTAGCCGGCCCAGCAGAAGCGGCACAGGTTGGCGCAGCCGCGGACGACTTCAATCAGGAATCGAGAACCGAACTCCGTGTCCGGCGTGAAGATGGACGTCGCCGGCGGATCGAGCCGATCGATGGTCTTGACCGCCGCTTTCTTGACGATCGCCGGCGCGCCGGTTCCTTCCTTCACTTCGAACGCCGCAATCCGTCCCTCCGGATCGTAACGAACGTCGTAGAAGGCCGGAATGTAGAAACCGCGAGCGACGGCCAGGCGTCGCAGCAGATCGTCGCGATCCGTGCATTCCCGTATCGCCGCAACCAGCGAGGGCACCAGCACCTCGCCCTCGCCGGCGGCAATGACATCGGCAAACGGCGCGAGCGGCTCCGGGTTCACAAACGTGACCGCACCGCCGACGACGACGAGAGGATCGTGCGGCCCACGCGCCGCCGCGCGCGCCTGAACCCCGGCGAGCCGCAGCAACGAGACGACATTGGTGTAGTCCCACTCGAACGACACCGAGAAAGCAAGAACATCGAATTCGCGGACCGGCGTCTGCGATTCAACCGTCAGGAGCGGGGTTCCTGCCTGGAGCTGTGCCTGCAGCTCCTGTTTGGGCGGCAGAAACACGCGCTCACACACCACGTCGTCCAGATCGTTGAACAACCGGTACACGGTCTGGAACCCGAGGCTCGACATGCCGACGTAGTAGGTGTTTGGAAACGCGAGGGCGACACGAATCCGTCCGCCATGTGCTTTTCGCACGTAGCCAACTTCGCGCGCGAGCAATTCCTTCGCGCGTTCGCGGTATTGCCAGGCCTTCATTGAAAATGGCGGAACGGGTTGACGGAGGGCGGCCGGCTGTGCCGCATAGAATCGGCGACCATGCCGCTGCGGTACGCAGCGTCCGGCTCAACCGTCGCCGAACGCGCGTGCCATGGATATATTTAGTGTATCACGCGCGTCCGCGCGTCCGGACGACGGTGAGCGCCCGACGACCGGGTCGCCGGGCACCGTGCTCGAGCAAGATCGTGGATCGACAGCCGTCAATCTAAATCGTCAATCATCAATCCCAATCGTCAGTCGTCAACTCACTCGTCAATCGTCGATTCGATCGTCGATCGTCAATTCGATCGTCAATCGTCAATTCGATCGTCAATCGCCAATCCAATCGTCAATCGCCAATCCAATCGTCAATCGTCAATCGTCAATTCAATCGTCAATCGTCAATTCAATCGACGATCGTCAATTCCAAAATCAGCAATCATCAATCCGCCTTCTACAATCGTTAGGCTTCACTTTGCCGCCGCAGAAAGGCTGGCACGTCAAGCGGCGACACCGGCTCGAACTCGGCTCCGGGCGCGTTCGACATCGGCGTTTCTGATGCGGCCGCCGGCGGGTGAATCGGTAGATCCAGCACGGCGCGGCGCGCGAACGTCATCCGCGAACCGCCGGCCGCGGCGATTCGTTCCCCCGTGTCCTGCTTCCAGCTCGTGTACGAGTGCAGATCGACAGGTGTCGTGGCCGCGGAGGCAGATGCCGTCTTCGGCGATTCGCGGTCGAAGCCGGTTGCGATCACCGTAATCTTCACTCTGCCTTCCATCTTCGGATCGACGACCGCACCGAAGATGATGTTGGCCTCCTCGTGGGCGGCTTCCTGGATGACGCCGGAGGCTTCGCTCACCTCGATCAGCGACAGATCCGGCCCACCCGTGACGTTGATG
>JBPYFA010000010.1:0-12302 GCA_051986585.1 Vicinamibacterales bacterium | reverse complement strand
TCGCCGACCGCGGCCATCGTCCGCGCGCGCCACGGCCGATCCGTCGCGCCGACGCCTTTTCCGGGAAACCGCGGCGGAAACGAGCGGTCGAGGCGTGCCGCAATCGCCTGCAGTTCGGCGGAGGCGGCCGCGATCGTGCCGGCCGGTGCGAGGCGGCCGAAGACAGTGAGCCGCTGATTCTCACGTTCCGATCGCGCCGGAGGCGTCGTCTGCGGCGGCGCCTCTTTCAACTGCGATTCGGTGCCGAGCGGGATCCAGAACTGCGTGCCCATCAGCCATCCGCGCGGACCACTGAACGAGGACGGCGCCACGCCGATCACCTCGAAGGGCTCGCCGGAGATCGACACGGTCGTGCCGACGACGCGCGGGTCGGACGAGAAGCGCCGCCGCCAGAGCGTGTCGCTCAGCATCACGACGCGTGCATGGGCGTCGTCGTCGGCGGGCTGAATCGGGCGTCCGAGCGCGGCGCCGACGCCGAGCGTGGCGAAGTACGATCCGCTCACCGCCTCGCCGATCATCATCTGCGTCACGGACGGCGACGCGAGGCGGCGAACGGACGTGGCGGACGCGGACAGGTGCGTGAACGATGTCTGCGCCGCCTGCAGATCGCGGAAGTCCGGCTCCGACACCACGCCCGTCATCAGCCGGCCGCTGTAGGGCGTGACGACGACCGCGACGCGATCGGGATCGCGGATGCCCTGGCCGCGCAGGAACACGCCGTCGACAATCGAATACATGGCGGTCGTGATCGCGACGCCGGCGGCGAGCGACAGGATCGCAAACGCCGTGAACAGCGGCGTCGCGGCCAGCCGCCTGAGCGCGAGCCGGGTGTCGGTACGCATCGACGCCGAGCGTAGCACGGCGGCGTCACTCGACCAACGCGAGCGGTTCCAATAACTGTTCAAGCCGGCTCTGGATCTGGCACCGCAATCACAACTTTAGGACTCGGCCATCGACAATCAGCAATCGGCAGTGGTATCGTTCCTCCAGATCATCTGGAGGAACGGTATGGGTGGCGACGTACTGCAGGGGACGGTGGAGTTGATGGTGCTCAAAGCGCTGTCGCTCGAGGCGATGCACGGCTGGGGGATCGGCCAGCGCCTCGATCAGATGTCGGGCGAGGTGTTCCAGCTCCCGCACGGCTCTCTCTACCCGGCGCTGCAACGCATGCTGCGCAAGGGGTCGATTCGCTCCGAGTGGCGGACGACCGAAAACAACCGTCGCGCGCGGTATTACGTCATGACTCCCGCGGGGCGCAGGCAGTTGCAGGACGAAATCAAATCCTGGCGACGCGCGTCGGCCGCGCTCAACACCATTCTGGCGCAGTAGCACGGGCATCATGTCACTCAGGACCGATGTGTCGGAGCGATGGCGTGCGCTGTTCCGGCGGGAACGGGCGGATCGGGAACTCGACGAAGAACTGTCCTTTCATATCGACCAGGACGTCGCCGCACGTGTCGCCCGCGGCGTCGATCCCGACGTGGCCCGTCGCGACGCCATGATCGCGCTTGGCGGCGTCAGCCAGGTCACGCAGGAGGTTCGACAGGCTCGCGGCGTCGGCCCGCTCGAGGATCTGGCGGCCGACATCCGGCATGCATTCCGGCTGATTCGGTCCAACCCGATGTTTGCGATCACGGTGATCGTGGTCCTTGGTGGGGCGCTCGGCGCCGCCACCGCCGTCTTTGCCGTTGCCGACTCGTCGTTGTTCTCCGACGGCCGTTATGGCGTGTCGAACCAGCTCGTTCGGATTTATCAGAGCAACTCCCCGGCCAACCGCTGGGGGTTGTCGAGCGTGGACGCAATTGCGCTGCTCGAACAGCAGCGAACGTTCGATGCCATCGGTTTCGCCCGATGGGGTAACGTGGCGCTGGTTGGCGCCGGCGCGCCCGAGCGCGCCGTGGCGGCGTGGGCCACATCAGGGTTTTTCGCCGCGGTGGACGCACGCCCCTCCAGTGGTCGCGTGATTACCCGTGCTGACGAACTCGATGCCGCACCGCCGGTTGCCGTCGTCTCGCACGCACTCGCGCTCGAGCGATTTGGAGACGCTTCGGTTGTGGGGCGCGACCTCGTCGCGGATGGAGTGCATCACACCATTGTGGGGGTGCTGCCACCCGCCGTCGTGGAACTGGGTGGAATTCGCAGCCGCATCTGGCTGCCTCTGAAGATCGCGACGCCGCATCGGCGGGGCCCGTTCTGGCTCCGGGGCATTGGGCGGCTTCGGCCCGGCGTGTCGATCGACATGGCCGCGCGCGATCTCGCGGCGATCAGTCAGCAATTGTTTCCGATCTGGGCGTCGAGTTTCCGTGATCGGTCGGCCGCGATGACGCCGTTTCCTTTGCGCGACACGATTCTCGGTGACGGAGCGAAGCGCATCGGCCTGTTCGGGGCAGCCGTGTCGCTCGTCTGGCTCATCGCGCTGGCGAACGTCGCCACGCTCACGCTGGTACGCGCGTCCGCGCGCGATCAGGAATTCGCGATTCGACTCGCCGTCGGCGCCACTCGAGCGCGCGTTGCGCGCCTGCTCGTCACCGACAGCCTCGTGCTGACCAGCATCGCCGGTGTGATGGGGTTAGCCCTCGCCGCAATGATCGTCCCCTTTGCGCGTCTCGTGGCCGCTGATCTACCACACGTTCCCGACGCTTCGGTTGGTGTGCGCACTGTGCTGTTTTCGACAGCGGTGACAATGGTGAGTGGCATCCTGATCACCGTTCCTGCCCTCGTCGCCGGTCTCGGCCGTACCCGGCGCCTCCGTGTCGATTCACGGCGCATCGGTCGCGATCCGCGGACCAGCCGGTTGCGGGCCGTCCTCGTATCCGCTGAATTCGCGCTGGCGTTGCCTCTGGTGGCGAGTGCGTTCTGGTTCGTGCAGACGATCTGGCGCTTGCAATCCATCGATCCCGGTTTCTCGGTCGCCGGAGCCGTCACGCTCAACGTCCAGCTGACAGGGCCCCGTTACGCAGACGGCAAAGCGCGAGCGGCGTTCTGGCAGCGATTGAACGATCGAGCACGGTCCCTTCCTGGCGTGACCGCCGTCGGGTTCGGCGCCAGCATCCCGCCGGACGATCCCGATGACGTCAACAACTTCGATCTTGTCGATCGGCCTGCGCGCGGAGGAGCTGAGCCGACCGTTCCGTGGAACGTCATCGGTTCAGGTTTTCTCGAGGCGCTTGGGATCCGGGTCGTGGCCGGGCGGGATTTCACCGCGGCCGAGTACGCGTCCGGATCGGAAAACGCCCTGGTCAGCGCGTCGTGGGCTCGCCACTATTTTCCCGGAGAGGCGGCGCTGGGCCGCAAGATGGTGTCCGGCGGGTGCACCACCTGCCCTTTGACCGAAGTTGTCGGAGTAGTCAGTGATGTCAAGTATCAGGGTCTCGACGGCAACAGCGATGCCGTCTACCAGATTTCGAACCCGGCCAGCGCGACTTCCTTGCGACTGGTGGCGCGGACGTCGATCTCGGAGGACGAGACGATTCGCGCGCTGGCGGACACGGTGCACAGCATCGACGCCGACGTGCTGGTCGAGGCATCCACGTTCCGCGCTCGACTTGGCGACGCGCTCACGCAGCCGAAGCACTGGACGGCACTCGTCGGCAGCTTTGCGGCCGCGGCCGGGACGCTTGCCGCGCTGGGCCTATTCGGTCTGATGTCGTACATCGTCGGCCAGCAGCGGCGGGATATCGGCGTACGGCTGGCGCTTGGCGCCACACCGCAGGCGATGACCTGGATGGTTGTTCGAACGGGCGTGCGTTACGCGCTTGCGGGTTCTTGCATCGGTGTCGCCCTTGCGGTCATCGCGGGCAGATGGCTCTCGACCTCATCGTTCGGCATCCAATCCGCCAGCGGCCTGGTGATTGTCATGATCGCCGGCGCGCTCGTGGCCGTGGCTGCTCTGGCGTCTTGGTGGCCCGGCTACGAGGCGGGACGCATTCCGACGCTCGAAGCGATGTCAGGGGAGTAACACGATCCGGCGTCGACCGGGCGGGCGAATTCGTGGGCCACGCGTCCCTCGACTCAGCTCTACTCCGCCATCACCCGCACGTAGATCCATTCAGCCGGCACACGAGCGCCTCAGGATCTCAATCGAAATGACGTTTCGCGAACGCTCGACCCGATCCGGATTTCAGGTCGCGTTGGAAACGTACCGGTTGCGCTTCGTCGGAGAACTCGACGACCACATGGACTCGCCATGGGCGGTGCTTGTTCGTGTGCGTAGCCGTGCGACAAGGCTGTAGATCTTGAGCTGTCACCGGTGCTTGACGAGAAAGGCGCGCAGTTTCTGCGCAGGGCGGAAACGGAATGTATCGCGAAAATTGGGAGACCGTCCGCCTTCGCCTGGCTCGCCGAGCCGTAGCTCACGCTACGGCGCAGCCTCGCGTGAGCGAAGGCTGGTGGACCTGACCGGGATCGAACCGGTGACCTCCTGAATGCCATTCAGGCGCGCTCCCAACTGCGCTACAGGCCCATCTGAGGAAGAGACGACCCTCTATTGTAGCGAAGAATGCTGGCGCCGCCAAACCTGACTTCGCGTTCGACTTAGCCGCGCAGGATGTCCACTGTAACGATCTCCCTGCTCGTGACACTTCCTAGACAACCCGGCGCCGATTGCGCCGGCCGGGAGGGAATCACATGACCGCACGGATCGATGAAGTTGCCACCGACCTATACCGTATCAGCCTGTATGTGCCGCAGTTCGACCTGCAATTCAATCACTTCCTGATCCGCGACGACGAGCCGCTGCTCTTTCACACCGGCATGCGATCGATGTTTCCCGAGATGCGCGAAGCGGTCGCCTCGCTGATCGATCCCGGCTCGCTTCGTTGGATCAGCTGGAGCCACTTCGAGGTCGACGAGTGCGGCGCCCTGAACGAGTGGCTCGCTGTCGCGCCCAAGGCCCAATTCGTTTGTGGCGAGCTTGGCGCGATGATCAACGTCAACGACTTCGCCAACCGGCCCGGGCGTGGGTTGAAGCCCGACGAAATTCTCGAGACCGGACGCCATCGCTATCGGTTCGTTCCAACGCCGCACCTGCCACACGGCTGGGACGCCGGCATGCTGTTCGAAGAAAACGAACGCGTGCTGCTCTGCTCCGACCTGCTCCATCAACTCGGCGACACGGAGCCGATCACGACCGCCGACATCACCGGGCGATACCGTCACGCGCTCGAGACATACCAGGCCCACCCGGTGCTGATGGATTACGTGCCCTACAACGAAAACACGAAGCGGAACCTGGCGAAGCTCGCGGCCTTGAAGCCGCGGACACTCGCCGCCATGCACGGATCGACGTTCGTGGGCGATGGCGCGGCGATGTTGACGGCCAGCGCTGACGTGATTCGCGACGTGAGCGCAACCGCGCTGCCGCATGTGGTCGCCTGATATCGGCTCCGCTGCCCGCGCGCAACCGTTGACGGCCGGGAAGGGCGGCTGGTACGGTTGGCGATCGATGGTGCACGTCAACTCGACTGATGGCGACGTCGCGCGGGCGATATCGGCAAGAGTTCCGGGACTCGCGGAAGCAGCTGAAACAGAGCTCTATCGCCGGTTCGCACCGCGCGTCCGATTGTATGGATTGCGTCACCTCCGCGACGAAGACGCGGCACGCGATCTCGTCCAGCAGGTGCTCCTGATGACGATCGAAAAGCTTCGTGACGGCAACGTCCGCGAGGCCGATCAGATCGGCTCCTTCATCCTCGGCGTCAGCCGGACGATGGCGATCGATCTGAAGCGACGAGAACGTCGGCGGGAGCGGTTGCGCGACACGTTTGTCGTCGAACCCGTATTCCACACGCCCGGCGAAGGCACGCTCGACAGCGATCGTCTGGAAACCTGTCTCGGCGGCCTGTCCGAACGTGAGCGCATCGTGGTGCTGCTGACGTTCTACGCCGAGCGGTCGGCGCGCGATGTCGGCACAGAGCTGGCCGTCAGCGAAGGAAACGTGCGGGTGATTCGGCACCGGGCGATCGGAAAGCTTCGGACCTGCATGACGGCTTCGGGAGGCGTGCAATGACAACATCATGCAACGCGCCTGTATCAGACGACGACCTGCTCGATTACTGGATCCATGCAATCGACGGAGCGGACGCCGAACGAATTGAGGAACACCTCTTCGCGTGTTCCGAGTGCACTTCCCGACTGGAGGCGATGGCCTCATTGGGCGCGGGCCTTCGCGCGGTGGTCACGCGCGGACGCGTGTCGGGCATCGTCTCGCGCTCGCTGCTCAACCGGATGCAGCGCGATGGCGTAAAGGTTCGGCAGTATGCGCTGTCCCCGGGCGAGCGAGTACCATGCGCGGCATTCCCGGAGGACGACCTGCTGGTGATTTCGATGCACGCCGACTTCACCCGCCTGGAAACCGTCACGCTCTCCGTGACCGGCCCGGGTGATGAACTGATCGGACGGTTAGCCGGCGTGCCCGTATCGGCCGGAGATCGCGAAATCCTGTGGGCAACGCCTGGCGACGTCATTCGTCGAATGCCGTCCACTCGCGTTCGCTTGAGGATCAGCTCAGACGGACGCGGTGAGAACACGATTGCCGAGTACGAGCTCGATCACACCGCGCTGCCGTCCGGTTGACCATCGCAAGGCGCTCCTGCAGCATTCCTGATTGGACGCCGGCACGTTTTCGATCTTCCGGCTAAAGCCGAAAGCCACAAATCCGGCGACAGATTGGCGAGGCGATCTTCCGGCTAAAGCCGGAAGCCACAAATCCTGGAATAGATTGCGAGGTGCGAAGTCTTCAGGACGCCGATATAATCGCGTCATTCCGTCTCCCCTGTGTCGCTCGCGCCTGGCACCCGCATCGGCCCCTACCAAGTCGCCGCCCTGATTGGCGCCGGCGGCATGGGCGAGGTGTACCGTGCGATCGATACGAACCTGAAGCGCGAGGTGGCGATCAAGGTTCTGCCCGCTTCCGTCTCGAGGGATCCGGATCGCCTCGCCAGGTTTCATCGCGAAGCCCAGGTGCTCGCGGCGCTCAATCATCCCCACATCGCGCAGATACATGGCCTCGAAACCACCAACGGCGTGACCGCACTGGTGATGGAGCTGGTCGAGGGGCCAACACTTGCCGACCGGATTGCGCAAGGTGCTCTTCGTTTCGGCGATGCGATCGCCATTGCGACGCAGATCGCCGAGGCGCTCGAAGCCGCACACGATCAGGGGATCATCCATCGCGACCTGAAGCCAGCCAATATCAAGGTTCGACCCGACGGCCGCGTCAAGGTGCTGGATTTCGGTCTGGCGAAGACGATGGAAGTCGTGGGCAGCCCATCGGTTGCCGCGCAGATGGCGACCATCACGTCGCCGGCGATGACGGAGGCCGGCATCGTGCTCGGAACGGCCGCGTACATGAGCCCCGAGCAGGCACGCGGCCAGCCGCTCGACAAACGCAGCGATATCTGGTCGTTTGGCTGCATCGTCTACGAGATGCTCACCGGACGGATGCTGTTTTCGGCGAACACCGTGTCGGACACCATCGCCGCGTTGCTGGAACGGGAGCCGAACTGGTCGGCGCTGCCGCCAGCGGCTGCGCCGGTGAGTGGAATCCTGCGCCGGTGCCTCGAGAAGGACCGCGCGACTCGGCTACGCGATATCGGCGACGTCAAACAGTGGTTGGAAGAGACGATTGCCCTGCCTGCTCCACCGCCGAGCGTCCGGAAGTCGGCTGCCCGATCGCCGTGGTGGATTGCGGCGGCAGGCGTTCTCGGAATCGCCGTCGGCGGCGCCGGGATCGGATCGATGCTGGGGAGCAGGAATCGAACCGCGCCGTACCCGGCCGGACGATTTGAGCTGACCCCATCGCAGGCTGACGCGTTCACCGCCGATACGTTCGGCAACAACGTCGCGATCTCGCCTGACGGATCGCGCATCGCGTATACGGCGAATCGAAGCGGCGTGCCGCAGCTGTTCATCCACCGTCTGGACGCGCTCGATGCGCAGCCGGTCGCTGCCACTGATGGCGGCACGTTTCCGTTCTTCTCTCCCGACGGCGGACAGCTTGGCTATGCGACGCTCGATGAATTGAAACGGGTGCCTGCCGACGGCGGTGCCAGCGTGACGATCTGCCCTGTCGACGCAGGGTTCCGCGGCGCGACGTGGGCACAAGATGATTCGATTGTCTTCGCTAAAGACGGTGGCGTCGGTTTACTGCGCGTGCCAGCCTCGGGTGGAACTCCGCAGAGAATCGGCGCGCCCGATGCAACGAAGAGCGAGGAAAACTACGTTCATCCGACAGTGGTGCCGGGAACGGACACGCTTCTCTATACCGTCGTGTTGACCGGCGGTCATTCACGCGTCGCGGCGCGAAAGTTGAGCGGCGGCGAGGCGGTTACGATCACTGAGGACGGGTTCGGTCCGCAATACTTACCGTCCGGTTACGTAGTCTTCGCCCGGGGCGATCGATTGATGGCCATTCGATTCAACCCGTCGACCCTCCAGGCGACCAGTGCTCCGGTCGTGGTACAGGACGCCGTCTTCACCAAGGTGACCGACGCGGACGCGAACCTCGCGATTGCCGCCAATGGCACCGCCGTGTACGCGGCCGGACACAACGCGGGCTCACTGCGGCGCGTTGTCTGGGTCAATCGCCAGGGCGTCCACGAGGCACCGGTCATCGACACGCCGCTCGAATATGCGAGGAACCCGCGCCTGTCGCCCGACCGGCGACGCCTGGCGCTCACGGTGGGAACGAGCGGCCACGCCGATATCTGGATCTACGATTTGGATCGCGCGAACGCAGGTCTCAGGCTCACCCATCAGAACCACAACACGTTTCCGACGTGGTCCGCTGACGGCAAGCGCATCATCTATCTGTCGATCACGAGCATGGGCGGATTCATGTATTCACTTCCGGCGGATGGCAGCAGTCTTCAGCCGGAACGGGTGATTCCCAGCGACGATGCGCCTGAAGTCCCGTTGACGGCGTCTTCAGACGGCAAGTTTGTGCTCTTCACAAAGAACAACGATATCTGGACGGTCGATCTCGGTGACCGGAAAGCCCGGCCGTGGTTCGCGACACCATTCGACGAACATGGCGGCCGCTTCTCGCCCGACGGCAAGTGGGTCGTCTATTCGTCCAACAGCACCGGGCGGATGGAAATCTGGGCGCGTCCGTTTCCGGGTCCAGGCGCGCCGGTTCTGGTCTCTGCTGATGGTGGACACGATGCGGTCTGGTCGCCCGATGGAAAGGAAGTCCTGTACGAAAACGCGGGGAAGTTGATGTCGGCACACATCGCCGCCGAGACGCCAGAACTGCGGCTCGAGCCAGCGCGGATGCTGTTCGAGGGCGGATTCGCGCACGACGACACCGATGCCGGGCTGCGCTTCTTCGATATGGCCGCTGATGGGCGATTGATCATGATTGAACCGATTGGTATTTCGACGCCGCCCGCCATTGCAGTGGTGCAACACTGGGATCAGGAACTGAATCGGGTCGTGCCGGCGAAATAGCGTGCTCGGGCTCGCCGATCGACCGGTCGCGCGCGTGTCGGTCGGCGCCCGACCGCGTGACTCTCGAGAGCACCGCCTCCAGCACCGGCGTCATCACGGCGAGTTGCTTCGCGCGAATGACGCAATCCCACAACCGCTCGAACTTCTTCCACCCCGCAGCATAGAAGAAGTGCTTCGCCTGATGCTTCAGTGTTCCGTGCGAGAGTGAGCCGCGCACGATCGACGGCCAGCGATAGAACTCGCGATAGGCCCAATCGTACCCGGCCTTGAGTGCTTCCGGCGTCAGCCGCGCCGGACGGTAAACGACGTGCCGCGTGTCGTACCGATCCCAGTCGTAGGTAACAAGTCGCTGCTCCGCCTGCATGCGAGCAAATAACCTGGTTCCGGGATACGGGGTTTGAATGTGGAAGGTGGCGGTCGTAATCCCATGCTCGATCGCCCAGTCTACCGTCCGCCGGAACACGTCCTCTTCATCGTCGTCCATCCCGAAGACGAAGCTGCCATTGATCATGATCCCGAGGTCGTGCAACCGCCGCGTCACAGCCGCGTAATCGCGACCGAGATTCTGGCGCTTATTGGCGCGCACGAGGTTTGCGGGCGCGAGCGTTTCGAATCCGACAAAGATGCTGCGCAGCCCGGCGGCAGCGGCTTTCTCGATGAGATTGCCATGGAGAATTGAATCGACGGTGGCCGCGCCCTGGAAGAGCCGACCCATGCCCATCATGCCGTCGAACAATGCCGCCGAAAAGCGACGGTGACCGAGCAGATGGTCGTCCAGAAAGTAGAGATGGCGACCCGGCAACCGGGCAATCTCCGCAAGCGCATCGTCGACCCGCTGGGTGTAGAACGATCGCCCGCCTTCGAAGAACGCATCCTTGTAGCAGAAGTCGCAGTGCTGGGGACAACCGCGAGTGACGACGATCGAGTTCGGAACGAGGTAGAGATGCCGGTTAATGAGGTCGCGCCGAATCGGTGGAATGCGTTCGAGCGTTCGATCGGACGTCGACACGTAGCGAGTTGCGGTTACGCCGCGGCGAAAGTGGTCGAGAAATCTCGGAAACGTCTGCTCGCCAGGACCGAGAAAGATGGCGTCGGCGTGACTTGCGGCCTCTTCGGGCAGCGACGTGACGTGCAATCCGCCGAGAGCGACGAACACACCGCGCCGCCGGTAGTGATCTGCGATCGCGTACGCCCGCCGCGCGCTGGTGATGTAGACCTGAATGACGACGAGAT
The DNA here is from genome assembly GCA_051986585.1 of Vicinamibacterales bacterium. Lineage (GTDB taxonomy): Bacteria > Acidobacteriota > Vicinamibacteria > Vicinamibacterales > 2-12-FULL-66-21 > JALZOC01. The sequence continues at coordinate 1,622 of JBPYFA010000010.1, read as the reverse complement.
CAGGCGAATCGTCGAGCCGCACCCGCGCGACGTGCTCGTCCTCGATCACCGCCTGGTCGTCGGGTCGCAAGTAGGCGGCCAACGTCGCCAGGCCGAGCGGCGGAAACAACGAGTACTTGATCGGACGCCAGTAGGGGCTCGTCGCTTCGGTGAGCGCTGGAAGGATGAACTTGACCCGGAGTGATCGCATCAGGCGTGTGCGGTTTCTCGCAGCATATACTTTGTAATACAAAGTATATGCTGCTGTCAAGTCGAGACTCGGAGGTGACAGAGAGAACGGAGGAACGCTGAATGGGCCCCTCGCATTCGCGAGTCTTGACGGACTCGTATGCGGCCGTTTAGTGTTGCGCCTTTGCCCTCGCGGAGCACAGGCGTGATACATGTTCATGATTTGGTCAAGACCTTCGGCGACGTCAAAGCCGTCGATCACGTCTCATTCGACGTCGCCGAGGGTGAAATCTTTGCGTTTCTCGGTCCAAACGGCGCCGGCAAGACCACAACCATCCAGATGCTGACGACCCTGGTCGAGCCGACGAGCGGGTCGATTGCGCTCGACGGCATCGATCCGCGTCAGCGGCCGCACGATGTCCGCCGACGATTCGGCATCGTCTTCCAGGACCCGAGCCTCGACGGCGAGCTCACCGCCTACGAGAACATGGAGCTGCACGGGGTGCTCTATCATGTGCCGCGGCGAGTCCGGGGAGAGCGAATCGAGCGCCTGCTGAAGCTGTTCGAGCTGTGGGAGCGGCGCCAAGGGCTGGTGAAGACTTTTTCGGGCGGGATGAAACGGCGGCTCGAAATCGCGCGCGGATTCCTGCACACGCCGAAGATTCTGTTCCTCGACGAGCCGACGCTCGGTCTCGATCCGCAGAGCCGCAACCAGCTCTGGACCCACGTCAAGCATCTCAATGAAACCGAGCGCGTCACCGTGTTTCTGACGACGCACTACATGGACGAGGCGGATCGGGTGGCGCAACGGATCGCGATCATCGATCACGGGCGGATCGTGGCGCAGGGCTCGTCGCAGGAACTCAAGGCCCAGACCAAGACCGACTCGCTGGAGCAGGCATTCCTCGCGCTGACCGGGACCACCATTCGCGACGAGCGCGCGGACGCCGCCGACCAGATGCGGCAAGTCGCACGGATGTGGAGGCGATGAGATGAGCGCGATCTACATTCTCTGGCTGCGGGAGCTCAAGCGCTACTCACGATCCCGCGCGCAGGTCATCGCTTCACTCGGTCAGCCCCTGCTCTATCTACTGGCGCTCGGATTCGGGCTGGGGCCGATCTTCGAAAAGGCCGGACAGGGCAGTTACCTCCAGTTCGTGGCGCCGGGCGTCATCGGACTGTCGGTGCTGTTCTCCTCCATTTTCTCGGGCATCGGCCTGCTCTGGGATCGTCAATTCGGATTCCTGAAGGAGACGCTGGTCGCGCCGGTGCCGAGGCTGCATATCATGATTGGCCGTACATTCGGCGGCGCAACCGTGTCGATGATTCAGGGCACACTCGTGATCGTGCTCTGCCTCCTCGCCGGCTTCCGCCCGCAGCACCTCGCGTCGCTGCCAATGGCCGTGCTCTTCATGGCCCTCATCGCGATCGTCTTCGCGGCGATGGGAACGACG
>JBPYFA010000009.1:0-7056 GCA_051986585.1 Vicinamibacterales bacterium | reverse complement strand
GTCACGGTTGGTCGCGGGAAAGGTTGCGATCGTTTCGTGGCCGATCCGAAGCGTGATCTGTTGTGGCGGATTGAAGAGGTCGGTCCGGGCATCGAAATCGAGGTAGAACGTCGAGTCCTTTTTCGGGTTCTTGAACGAGATGGTGGCGGTCTTCTTCGTCCATTGCCATTCCGAGGCGGCATTGTCGGACGCCACTTCCGCGGGATGCCACCCATCCTTATAAATAAGGAAGATGTTCTCCGACTGCGGCTGCAGCTGGAACTTCGCGACCACGTATTCCTTCCGTGAGGACTGGGGCGCATTCAGCGTCAACCGGTTGGTGGTGTTCCGATCGTAAAGTCCCAGACGGATGGTCGCCTCCCCGATGTAGGGATAGTTCGGCACGAAAACCGTGCGGGTGTACTCGACCGTCTGACCCGGCTTCCAGGCCGACGTCGGCGGGTTCGGCTGGTGGTCGTCGTTCCACAGCAACTCTCCCGTCGGATCGAGGACGTGGACGAACACCCAATAGTCCGTATCGAACTTGGCATCGGGAGCCACGACGAACTTGTAGGTCAGTTTGACCGGACTGCCAATCGGCACCTTGTCGTGGTTCAACGTCACCGACGGCGTCGCAACGGGAGGTGTGTTGTCGGTCTTTCGACTGCAGGAAATCGAGGCGGCGATCAAGATCACCGCGGCGGCGCAGGCAAGCAAAGAAGCACGTCTGTACATGAATACTCGGTCGCGATGAAAAAGAGGCTGAAAGGACCCCGCACGCTCGGGAGTCACAAAGGGCGAATGCTAACTTAGTTGTCCGAGCTACTGCAATATGTTACGTTCACTCGTTCACGAGGAGACTGATGCTCGAAGCGCTGGGAATGGTGGAAACTCGCGGCCTGATCGGATCGATTGAGGCTGCCGACGCGATGGTCAAGGCGGCCAATGTCGTCCTCGTCGGCAAGGAATACATCGGGGCAGGATATGTGACGGTCCTCGTGCGGGGAGACGTCGGAGCCGTGAAAGCGGCGACCGACGCCGGAGCGGCCGCGGCGCGTCGTGTTGGCGAGCTCATCTCCGTGCACGTCATTCCCAGACCTCACGCTGAAGTGGAAAAGATCCTCCCGAAACTCAAGGACGCCAAGGCGTCCTAACCTTCCCGTCGGTCACGCATGGCGCAGCCCACGGCTCAGACCGATCGCGATCTCACTTCCATCAGCGAAGCTCGTTCGCTGGCACGTCGGGCCAAGGAAGCCGCTCCGGCGCTGGCCGAACTGTCGCAGCAACAGATCGACGCGATTGTCGATGCGATGGCCGCGGCGGTGACGCCGCACGCCGAGGCGCTCGCTCGCCTCGCCCATGAGGAGACGGGGTACGGGGTCGTTGCCGACAAGGTCCAGAAGAACCTGTTTTCGTCGCAAAAGGTGTACGAATTCATCCGGCCAATGAAGACGGTCGGCGTGATCAACCGCCTGGAAGACAAAAAGGTTATCGAAATCGCCGAACCGTTCGGTGTCGTAGCCGCGATCGTGCCCTCCACGAACCCGACATCGACGGCGATCTACAAGATTCTGATCTCGATCAAGGCGCGCTGTCCGATCGTCATCAGTCCGCACCCGTCCGCCGCGCGATGCATTACACGAGTCGCGGAAATCATGAACGACGCCGCCCGCAAGGCCGGACTGCCTGACGGCGGAATCAACTGGATGACGACCGTCACCCTCGAAGGCACGCAGGAACTGATGAAAGCGCGCGAGACCGCCGTCATCCTTGCGACCGGGGGGATGGGTCTGGTCCGTGCCGCCTACAGTGCGGGCAAGCCAGCGTATGGAGTCGGACCGGGGAATGCGCCGGCCTACATCGAGGCGACCGCCGACATTCCCAAGGCGGTCCGGGACATTGTCACCGGGAAAACATTCGATAACGGACTGCTCTGCTCCTCGGAGAACTCCGTCGTCTGTGACGCGCCGCTGGTCGAGGAAGTGAAGCGGCAGTTCGTCGCCAACGGCTCCCATTTCATGACGCCGTCGGAGATCGACGCGGTGGGGCGACTCCTGGTCACACCGCAGCGCCTCCCGAATCCGAAGCTGGTCGGACGACCTGCCACGTATATCGCCCAGCAGGCCGGAATCGCGGTCCCACCGACAACCCGCGTGCTGATCGCCGAGCTTGCCGGAGTCGGCCGCGATTACCCGCTTTCGATTGAGAAGTTGTGTCCGGTCCTTTCGTTTTATGTCGTGAAGGACTGGCGTGACGGCTGCGAGCGGTGCAAGGAAATCCTCCGCTACGGAGGGATGGGCCATACCATGTCCATCCATTCCCGCAACGACGATGTGATCCTTCAGTTCGGCCTGAAGAAGCCCGCTTTCCGAATCGTCGTCAACACGCCGACGACCTTGGGCTCCATCGGTTTGACGACCGGTCTCGATCCATCCATGACACTCGGGTGCGGTGGGTGGGGAGGCAACATCACGTCGGACAACATCTCGCCGCGTCACCTGCTGAATATCAAGCGGCTCGCGTACGAAACCTCCCCGGCTCCTGTTCGCCGCGACGTAGCTGTTCCGGAGGCGGCGCCACTGCCGCGGGCGCCTCAACCGCCCCGTGCACCGGGTGGCATTGCGGCTGCTCCACTGGCGCGCCGCATCGACGAGTTCCTCGCCTCCCGCGGCTACACCCGTCCGGAGTCAGGACCAGCGGCCGCTCCGCCCACGCCTGAGCCGCAAGGCCCCTCGGTCGCAAGTGCGCCTGCGGCTGTCCCCGCAGCGACACTCCCGCCGCCCACCGTGCAAAAAGCGGCAGACTTCGTATGCGAAGACGACGTTCGGCAGGCCCTCAAGCAGGGACGAAAGATTGTCGTCGGCGAAAAAACAATCATTACTCCCGCCGCCAGAGACCTTGGCGAGCAGAGCCGGATCTTCGTGCAAGCAGGCTGGCCGCACTGACGCACGATAACGCTTACTGTTGAGCAGCTTGGGGTTAGAGTTGACCTCCGGCTCGGCTGGATGTTATCCTTTTACTCCCAGCAACTTGTAGGGTTCCCGGCCGCCGCGGCGTGTCGTGGCGGACACCTGAGATTTATCAGGGTTTTTCGTCGGTCCTCGTTCAAAGGCGGGTAGCGCAAACGGTTCGTTAAACGGAAATAACGGGAGCCCCTCCCCACGCGTCGTCGCCGGCTACGCGGCCAGCGACGGGGCAAGCCGGTCGACGGCTTGCGCTTCGGCGAGGCAGACTCTCCCCTCTCATGGTTACGTGACGAGGACGAGGGCTGGCTGGGGGGCGACCTCAACGGGGGCATTCGCCTTGCAGTCCGGGCTGCGGCAGTTGTCCTCGCGGGAGCACCCAGCATGACGACGCGTCCATGGTGGCCGGCAGCGGCTGCCGTTGTGTTTTTGACGACCGCGTGCGGCTCAAACCCGAAGCCGAAAGCCCAGGCCGTCCCGGTTCCCGATTCAGTCAAGGCGCCAGCGGCGCCTGCCGTCGTTCCCCCACCACCACCTCCCGACCCGATTGCGTCGTTGATCGCCTCGTCACAGGCCCATTTCCAGGCTGGCGAGCGCGAATTGAATATGGGCCACCTCGAACGCGCCCGCACGGAGTTCGATCGTGCCGTGGACGTGCTGCTCGAGTCTCCCTACGGCGCCCGGACTGACGCACGGCTTCGCGAGCATTTCGATCGACTCGTCGATCGCATCAACGCCTACGAAGTCACTGCCCTGCGTCAGGGGGATGGCTTCGTCGAGAACAAAGCCGAACCGGCATCGATTGACGAGCTCCTGACCATCGCGACCTTTCCCAAGCCGGACGCGGCACCCGAAACTACCGAAACCGTCAAGGAAGATCTCGCCGCCACCGAACACGATATTCCGATTCCCCAGAACTCGCGCGTGCTCGCATACGTGGAACTGTTCCAGGGACGGCTTCGGGATTTCATTCAGGAAGGGCTGACCCGCGGCGCGCAGTACCTTCCGATGATTCAGAGTGTCTTCCGGGCTGAAGGCCTCCCCCTCGACCTCGCGTACATTCCGATCATCGAGAGCGGCTTCAAGCCAAACGCGGTGTCGAAGGCGAGCGCCAAAGGACCGTGGCAGTTCATGAAGGCGACGGCGCTCGAGAACGGCCTCCATCACGATTGGTATATCGACGAACGTTCCGATCCGGAAAAGGCGACGATTGCGGCGGCCAAGTATCTCAAGACCCTCAACAAGCTGTTCGACGGCGACTGGAATCTCGTCCTCGCCGCCTACAACGGCGGTCCTGGCCGCGTGCAGCGCGCCATGAAGCGTTCCGGCAAGGAAGATTTCTGGGAGCTGTCGCAGTCGTCGCGTTACTTGCCGCGCGAGACGCGGGAATACGTTCCTCTGATCCTCGCCGCCATCATCGTCGCGAAAAATCCCGTCCAGTACGGATTCGATGTGGCGACGAGCGAGCCGGCCGCGTACGACAAAGTCAACGTTCAGCGCGCCATCGATCTCCGTCGCGTCGCCGAGTGGACGGGCTCATCCATCGACGAAATTCAGGCACTCAATCCCCAGCTTCGCCGATGGACCACACCGGTCAAAGATCCAGCGTTCGAATTGAAGCTGCCAGCGGGAACCGCCGATCAGTTCCAGGCGAAACTGGCCGACGCGTCGCCGGCCGAGCTGAACGCGCTGAAGTGGTATACGGTCAAGACTGGCGACTCGCTCACGAGCATCGCTCGCAAGCTGGGAGTCAGCCGCACCGATCTCGCCGAAGCCAATAGCTTGTCCATCAAGTCGAGGGTCCTCGGCGGCCAGGAGCTGATCATCCCGCGCGCACCGGCCACCTTGCTCGCCTCGCGAACCGATCGTACGCCCCCGGCGGAGTTGGCCTCCCGGCCGGTCACCGGCAGTGCGACGATTCCGGACGCGCCAGCCCATACCCGCACTATCGTGTACAAGGTGAAGCGGGGCGACACCCTCTTCTCGATCGCCGAACTCTTCGACACGACCGTGGCGAAGCTGAAAAGCTGGAATCAGCTCCGCGGCAATTCGATCGTCGCGGGCACACGCCTGAAGATCGTCAAACAGTAGACCCGTAACGTGCTGCTATAGCAGCGGGTCAAGCGGCGGTCACCGTGCCAAAGCCCCCGCGCTAGGGGCGTCCGTGGAGCATCGCGGGCGACCCTGGTGCCGTCTACTAGGGGTCGTCCGACTACACGCTCTTTGCGTGTTCCTGGTGCAGCACGTTTCGCAACGCCCCACAGTCTAAGACGTCGCGGAAGCTGCGATCTTCAGTCCTCATTCTTCGCAAATCTTCAATAAAACTCGGCCGTCCTGGTCCTTGCATCGAGGCCCCTCGATGCTCGCCTGTGTCCGGACCGCAGCGGTATTCGGCATCGAGGCCAGTACCGTCGCCGTGGAAGTCGACGTGTCGTTCGGGCTTCCGGGCGTCACGATGGTTGGCCTTCCCGACACGTCGGTGCGGGAAAGCCGCGACCGCGTCCGCAGCGCCATTCGTAATTCGGGGTTCGAGTTCCCCGAGCACCGGGTCACGGTAAACCTGGCACCGGCCGACATCCGCAAGGCCGGCTCCTCGTTCGACCTCCCGATCGCGTTAGGTGTGCTCGCCGCCAATGGCGTCGTCACGCGGCGGAACGTCGACGACGTGCTCGTGCTTGGTGAACTGTCGCTCGATGGCGGCATTCAGTCGGCGCGCGGTGTTCTTCCCGTTGCCGCGGCGGCGCGCCGCGAACGGTTCAGCGGGCTCCTGCTTCCCAGTCCGAATCACGCGGAGGCGGCCGTTGTCGAGGGCTTGCAGCTCTACCCCGTTCGATCACTGGACGAAGCGGTCAGCGCGCTGAACGATCCGGCCGCGTTTCGGGCGCGTTCACCGAATACGAATGCGGCTCCGATGCTCAGTCCCGCGCCAAGATCGGAGGGAGACTTCGCCGACGTGCACGGGCAGGCACTGGCGCGTCGAGCGCTTGAAATCGCGGCAGCCGGCGGTCACAACACGCTGATGATTGGACCACCGGGATCCGGCAAGACAATGATGGCGCGCCGTGTTGCCGGCATTCTTCCGGCACTCGTGTTCGACGAGGCGCTCGAGGTGACGTCAATTCACTCCGTCGCCGGGCTGCTGGGCGCTGGCCACGGGTTGATGACCGAACGGCCGTTCCGTGCACCGCATCACACGATCTCCGATGTGGCGCTCGTCGGTGGAGGGCAGAATCCACGCCCGGGCGAAATCAGCCTCGCGCATCACGGCGTGTTGTTTCTCGACGAGATGGCAGAGTTCAGCCGCAGCGTGCTCGAGGTTCTTCGCCAACCGCTGGAGGAAGGATGCGTGCGCATCGCACGCGCTCTGCGGACCGTGTCGTTCCCGGCGCGCTTCATGTTGATCGGCGCGATGAATCCTTGTCCGTGCGGCTTTCATGGAGACGAGGTTCGCCCCTGCCGCTGTTCGCCGATTCAGATTGCGCGATATGCCTCGCGACTGTCCGGCCCGCTGCGTGATCGCATGGACCTCACGGTTTCGGTCGCTGCACTCCCGGCGCGCGAACTCTCGACCGCGGCGGCGAGCGAGCCGTCGGCGACGATTCGAACGCGCGTCGTTCAGGCGAGGGCTCGACAGATGGCGCGAGACGGAAAGTTGAATGCGCGATTGCAGGGCCGATTGCTACGCGCGCGAACGCCGCTGGATCGCGACGCCCGGCGAATGTTCGATCTCGCACTCTCTCGGCTGGCGCTGACCGCGCGCGGGCACGATCGCGTACTCCGTGTCGCGCGGACGATCGCAGATCTCGACGGCGCCGTCGACATCGGAGCCAACCATCTCGCCGAGGCGCTGCAGTTCAGAGGGGACTGACCAAAACTGATTTCAGAACCGGTATCGGCTGAGAATTCTGAATGCTGAATTCCCTGAGCGCCTCGCGTTCGACGTCTACTTTGTTTCTTTCTCTTCCAGCGCTTTGCGCGCGACGTCTGCGCCATTGAAATCGGGCTTCAGCGACAAGGCCCGTTTCAGCGCGGCGCGCCCCTGTGCGTCGTTGCCCTGCTTCAATTGGGCGAGACCGAGATGGTATTGGTAGACCGGATTGGTGGGCGCTTTGGC
>JBPYFA010000008.1:0-21784 GCA_051986585.1 Vicinamibacterales bacterium | reverse complement strand
CGTCGTTGATCCCAAGCGGCCGGCCGAGCGTCTTCTCGAAGGAAGGAAGATAACGCGCCAGCAGCTCGTAGCGGGTGGCCGAGTAATTCGCTGGCCTGGGCCACTCGACGCGGTTCTCTGGAGTCTTCGTCATGCACAGGCGGAAGTTGTACGCCTGCACGCGCCTGTCCGCGGCGCCAACCGCATCCGGTGTACGAGGCATGATTTCCGGGAGCAACTTGCCTGCGGCGTCGACCGGTGAAACGGGCGCTCGAAATTGATGGAGTGGGGTGTGCTCCCTGACACCCGCGAGCGATTCCTTGTACTCGCTCATGCCCTCTCGTCCCCAGGTGTAGGACACGCCGGTTTGCGCCATCAGATCCCCTTCGTAACTGGCGTCCACGAAGATTCGGCTACGAATCACCGCTCCGCTATCCAGCGTGATCCGATCGATGCGTGTACCGTTCTTGACGACCGCGCCCCGCTCGCGCAAACGGCTTCCCAAGATCACGCGCACGCCAGCTTCTTTGAGTAGATCGTTGAAAACCGCTTCAGCGACGTGAGGCTCGAAGTGCCACTCGATTGGCCGGCCGTACTTCGCACCGACACGCTCGAAGAATTCCAACGAATAGCCGCCGATCACTTCCTTGCGGCCGTAGTCGGTCCAGCCAAGGCCGCCCGAGACCATTCCACCCATATGACGACCGGGCTCAACCAGCGCAACGTTCAGGCCTTCACGCGCGGCGCCGACCGCGGTGATCACGCCACCAGCGGTGCCGCCGTACACGGCGACATCGAATGTTGAGGGTGGAGTTGTGCGTTGCGCGCCGGTGACGGCCATCGCGGCAAGGCACGCGATAGCCGTCACAAACAGCGTCTGACTGAGACGGCAGATGCCCGAAATCATTGAACGGACGGCTTCGTCGAGCTCGCGGTTTTCTCCGCGGTTGGTGCCTGGCACATCGCTCTTGGCTTCAATACCAGAGCCGCCAGCGACTGATCGATCTTCGCTTCGTCGTGTGTCGTCGCGAGCCGCGCGCGAACCATCTCGGAAATCGGTTCCAGGAAGCGACCGTACTTTCGCAGCACCGGTTGATCGTTTGTACGAAGGGCCGCGACCACCTCAGACTCGATCTCGTGCGTCACCACCTCGATCCGGCCGACGAATACCCGGGTGATGCTCGACGGTTTCGGATCGATGTCGAGTGGAAGAATCCGGTCCACCGTCGCCTGTGGAAGGAGATAGAACAGCCGCGCGCCTTCGTCGAACCATGAATCCCGCCAGGTGTCGACCATTGCCGCTGCCTCGCGCGGATAGAGTCCCCGTTCAGTGAGCATCTTCCGTAAGTCCTGCTTCAGCGAGTCGAGGTTGCCCGTCAAGCGCGGCCGCTCAATGGTCAAATTGCTTTTGCCGGTTGACACGATCCGATAGCCGAAGCTGGTGCCTCGACGTTCGAAGAGAACGAACGTGTCGATCGGCTGATCGGTGCCTTGCGAAACAGCAATATTGCCGTCGTCCGCAACTGTGACCTTCACGGGAACTGAGAAACTTGCGACCCCTCGATAGAAAAGAAACTTCTCCTGTTGCGTGCCGACGACGACAGGAGCGGCATCCGTTTCGCGCGCGGCGTAGTAGTGGCTGTTGTCAGGCTCGGTCGGGAACGCCTCCTTTGCGCCGGGTGCGATCTCGACATTCGACCACTTGATCTGCCACTGCCACTGGCGGCTGTTCCCCTGCTGCGTCAGACCGACGGTTGCCTGTGGATACCACTCCGAAAACAGTCCCTGCGGAAAGCTGACCGACACGCGCGCCGTGGTTGCCGACGGCGAATAGAAATAGAGCACCGGCGTCTCCATCCGAACCGGTGCCTTCAGCCCGGGAATGCCACCCTGCAGGTTCACTTTGATGCTGTTGGGATTCAGGGTCGTCACGAAACACGGCAAGTCGGACGGCCCAGTCAGCGGGCGCCACTCCACCGCCTGACCGTCCGCCCCGGCAATCGAAGTAAAAGTGCCCCATTCGTGAACGGTAAGGTTCGAGTCGGTCGCGGAAAGGGTACGAGGCACGACGGCCGCAAACCCGGCAATCGCTGTCGCCGACAGAAGAGTTCCAATCAGGCGCTTCATCATGAGGACCTCCACGCGAGAGGACGGTTCGACCTTTGGACTCGTTATCGCGCGATCTGGCCTCGGGGAAATGTAACCCAGCTTCCAGTTTTCATTTTCCAGCTTCCAGTTTCCAGCTTCCGGTTTCCAGTTTCCAGTTTCCAGTTTCCAGTTTCCAGTGAACGGTAACGGACCATACCCCCCAGAATATAATTCGCGCTCATGAAGCGACTTTCGTCCCTAATCGCGCTCGCGCTCCTCCTCTGCTCAGCGCTGGTTCTTTCCTTCAGGTGGGCGCCGGAAATCGCCGCGACGGCCCAGATTCCGCCGGCGAAGCCCATCCGGAATGTGCTGATCGTGACGATGGACGGAATGCGCTGGCAAGAGGTCTTTGGCGGCATGTCGTCCGATCTGCTGACCCAGAAGGAAGGCGGTGTATCTGAGGCCGCGAAAGCGAAGCTCGAGACACGCTTCGGCGGCGCCACCGCTGACGCACGGCGCGAGAAACTGATGCCGTTCTTCTGGACCGTCGTCGGCAAGAACGGTCAGATATTTGGCGATCCGTCAAAGGGCAGCGACGCGCGGGTGACCAACGGCATGCGGTTTTCCTATCCCGGCTACAACGAAATCCTGTCCGGGTTCCCCGATCCACGAATCGATAGCAACGATCGCAAGCCCAATCCGAATGTGACCGTGCTCGAGTGGCTGAACGGAAGGCCGCGCTTCTCCGGAAGAGTGGCGGCGTTTGCTTCGTGGGAACTCCTGCCCTGGATCGTCAATGTCGAGCGCAGCCACCTACCGGCCAACGGCGACGGCGCGCCGATCGCGGATGCGAAGACCGAACGCGAGCGAGCGATCAACGAGTTCGCGGCCGACCTGCCTCCCTACTGGGGCGAGACCCGCGCTGATGCGCCGACCGGCTTTGGCGCGCTCGAATACCTGAAGAAGAACAAGCCTCGAGTGTTGTATGTGATGCTCGGCGAGACCGACGAATGGGCGCACGGCCGGCGATACGACCTCTATCTTGATAGTGCGTGGCGGGACGACCGCTTCATCCGCAAGCTGTGGGACACGGCACAGTCAATGCCGGAATATGCCGGCACAACCGCGCTCGTGCTGGCGACCGATCATGGACGCGGCAACACCGGCGAGAACTGGACCGGCCACGGCGAGAAAGTGCCGGAGTCGGATCAGATCTGGATGGCGGTGATGAGTCCTGGGGTTGCGGCGCTGGGAGCTCGATCGGACGTGAAGGTCACCCAATCGCAGGTCGCCGCCACGGTGGCGATGCTGTTAGGCGAGGATTACAACGCGGCGCAGCCGAAGGCGGCGAAGCCTTTGATGCTGAATTGAAGCTTCCAGCTCCCAGCTGCCAGCTTCCAGCTCGAACCTTCAACCGACGTCTAGCTGGAAGCCGCAAGCTGGAAGCTGGAAGCTGATCTACCACTTCAACGGCTCGGGCAGAAACTCCTCGACGAGGTCCTTGTAATACGGCATCAGCTCGTCAACCTTCGGGCGCGGGGCGCCTTTCGAATACAAGTCGTAGCGATTGAACGCGCGGACCCATTTGAGCATCGCGCGATCGGTCTCGTTGGTCAGGTGCGTGTACTCGCCCTCCTTGTGCCACGGGTAGAACGAGTGATAGCGCAGCATGTAGAGCGCTTCTTCGGGGAGATAGTCCTTGACCACGTGGTAGACGTACTCGTCGTGCCCCCATGACATGTGGACGTTGTCCAGCCCGCAGCCCCGCTCGTAGATGCCGCATTCGGTCTGATACTCGGGCACACGTGAATCCGGGTTGTCCTTGAAGAACTCGCTGTAGACGATCTTCGGAGAAAACCGGCAGCCGACCGGGAACGTGTCCCCGACAACGGCCCACTGCGGCTCACCGAAGAGGCACAGAATCTTGCCGAGATCGTGGATGAGCCCGGTCACGATGAACCAGCGAGGCTGGTTCGCGGCGCGGATCGACTCGGCCGTCTGCAAGGCGTGCTCGATTTGCGTGAAGTCGATGTCCGGATCGCTGTCGTCGACCACCGTGTTCAGGTAATCGAGCGACTCCCACACCGTCATCGCCTTGCGCTGCCGCGGCAGGTATTCGCGCTTCTTCGCGAGCACAAAATCCAGCGTCTGGTTCGCGTGGTTGAGCGCGTAGAACTGTTCAACCACCGGCCGCGCGTGCGCGTAATCGCGGAACTGATCGACGGGTTTCGGTAGAAGCGGGCTTCCAGAGTCTCGGGCGTCCATTGGGCACCTCATCGCTTACTTGCGCTGGGGTCTCCGCCTCCGCGCGCAGGGTAACTATTCGCGCTACGGCCAGACCTGTCGCAGGGTCGCTCGCGGCTCGCGCCGCTTGATCGTAACAACTTGCCCCCCAATTGTAGCGCTGGTTCACAGACTGCCGGAAATCCGGCAGTCTGCCCCCCGATCGCCTGATTGCCGCGGAAATCGCGCAGGTACTCGCGTTGCGATATGGCCGGCATCGATGGAGATCGCCGCCGCCGAACCTCTGCCCAGCCTCGCTCTGTCCCGGTGTCGTCACTGCGGCGATCCCTGTCGAGCGGGCGCCGTCACGTCGAGCGACGGCGACTTCTGCTGCCGCGGGTGTGAAGCGGTATTCGCACTGCTCCAGCGCGCCGGACTGGGGGCGTTTTACGCCTGCGACATCAACCCTGGCACCTCCCAAAAGGAGACCAGCCGGCGCGATGCGGGCCGGTTCGCCGCACTTGATGACCCCGCCGTTGCCGATCGATTGATCGCGTTCAACGACGGCTCGATCGCGCGCGTCACGTTTCCAGTGCCGGCGATTCATTGCTCGTCGTGTGTGTGGCTGCTGGAGCAACTCTGGCGCTTCGATCCAGGGATTCTCCGCACTGAAGTCGATCTCCTCCGACGAGCGGTCCATGTCGACTTTCAGCCGGCGACGACCTCGCTGCGGGCGATTGCCGAGCAGCTGGCCGCCGTCGGCTACGAGCCGGCGCTTTCGCCGGAGGACTCGCGCGATCCAGTGCCGGCGAGCCGCCGAACCCTCTACTTGCGCATCGGTGTTGCCGGTTTCGCATTCGGCAACATCATGCTGTTCAGTATTCCCCGCTATGCGAACGGGGCACCGCTCGACCCGGCGTTTCAGCACCTCTTCGATGCGTTGAACATCGCGCTCGCGGTACCGGTGCTGCTCTTCAGCGCTGCGCCGTACTTTCGAACCGCATGGGAAGCGCTTAGTGGCCGATCGATGGCCATCGAAGTGCCGGTCGCGCTCGGCCTTGCCGTTCTCTTCGTCCGCAGCCTCTTCGACATCGCCACCGGTCACAGCGAAGGCTTCCTCGATTCGTTCGCCGGCCTCGTGTTCTTTCTGCTGCTTGGCCGCCTCTTTCAGCACAAGGTGTTCGATCGAATTGCCTTCGACCGCACGTATCGATCGTTCCTGCCGCTTTCGGTCCGCGTCGAGCGGGCTGCCACGATCGAGCTCGTCCCGCTCGAACAGCTGAAACCGGGAGATTGCATCGAGATCCGGCCGGGGGAAGTCGTACCCGCTGATTCGCAACTGATCGCGGCATCGGGACACGTTGACTACGCGTTCGTCACCGGCGAGCAGGCCCCAGTCGCGGTCCAGCAGGGAGAAGTGGTTCGAGCCGGAGGGCGCGCGACCACCGACGTCCTGCGGCTCCGCGTGCTCCGTGAGGTCTCGCACAGCTACCTGGCCAGCCTCTGGAACAATCCGATCTTTACCAAGGCCAAATCGAGGTGGCTGACCGACGTCGCCGCACGGTTCGGCGCCTGGTTCACTGTTGGCGCGATCGGCATCGCCGCGGCCGGTGCGATGGCATGGTGGCCCAATGCGACGGCCAGCGCGTCGGTCGCCACTGCGGTCCTGATCATTGCCTGCCCGTGCGCCTTGACGCTGTCGGCGCCCCTGACGCTTGGAACGGCGATGGGCCTGCTAGGCCGCAAAGGCCTCTATCTCAAACATCCCGCCGTCGCGCTCGATCTCAGTCGCATCGATCTCATCGCCTTCGACAAAACCGGCACGTTGACGGCGGGGAGCGAGCGTCGAGTGCTCGAAGCATCGGGTCTGAGCGCGAACGCCTGGGCCCTCGTTCGCGAGCTGGCGCTCCACTCGACGCACCCGGTCAGCCGCGCCATCGCCGCCTACATTGAGCCCGGTTCTCGAAACGAAGCCGCCGGGGTGACAGATCTCCACGAAGCTCCCGGCCATGGGATCTCGGGCGTTGTCGATGGTGTCGCGGTCGCGATCGGCACCGAGGCGTTTGTCAGTGGCGCAGGCACCGCTCACTACAGCGATCGATTCGATCGAACGTATGTCCGTGCCGGGCTCGAATACGGGTCGGTGCGGCTGTCCAGCTCGATCAGGCCCCGAGTCGACTTCGCCGCACGTACCCTGGCGCGGTCGCACGATGTCTGCCTCCTTTCCGGGGATCACGATCACGAGCGTTCGCGCTGGAGCGAGATCTTTGGGTCGCGGATGCGCTTCCGCCAGACTCCGCACGACAAGCTCACGTTCATTTCGGAAGCCCGCCGCGCCGGGCATCACGTGTTGATGGTTGGCGACGGGTTGAACGACTCCGGAGCGCTGGCGGCAGCCGACGTCGGCATCGCCGTCTCCGATGAAACCGCCTGCATTGTGCCGGCATGCGATGCCGTCATCGCCGGCGACCGTGTGCCGGAGCTGCCCGCGTTTCTGCGCTACTCGAGGCGGGCGCGCACGGTCGTGTTCGTGTGCTTCCTGGTGTCGGTGCTCTACAACACCGGCGGCCTGACGCTGGCGTTGCGCGGCCAATTGACACCGCTCGCTTCCGCCATCCTGATGCCGGTCAGCTCGCTGACAATCGTCGGTTTGAGCTGGGGTGCGATGCAGTGGTCGGCACGGAGGATCCTGCCGTCATGAACGTGATCATCCTGCTGATCGCTGCCGGCGGTACTGTCGCGTCAGGATTTCTGGCCGCCTTTGTGTGGGCGGTGCGCTCCGGCCAGTTCGACGATACCTGCACGCCGGCCGTTCGTGTGCTTCTCGACACCCGCGTGCCGGATCCCGCACCCCGGACCCCGGATCCCGACTCAACCCAATAGATGAGAACTGACCATTATGCCTACTGCCCTCGTTGAAACGGTCCTCGATCGAGCGGTCGAACCGCAGGCGCGAATCGAAACATTCGAATACGACAACGCCATCGTTCGCAATTTCGCGGTCGCCACTGCCGGTTGGGCGATCGTCGCCTTCCTGGTCGGGCTGATCGTGGCGCTGAAGCTGGTGTTTCCAGCGTTCCTCTCCGGTCTTTCGTTTCTCTCCTACGGGCGGCTGAGGCCGTTGCACACGAATGCCGCGATTTTTGCATTCGCGGGCAATGCGATCTTCGTCGGCGTTTACTACTCGCTGCAGCGGCTGTGCAAGGCGCGCATGTTCAGCGATCGGCTAAGCACCATCCACTTCTGGGGCTGGCAACTGATCATCGTCCTTGCCGCCGTGACGCTCCCGCTGGGATTCACAACCAGCAAGGAATACGCGGAGCTCGAGTGGCCGATCGACCTGCTGATCGCCGGTGTCTGGATCGTTTTTGGGTGGAACATGCTCGGCACGGTGCTGCGCCGCCGCGAGCGGCACCTCTATGTGGCGATCTGGTTCTACCTTGCCACCTTCATCACGGTCGCCCTTCTTCACGTCGTCAATTCGTTGGAGTTACCGGTCAGCCTGCTGAAGAGCTATTCGATGTATGCGGGCGTGCAGGACGCGCTGGTGCAATGGTGGTACGGCCACAACGCGGTCGCCTTCTTTCTGACGACGCCGTTTTTGGGAGTGATGTACTACTTCATCCCCAAGGCCTCGAACCGGCCGGTGTTCTCGTACCGGCTATCGATCGTTCACTTCTGGTCGCTGATTTTTCTCTACATCTGGGCCGGACCACACCATCTGCTGTACACCGCGCTGCCCGACTGGGCGCAGTCGCTCGGCACCGTGTTCTCGGTGATGTTGATCGCGCCGTCGTGGGGAGGCATGGTGAACGGCCTGCTCACGCTGCGTGGCGCCTGGGATCGCGTTCGTGAAAGCGCGGTGTTGAAGTTCATGGTTGTCGGCGTGACGGCCTACGGGATGACGACGTTCGAAGGGCCGATGATGTCGCTGAAGAACGTCAACGCGCTTACCCACTACACCGACTACATCATCGGCCACGTCCATCTCGGCGCGATGGCATGGAACGGCGGCCTCTCGTTCGCGATGCTGTATTTCATCATCCCGCGCATCTACCGGACGAGGCTGTACTCCGAGCGGCTGGCGAACGTACATTTCTGGCTCGCCACGCTGGGCATCCTCTTCTACGCCATTCCCATGTATGTGTCTGGCATCACGCAGAGTTTGATGTGGCAGCAGTTCACGGCGGACGGCACGCTTCAGTATCCCAACTTCCTCGAGACCGTCGTTCGCCTCCGCCCGATGTATGCGCTGCGCGCGACTGGCGGAGGCCTCTTCATGCTCGGCGGCCTCGTGGCCGCGTACAACCTCTATCGCACCGCACGCCAGGGTTCGTTCCTCGCGGATGAATCCGCGCAGGCTCCCGCTCTGATAAAGGTGGCGCCTGCGCCGGCATCAGCCTGGCATCGCCGGCTCGAATCCCGCCCGGTGCAGTTTGCCCTCTGGACCTTTGCCGCAGTCGCTGTCGGCGGCATCGTGGAATTCGTACCGACCGCGTTGATTCGGTC
Source organism: Vicinamibacterales bacterium (assembly GCA_051986585.1). Classification (GTDB taxonomy): domain Bacteria; phylum Acidobacteriota; class Vicinamibacteria; order Vicinamibacterales; family 2-12-FULL-66-21; genus JALZOC01. The sequence continues at coordinate 12,985 of JBPYFA010000008.1, read as the reverse complement.
GAACGTGCCAACGATCGCGTCAGTGAAACCGTACACTCCACTCGAGCTCGAAGGACGCGACCTCTATATTCGCGAGGGCTGCGTTGGCTGCCATTCACAGATGATCCGGCCGTTGCGCGCCGAGACGGCCCGTTATGGCGACTACTCGAAGGCGGGCGAGTTCGTCTACGACCATCCGTTCCTGTGGGGGTCGAAGCGAACAGGTCCCGACTTGCATCGCGAAGGGGGCAAGTATCCGCCCTCGTGGCATTTCGTGCACATGAAGCAACCCGGGGCGACTTCGCCAGGATCGATCATGCCCGGCTATCCGTGGCTGTATGACGACGACCTCGACACCTCCCATATCGAGGGAAAGATCATCACCATGCAGAGACTTGGCGTCCCCTACCCCGCCGGGTTCGAACGCCGCGCAGAAGCCGAACTTCGAGCGCAGGCACACTCGATTGCCGACGGCCTCACGCGCGGAGGCGTGGAGGCCAACCCGGATCGCGAAATCATCGCATTGATTGCCTACTTGGAGCGGCTCGGCACCGATATCAAACCTGCGGCTGCAGCTGGCATCGCTGGCGCCGCGACCGGCGCCGGAGGTCAGTAATGTACAAAGAGATTCTTTTATCGATCGCCGGAATCGAAGTGTTCCCGGTTGTCTCCCTCGTGCTCTTCGTGATCGTCTTCGCCGCCGTGCTCATTTCGGTAGCGCGCATGGACGTCGACCGCGCCCACGGCCTGGCTGCCATCCCGCTCGATGAAACGGAACGCGCCGCCGAGAGGGAGAGGATGCGATGAGCCACGAGACACGCGACACGAAACACCAGGACGAGCTGCTCGATCACGATGCGGACGGGATCAGAGAGTTCGATAACGCGCTGCCGCGGTGGTGGCTCTACGGCTTCTACTTCACCATCGCCTTCGCCGCGTTTTACCTCGTGAACTACCACTTGCTGCCGCGTCCATTGATCGGACGTGCGGGCATGGCTGCCGAGTATCAGGCGGAGTTGGAAGCCGCCTCGCGCGCTGCAGCGACGCGGCCGCACGCCGCAAAGAGCAGCGCCGCGCTGGTCGCCCTGACCGATCCGGCAAGTCTCGAAAAAGGCCGGGCCATCTTCGAAGGGCCCGACAACACGTGCTTCTCATGTCATCGCAACGATCTCGGAGGCCTGGTCGGGCCGAACCTGACCGACGACCTCTGGCTGCATGGCTGTTCCATCCAGGACGTCGTCAACAGCATCACCACCGGCTATCCGTTGAAGGGCATGCTGCCGTTCGGCATTGGCAAGCCGCTGACCGACCAACAGGTACTGCAGGTTGCGAGTTACGTGTTGTCGAAGCGCGGTTCGAATCCGACCGCGCCCAAGCCGCCGGACGCAGAGCGGGACAAGCAGTGTAAGTAATGGGCCACCATGGATTTCGTCTCCACTGAAGAATACGACACGTTTCGTAACGAGCTGGCGAGTGTCGAGAAGGACGGCCGTAGACGATGGGTGTATGCGCGTCAGCCGGCAGGCCGGCTGTATCGGGCGCGGACGATCGTCAGCGTGTTCCTGCTCGCGTTTCTACTCCTTGCCCCCTTCATCACCGTCCACGGGCAGCCGCTCATGCTGCTCGACGTGCTCAATCGCCGCTTCGTCATCCTGGGCACCCTGTTCCTGCCGCAGGATTTCTACATTGTCGTCACGCTCGCGCTGACGGTGCTGGTCACCATCGTGCTGTCGACCGTCGTCGTCGGTCGAATCTGGTGCGGCTGGCTGTGCCCGCAGACAATCTTCATGGAAATGCTGTTCAGGAAGCTCGAATATGCGATTGAAGGATCGGCCGAGCAGCAGTTGCGCCGCGACCGCAGTCAGTGGACGCTCGAGTCTGCGGTGCGGAAATGCATCAAGCACGTGGTCTTTTTTGCGCTGTCCTTTGTGATTGCCAACGTTTTTCTGGCCTGGATTATCGGCGCGGGACCGCTCTATCGCATCATCACCGATCCGCCCAGCCAACATCTCGCGGGGCTGATGGCCATCTCCATCTTCAGCCTCGTGTTCTACGGCGTGTTCGCCCGGTTCAGAGAGCAGGCGTGCGTGCTTGCATGCCCATACGGCAGGATGCTGTCTTCGCTTGTCGACCGGCAAACTGTGACCGTGACCTACGACGCAGCGCGCGGTGAGCCCCGCTCGCGCATCATGCGCCGCCACAACGGTTCTTCCGATGCAGGCGATTGTATCGACTGCCACCGGTGCGTCACCGTGTGTCCAACCGGCATCGATATTCGCAACGGCATTCAGCTCGAGTGTGTTGCCTGTACGGCCTGTATCGACGCCTGTAATGACGTGATGGCCCGTGTCGGCCGTCCGACTGGACTCATCCGCCACACATCGCCGGACGCGATCGCAAAGGGCTCGATTACGTGGTTGCGGACCCGTGTGACGGCGTACGCGACCGTCTGGATCGCGCTGCTCGCCGCCACGTCAGTTCTGATTGCCACCCGACCGGTCCTCGACTTCGTCATCCTGCGGCAGCCGGGAACGCTCTACGCAACCGTCGCCGGTGGGGACTTCGCCAACTTCTACACGCTCGAGGCCTTGAATCGATCCGGTCACGCGACTCCGATCACCATAGAAGTCATTCAGCCTCAGGGTGGAACCGTGACGGTGCTGGGATCGTCGGCGTCGGTTCCGGCATATGGCGTGCTCAATTCGCGGCTCCTGCTCCGCCTCCCACCGGCGGCCATGCAGGGCCCTGCCACGCCAGTTCGATTTGCCGTGCGTTCGAACGGGGAACTGATTCAACAGATCGACTCGGCGTTTGTGGGTCCGTCGACAACGAGGCAGGTGCCATGAAGATGAATTGGGGAACTGGAATTGCTGCGACCTACATCGCCTTCGCGACGGCGACGAGCGGATTCGTGGTGTTCGCCATGAATCGGCCGGTGTCGCTCGTGAGCCCCGACTACTATGCGGACTCACTGCGCGAGGATGAGCAGCTGGCGGCGATTCGCAACGCGCAGGCACTCGTGACGCCAGCTGCGATCCGGTGGCACGAACCGGATCTCATTCGAGTCTCGATCCCAGTCGCGACCGCATCCACCGCGCGCGGGTCGATCACGTTCTACCGGGCGTCCGATGTTGCCGCGGATCGCACCTTCGAGCTGAAGCCGGATGTTCGTGGCGAACAGGACATCCGCGTCCGTGATTTCGCCAGGGGCCTGTGGCTGGTACAGCTTCGCTGGTCGGCAGACGGCCGTCAGTACTACTCCGAGCAACCGATCACGCTGCGATGACCTTCCTTCTGTCGGGTCTGGTGCTCGGGTTGGCCGGCAGCGTTCACTGCGCGGGTATGTGCGGACCGATTCTTCTCGCTGTGAACCGGTCCGCAGCGAGACCGACGGCGCTTGCGCGAATGCTCGTCTACCATGGCGCGCGAGTATTCATCTACGGGATCCTCGGGGCGGCCGCAGGTTTCACCGGTCACGCGGCTGCGACGGCGGGTTTGGGCCGCGCAATTGCAGTCGCGACAGGAGCACTGTTGGTAGTCGGCTCGCTGGGAGCGGTTGGAGGGAGGATTCGCCCGGTCACGACAGCGGGTTCGTTGTTGGCCGTCCGCGCCGGTACCGTTGCCCTCGCCCTCACCCGCCGCCGGCCGCTGAGCGGCCACGCAATTCTCGGACTCGCCAATGGGCTGCTCCCCTGTGGACTGCTCTACGCGGCGCTTGCCACGTCATTGGCGCTCGGTACGGTCGTACGGTCGGTCGTCTTCATGTTCGGGTTTGGACTCGGAACGGTACCAGCGCTCCTCGCGCTGACGATCTCGGCGGCGTCGATTCCGATGCCCTGGCGCCGCCGGTTCCGTCTCGCGGCGCCCGTCGTGATGATCGTGGCCGGCAGCCTTCTCATTGCCAGAGGGGTGATGCCGATCGAATCCGCGAGTCATCACCACGAAACGGCGATTCTGAGGCATCATCATTAATCGCCTGGTGGAACTGCGTCTGTTTTTCGTTTTCTGTTCTTTGTTCTTGGTTTTGGTTTTGCGTTCTTTGTTCTTGGTTTGGTTTTCGTTCTTGGTTTTTTAGTTTCCAGTTGTAGGTTTGTGGTTCTCGATTGAAGCGCGGCCCCGAACCGAACGAAAAACCGCGAACGGAAACCGATAACGGAAAAGCAATAACAAAGAACGTGCAGTCTCGAGACACTTTCCTGTAACCAGTTTATACTGCGCGCTGGAGGTTCGACATGAGTCCAGTGCGCATCCGTGTGTTCGCACCGATTGCGGTCCTCGCGGTGCTTGCCGTGGCCATCGGCCGGCCAATTCTGCTCGTGGCAGAAGCCACCACCCGGACGGTTTACGTGACCATCACGGACGATAAGGGCGCGCCGGTCACCGATCTCACCGCGAGCAACTTCAAGGTCAAGGAAGGCGGCAAGGATCGCGAGGTCGTGAAGGCCGAAAAGGCTACCACGAAGGCGCATCTCGCGCTCATGGTCGAGGAAAAGCTGATTGGCGACACGCAGACCCGCATGGGGCTCTTCGAATTCGTGAAACGCATGAACGGCGTCGCAGACATCTCGCTCATTACGATGGGGCTTCGCAACACCACGCTCGTGCCATTCGTCGGCGACGTAAACACGGTGCTGAAGGCGATCAACGAGCTGTCGTTGAACCCGCAGCCGACGTCCAACGTGACCGAATGCGTCGGCGACATGGCCAAGACGTTCCAGACCGAGAAGCCGCAACGGCCGGTCATGGTGGTCGTCGCGTTCTCCGGCGGTCAGGCCGGGGGCCCATCCGCCACCTCCATTCTGAATGACCTGCGCCAGAGCGGCGCCACGATGTTTGCCGCCACCTACGGACCACCCGCGACCAACAACAGCGGCAACCTCGGGACGATGGGCGACGAGAGCTTTCGCGAGCAGGTGCTTGGCGATGGCGCCAAGAACTCTGGTGGCCACCGCATCGACGTCGTCAGCACGGCGGCCTTCACCAAAGCGCTGCTTCAGATTGCCGACGATATCGCCGCGCAGTACGCCATCTCGTACGCGTTGCCGGACGGGACCAAGCTCGATAAGCGCTTCAACCTCAGCATCGATCGCAAGGGGTTAACGGTAAGAGCGCCGGCGGGACTTCCGGACAAGTAAGTCGCTGTTCGTTAGTTCGATGGTTCGATGGTTCGATGGTTCGATGCTCACCGAATTCCGGCCACTGAACGCCCCACGAACCAACGAACCAACGAACCAACGAACCAACGAACTAACGAACCAACGAACTAACGAACGCACGAACCAACGAACTAACGATTACAGATCAATAGCCACGACTTCGTGCACATCGATCGACGGCACGGTCAGAACGCAGACCGTGCCGCCTGTCAGCTTGTAGTCAACTGTCTTTCCAGCCGTCAGCAGCTGCACTTTCTTCGGCCGTGAGCCATCGGGCAACTTGACGCTGACGCGCTGCGGGCCAATCGGAATCACTTCCCGGAGCGGTCCCTTCATCATCATCGGATTGGTCAGATTCACCAGGTGCACCGTGATGGAGTCGCGTTGACGCCAGACCGTCACGTCGACCACACCTGGTCCTTGGACCAGTGCCGGTGCGGGCTCGTTCGTCGTCCAGTCGATCGTGTTTCGCAACAGCTGGAGATGGTCCACGCACATCACATCCCAAAGCGTTCGATCGATGTCCCATGGGATATACGCAACGCGGCTACGCCCAAGATCGCGCAGATACAGCTCTCGAGTCGTGGTGTGAGCGACTCGAGGATATACATCCTCCATCGGCAGATCTGGATATGTGGGGATCAGCGTAACCGGCGACGGAAAATCCATTGTCGGTTTCACGTCGAGTCGGAACACACCGTTGATTATCCGGGGCGTGCCGTCGAGCCCTGCGAGGACAGGATGACGCGCGTGGGTCGTCGGATCGGCGTCCAGGCTCAAGTATGAGTTCTGCATCGGTCCCTCGATCCGGCCGCTGTAGGACACGCCAAAGACGTCCGCCAGTCCGAAGTCGTCGCGCCTGCGGCCGGTCTCGTCGAAGAGAGATGATGCGAACGTGGCGAGGAGACTGCCGCCCCGCCCGACGTACTCGCGAATGGCGCGGCACTGCGCGTCAGACAACGCCGCCGCGTCCGCGAGAATCAAGAGTTTGAAACGGTCAAGACGATCCGGTGTGAGAAACGCCTCGTGAACGAGCTCGAACGGAACGCGCGACTCGATCAGCGAGTGATACATCCCGAGCATGTGATCTTCGTGGCGATCGCCCTGGGCCATCCCGCCATGTTCGGCCGCCGTCTGTTCCGAGTGCAGCAGCGCAACCCGCGCGAGCGGTGATTCGTTGCGCAAGTACCGTTCGTGCGCGTAATGCCAGTCGTAGATGCGCTCGACCGCCGGGAGCCAGCGGCGGTCGTACAAGACGCCGGAGAATTTTGTCACCCACGGCCGCATTCCGTTGGCGGTTCCCTCGGCGACCCAGAGCCGAACCTCCGGCTCGCTTTGCACGGAGTCCTTCCAGCGGTACGCCTCTTCGAGGCCGACGCTGAAGATTCCCCCAATCGGTCGTCGTCCCATGACGGAACGGTATTCCTTGGCCCGCCGGCCATTGGCCCACGGCGGCGTCACCCCGCGTCGTGCTTGATTGTCGGTGAACTGAATCGCAGCAAGTTCGCCTGCTGTTTTCAAATCGGGCGGACCGTTGGGAATGAAGCTCGCCTCGGGGTTTGCCGAGTGCACCGTCGCATCCCACTTCTTCCACAGCTCGGTGAGCCGCTGCTTGCGCCAGGCGACGAACGCCCGTCGCGCCGGGTCGCGCCGGTCGTTGCTCCGCGGCAGATCCATTCCGGTCGCGTCCTTGAAATTCTTTTGGCAGTTCGAGCAGTAGCAGTCGCCTCCCTGCTGTGCCCATCGGTTCGAGAAGATGCCGTCGACCTTGTACTGCTGGACGATTTCACGATGCACCTGATCCATGAAATCGAAGTTGTACGGTCCGAGCGCGCACGTCACCCAGAGTTCCGGATTCGCCCAGTGTCTCCGTGGCTCTCCGTCGGCGCCGCGCGCAATCCAGTCAGGATGCGCCGCGCGCACGTCTTCACGAACCGCATGCGGATCGGTTCGCGCGACGACGTGCATCCCGATCGAGCGGCATCCAGCGACAAGCGTTCCGAATGGGTCGGTGTCGCCGAGCCACGCGCTTCGATGATGCAAGGGCACCTTCGTCGGGTAGTACGCGACGATGCCACCCGCGCTCAAGGTGGCGGCGTCGGCATGCAGACGTTTGAAATAGTCGAGCCAGAACTTGGGATCGAACGTGCCGGGATCGTTCTCGACCAGCGTCAGCTGCACCCATCGCATCGGCTTGTCGAACCACCCGGTACCGACTTCGGGTGGCTGCCACGCGGGGCCAACGTCGGGACCAGTGCGGACCGGGATCAGCGACGCGAACGCCCCGGCTCCTGTTGTGACCTGAAGAAAGTCGCGGCGCGAGAGATGGGTCATTGACATATGCTGTTACCGCTTGGCCACAATAGTGGATCGAGTCGGACTTGTGAAGCGATTCAAGGATTCTGGGATTCAAGGATTAGCGATTCACGATTAGCGATTCGGGATTAGCGATTAGTGATCAGGGATTCAGAACGTCGTATACTCCCCATTCGGCCCGATGATGGCCTTCAAGAGGAAAGGACAGGATATGCGTCTGGTATACGGTTCCGCGCTCGCGATGGCGCTTGCCTCGCTCGTCCCGCTCACGCCTTCGGCTCAGGCCCCGCAGGAGGCCAACCGCACGGTTGCTGGCGGCGGCATCACCGTCTCGGGCTGGCAGGGCAAGGCCGACGGCTCCGGCCAGGTCAGCGATGCCAAGCTCTCACAAGAAGGCAAGGATCTGCACGTCGTTACCGGGCCGGCCATCACCTATTGGAATCCTGCGAATAAGGCGACTGGCAACTACACGGTCAAAGCGACGTTCACCGAGCCGAAATACATGAACCTCAACGACCACCCGCATCCCTATGGGATCGTGATTGCCGGAAACGACATGGGCACGCCGCAGCAGAGCTACCTCTACTGCGCCGCCTACGGCAACGGCACCTTCATTGTCCGCGGCATGGGGCCCGATCCGTTCCAGGTGAACGGCCGCCGCGGCGAGCCGAACGACGCGATCCACAAGGCGCCGGGCAAGGATCAGCCGGTCACCCAGGACATCGCAGTGTCGGTGAAGGGGGACAAGGTCGAATGTGCGATCAATGGCAAGGTCGTCGGGAGCTACGACAAGGCGTCGCTCGTGACCGCGGGCAAGCTGAAGTCGACTGACGGCGTCTATGGCGTCCGCTTCGCCCACAACACCGACGCCACCGTCTCTGGCCTGGCGATGACCAAAGACTAAAAGCCGCGGAAGAACGCGGATGAACACAGACAGGCATGGGAGGTTCGACGTAGGTCGAATCTCTCATGCACTATCGACTGGGCGCGACTGAAAAACGTGCGGTTCGCCGTACGCGACGCGTGCCTGATTGGGCGTCGAACTCGAACAGATAAGCTCCGGGAGACAGATGCGCGAGAGGCAACGACACGCGATAGTCTGCCGAACGGGCGGTTGAAAAGTCTGCAGGTTCCAGCATCGCCTCCTGCGTGCTCCTGACGCTGTTCTTTTCGTCTCTGACTTTTGCCGACACCTGCACCGGTACGATCCTTCCCTTCCCTCCCTGATAGACGCGCACGAACACCCCGACGTCATCTGACGCGAGGAATTGTCGATGCGTAGAGGGCATGACCGGAACGAGTTCTGCGACGACCTTGTCTGTGATCGGTGCGGCGGGATGCCGCTGAAGGGTCAGGGCGGAGGCTGACAACAATTCCTTCGCGAAGTCCGGCACTTCGACGTCGACAAAGACTGAGCCTGACTTGCCCTCAGAGCTTGCCGCAACGCGGATCATGTAGCGGCCCGGACGCAGCGGAAGGTGCGCTGGAAGGTCAGGGTCGGCAGCGGCGTTTGCGCTCGGCGTGATCGTCATCGTTTGCCGCTGCGTTCCGTGCGTCTTGCCTTCGAGGTCAACCGCCATCGCGGTCAGTTCCACGGTCGTAGGACCCGGGTCGCGACTTGTCGGATCAATGCGAGCAGCGAGAATGACTTCCGCTTCTCGACGATCAGGCACAGCCACCGCCGAGGCCGCGGCGTAAATCCGCAGATCACCGCTCGGCAAACCAGTGACGATTTCGGTTGGGCGCTTCTTGGTTCCGGACGAAAAGTAGCCATTCCGGGTCGACACATAGAGTCCCGGCCGCTTTACGTTGACGTCGACCTTGCGGAAGTCCTTGCCAGTGCCCTCGCTGGCCGCTCTGAAGCCGATGAAATAGTACGAACTGCTCTCCCCGAACGCCTCGCTCACGTGCGCCTCGGGATTGTTCATGTTCGCCCAGGCCCGGCCACCAGTGCTCTCGGTGAATGAATAGAGCGATTCATTCAATAGGCCAACGGTCACGACGCGGTCTCCACTGTGGCTTGCAACCGGCGCAGTTCCCTTCTCCGCTGTCATCGAGCCGGACGGCAAAAGCCCGCGCGCATCGAATGCATAGACCGTCACATTTGCGCGCTGAAGATCCCTGAACAGCTCGATCAACTCCGTCGCTTCGTTGCGCGCCGCGGGATCGCCAATTGCGCCAAATGTGAACGTCCGGCCGCCGCTCACGAGAATCACGATCTTCCGCCCTGGCGGTGCGGCGAGAAGTGTTGACGCAACGAGCGACAACGTATCGACGTCGCAGGAGCGATGGATTGGCTGGCAGACGGCTGGAGGTCCCATGCCGCCGGTCACCTTCGGCGCGTACGAGTCGATTGCGCGCAACAGCTGTGACCGATCCGATGTGAAGCTTTGCGCGCGCCCTTGAAATGTGAACACGACGGAAGCCAGATCGCGTGGGCCAAGTTCGTCAACCGCATTTCTGGCGATCTGCTTTGCCCGCTTCATGATGTCCGGATCGAAGCTGGTGTAAGCATCATCCATCACGATCGTGACGAGACGGCGATTCTCCTCGTTGGAAACGACGTCGAGCGGGGCTTCGCGCATCCACGACGCTGAAGATGGCGGGGGCGGAGGCACGACAATCTCCGAGAACGCGACGATCGGCTGCGGCTTACCCTTTTCAAGAATGGTGAAATCCGCGGCGGTCAATCCAGTGACTGGATGGCGATCTTTGTCGAGCACCGTCACGTCGAGCTCGACGATGTCGACTCCAGTGCGGAACGTTGGAAGCTGATCACTGGGAGATGAGGTCTGCGCGTAGATCACAGTGCCGACTGCGACCGCGATCGCCCCGATGGACAGTCGAATCACAGCAGACCCGGCATCGCTGGATCGCCTCAATCTACTTCACCACGCTGAATCTCGCGGTTCGCTGGATTCGGTGTGAACCGGCTTCCGCTTCCACTTGAAGCAAGTACTGTCCTGCCGATAACTGCGAGATCGGCAGAGAAATCGCGTAGTCGGCCGAGCGCGCCTGCGAAAAGCTCGTCGCCGTAAGGACCGCACTCTGATGGCTGGTCACATCGTTCTTTTGGTTGATGACTCTCGCCGACATCTTCACCGGCATTATCGATCCGTTACCGCCCTGGTAGACGCGCAAAGAGGCGGTCAAGCCATCGGTAGAACGGAAGTCACGGATCGTACTCGGCACAAAGGACACAGGGGCCGGCGCAAGTGCACGTCGAACAATCAAGCCCGAGGCTGAAAGAGGCTCACGCGAGAACTCCGGCACCTCCACGTCGATCACAACAGTCCCGGAGCGAGGCCCGGCCTGCGCTGACAGCTGGACGAGGTGTCTTCCCGGTTCGAGCGCAAGATGCACTGGAATCTCGAGCTGCGCGCCTGTGCCGAGGGCGATTGACTCATGCTGCGAGCCGCATGGCTCTCCATCCAAGTCCAATGCGGTCGCCGTCAGATCGATGGTGCTTCCGACGGACTGATCGCCGATGCGGTCGACTCCAACGGCGACGACAACATCCGCAGTCGATCGACCGGGAACCGCGAAGACGGCCGCGCTTGCTCTCAGCGGCAAATCTCCGGCGGGCAGCCCGCTAGTCGCCGGAGGCCGAGACGGTATGCCAGGCGTGTAGTAACCATTCCGCGTGCGGACGTTGTATCCCGGTCGATTCAGCTTGACCTCGATCTTGCGAAAGTCTCCAGGATTGGCCGCGGTCAAGGATCTGAACCCAACAAAATAGTAGGTGCTACTCTCGCGAAAAGCGGTTGCGACATCCGCGGCAGGATAATTCGTATTCGTAACGGCGCGGCCTCCCGTGCTCGCCGCAAAGGATTGCAGGGATTCATCGGCGGAGAGAGCGGACACGCTGCCGACTCCGCTGAACGGCTGCGGAGGTTCGAACGGCTGAAACCCTCTGGTCGCGATGTCTCTGGATTGAAGGCCATGCGCGTCGAACGAATAGACAGTGACGTTGCCGTGCTGTAGTGCAGCAAAAGCATCGACCAGATCCGCGGCCTCAGTGCGATGGACTCCGCTCGATGGAACCCCGGCGTCACCCACCTCTCCGAACTCGAATGCCCTGCCGCCGCTCACCAGAATGACCAGTTTCCGTCCCGGCGGCGCGCTGCCGAGCATCGACGCAACTTTGGCCAATGCTTCAATGTCGCAGGATCTGATCTTTGGATCGCAGACTGTTGGGAAGCCCCCCGTGTCCACCTTTGGCACGTAGGAGTCGACCGCTCGCATCAGCTGAGATCGATCGGCCGTGAAATTCTGCCCACGACCGTTAAACGTAAACACGACCGACGCCAAATCGCGCGGTCCAAGCTGATCGATCGCGGCGCGCGCGATGTCTTTCGCCCGAGCCATAACGTTTGGGGATCGGCCTGTGTACGCGTCGTCCATCACGATGGTCACAAGTCGCGGCGTCTCTACATGGGAGACGACATCGAGCGGAGCGTCGCGCATCCACGCCGCGGAATATGAAACCGGCCCGGGGATGTCGATTGATGAAAACGCAACGATCGGTTGCGGCTTGCCGCCTACCAGAATCGTGAAGTCGTCGGGCGTGAGACCTTTGACGGGACGGCGATGATTGTCGAGGACGCTGACGTCGAGTTCGACGATGTCGACACCCGTGCGAAAGGTGGGTAGCTGCTGGCCTGGTGCTGGGCTTGGAGTCTGCGGAATTGCCGCAACGAGAACTGCGCTCGCGACGAGGACGGATCGAAGCATGTCAAATCCTCCTACGCACACGGAATCCGGTGTCCGGTTCTACGCCACCCCCGCCTTCTTCATGACCGCGAGCGTCGTGTCGAGCGCGAGCTTCGCGCCCTCCTCTGGCGACATCTCCTGCGGCACGCGGCCGAGAGGCTCCGGGCTGACGCCGCCGGCATACCCAATCTTCTTCAGGGTCTGAAAGAAGCCGACCAGATTGATGACGCCTTCGCCGGGCATCAATCGCTGGTTGTCCCGGACTTCTTCCGGCGGTTGAGCTTTCGCGTCGGACACGTGCACATGCACGATGCGATCCTTGCCGGGCGCGACGATGTCGTCGATGGTGCTGCCCGAGTGATGCCAGTGCCAGACATCGAGGATGACGCCAATATTCGGACCGCTGTCCCTCGCGAGCGCTGCTGCCTCAGGCAGATTCCAGATGAACGGAATCGGCGGCGGTGCGCCTTCCCTGCCCATGCGAAACTGCTGGACGCCGAGGAACTCGATGCCGAGGCGCAGTTTCGATTTCTGCAGCACATCGGAGATTGCCGCGAGGCGATCGCGAACGATCGTTCGCTGCTCCTGCTTCGCGATCGGACTGGTCGCCGGCAGAACGACCATCATCTTGTGACATCCGATCGCCGCCGAGAACGCCGCGTCCTCCGCGAGCTGGGTCAGCGCCTGTTGAAACGCCGCTTGCTCGCCGCCAAACGGCAGCGGTCGCGCCATGGGAAGGTTCGCAATCGTCGGTTGGATCTTGAGCTCGGCGAACAGGGCCTTCGTTGCGTCGACGCCGGCTGTCTTCATCGGACCGAAAT
>JBPYFA010000007.1:0-4117 GCA_051986585.1 Vicinamibacterales bacterium | reverse complement strand
GCGACTGCAGCCCGGCGACAGGGTGAATAAGCAGATACAGGCCGATGGCGCCATACAGCATTCCAATCAGAATCTCCCACACGACGGCACCAGCGCGGCCAGCCTGCCACGCAAACGCGAGGTGCAGGATGCCGCTGAAGATCAACATCCACCCGAAGAAGACCGTGACCGCCACCCCGGCAACGGCCGGCGAAAAGATCGCCAGGATTCCGGCAGCGATCATCAGCACGCTGAGCACGATCGACCAGGTCGCGGCCTTGTGGATATCGCCGGTGATCGAGTTCGTCATAACCATAAGATTTCCTCCTCACGATGTGGCCGTTCGGGCGCTAGCGCAGGGCGGACTTCGTCAGTTCCCACGCTTGTTGCAGTTTCTCCGATCGTTCGCGGTAATCGGTTCGAATCTCGGCCAGGCGCTTCTCGAGCCGGTCCTTCCGCTCCGCGCGCGCGGTCTTCAACTGCTGTTGCAAGGCGTGGATTTTGTTATCCCCTTCCCGCTTCACCGATTCGATTCGCGCTTTGAGCTCGTCGCGTTTGTCCTGGATCTTGTGGCGGGTGTCTTCGATTCTGGCCTCGAGCCTGGCCTTCCGCTCCGCCGACGCCTGCTGGCGTTCGGCCTTGAGCGTGGCCAATTCGTCGTTGAACGCGGTGATCTGCCGCTGATAATAGGCGTCCTCGACTTCGATGCGGTTACGCCGGAAGATTTCTCCGCCCAGCGCTTCGATCCGCATATCGATTGGCGCCTGCCAATCCTCATCGATCTCCGCAATCACCGCTGTCTTTCCTGGTAGCAGATACTCCGACATCTCGCGGACGAAATCGTCGCTGATGCCTGCTCGTGCCAAATCGAACGTTGCGCCGATCATCGTCCCGGTGCTTGCGCCGACCGCGACCCCGACAGGGCCTCCGAGTATGCCGACCAGGCTGCCGGTGAGCAGACCGAAGAACGTGCCTTCCGGGCTCTCACTCGTCTCGCGCACCTCGACCTTTCCGCTCGGATTTTTGGCGACGACCGCACTCGAATACAACGTGATGCTGCCATCGGCATGCAGCTCGCGAAAGGCCCGCTGCCCTTCGTACGCCTGTTTCTCGTCATTGAAAACAACCGCGATGACCTTGTCCATTTCTGCCTTCCTTTCACCGTTGGGCCAACCGGCCGGTGTTGATACATCCGCGCGAGTGGCCTCTTTACGGCGCAGCGTCACATGTGTGCACTGCTGATTAGAGTGATGTTGAACGTTTGACGACGACCTCGGCGCCGACACCGCCTGGCAAGAGCAGCGCCCGAACGTACCCTGCGGAAATGTCGGGGATCTCCAGTTCGCAAGAACTTACGTGCGCGATGTTTCGCATTGGCGCGCGATTTTCCCGCCCACGATTTATCGCGATTTGCATGTGCCCTCGAATCGGTGAGCCGCCTTTGCGGCGATCGGGCGTCCTTCGCTCGACCCTCGCATTGCGCGATGTCACTGCCCTGGTGTCGCGACGGTCGTGATGGACACTCGCAAAACGAATGCCCCGCCGTTCACGATCGCGCAAGCCGGGTATCTCATTGAGATCACGGGATCGAGTTGCGGCGTGTTCGGTGGCGGCGTGAGATGCCGTGACGAAATAGAGTCACGCGTTCTGTGCGCGTCACGCGTGGCGCGCATCCCACATAGCGAGTTCAAGGTGAAGCTGGGGGAGGGTCAAATCACGGACGTTACGCTGGGGACATCGATCGACGGCATGATGAAGACGCCGGAGGGGCGGACGCACGAACAGGCGACGACGCGATTCGCGACCCTGCTTCGCTTTGGGCGACGCCGTCCTGGTGTAGGGCGACTACAAAGGTCGCTGCGAGTGTCCTGCGGGGACGCCGCGTTTCAGGCTGTCGATGACGAATCGATTCCTGCAACCGGCAACAACGAACGCGACGTCATCGTCCGCCATTCGCTGGAGCAGCTGTTCGCCGTCCCGATCGATGAAGTCGACGTTCGACAGCCCGACTATTACCGTCGCGGAGGGGAGGCTGCGCACGATCGATCGCCAGTGCTGTTCGAGCACCGGCACCCACTCGCCGCCGAGAACTCCATGAAGGTCCAGCCGATAGATGTCACCCTGCCGATCGGTAATTACGCGTAACATTAGTACACCCTCGCACCCGCGCTGGCGGCACCCGCCGCGCCACGCCCCTGGCGTCCGGAGGCTCTCTGCGCAAGACGAATACCGCGGCGGCCGGTCAAGGCGCGTGACTGTATCTAGTTGTGCGTTGTCGTCTTACGGGTGCACCGGTGGGGCAGTCGCCGCGGACGTCTGTGGCGAAATACAGTCAGTGGTTTTGGACACGTCACGCCGCGTACGCTCAGAATGGCGACCTGAAATATCGGGATTTTCGTCCGTCCGGCCATGGGCTACGATGTTGGCTTCAATCTCCGATCCGCTCCGGTCGTCGGGAGGCCGCGGTGCCAGACAGCCAGTTGGAGGTAGAGCGCGAACACCTCCGCGCTCTTCTCGAATTGACGAATGCGGTGACGACGCGCGATGTGGCGTCGCTCGCCGCCGCCATCGCTCCGAACCTGCAACGCATCGTCGTTCACGACGATGTGTCGTTGTTCCTCTTGCATCCTGCGAGCGAGCAGATGGGCCGCTACGCGCTCACCGCGCATGGCGCCGGGTGGACCGACGAGCTGACCGCGGAATTGCGTCCCGACACGGAGCCGTTCGCCACGTGGCTGGCTGAGCGCCGTACCGTTAACATCGATCTGCAACAGTTTGACTGGACTGCACGCGAAGGAATCCACCGGAATATCACTGCTGCGGGACTGAAGTACACCTGTTTTGTTCCGCTCGCGACGGTGCGCGAGACGCTCGGCTTTCTAATGTTGCATCGTCGCGCACCCGCTCCGTTCATGCCTGACGAAATGAACTGGAGCTCTCAGGCGGCGGCACAAGTAGCGATCGCGCTCGAGAATGCGCTCGCGTTCCGCGAGATAGCCGCGCTCAAGGATCGCCTGGCGCGCGAGAACATCTATCTCGCGGAAGAGATCCGCGGCGCCCAGCATTTCGGAGAGATCGTCGGAGAAAGCCGGGCGATGAAACGCATCCTGAGTCAGGTGTCGACCGTCGCTCAGACCGACTCGAGCGTGCTGCTGCTCGGCGAAACCGGAACCGGCAAGGAGTTGATCGCGCGGGCGATTCACTCGGCCGGCGATCGTCGGGCACGGTCGCTCGTCACGGTAAACTGCGCCACGTCGCCCGCCGGACTCCTGGAAAGTGAGTGGTTTGGGCACGAGCGCGGAGCGTTTACCGGAGCGCTGGCGCAGAAAGTTGGCCGTTTCGAGCTCGCCCACCAGGGCACGTTGTTTCTCGACGAGATCGGCGACGTTCCACTCGAACTGCAGGCGAAGCTGCTGCGCGCGCTGCAGGAACGGGAAATCGAGCGACTCGGCAGCACGCGCGCCATTCGAGTCGATTTTCGTCTGATCGCCGCCACCAACCGCGATCTGGAAGACATGGTCGGCAGACGCGAATTTCGCTCGGATCTGTACTACCGGTTGAACGTCTTTCCGATCAGGATTCCGCCGTTGCGCGAACGTCCGGAGGACATTCCGCTGCTCGTCCGGTATTTTGCCCAGCGCTTCGCGACACGACTGCGGCGGCCGATTGAATCGGTCTCGCGCGAGACGATGGACATGCTGTGCCGCTGGTCGTGGCCGGGCAACGTGCGCGAGTTGCAGAATGTGATTGAGCGCGCGGTCATCCTGTCAACGGGTTCAACGCTCAGCGTGGCGCGTTCTGAATTCGAGCCCCCTGTGTCTCCGCCCTCCGCGCCCGTGACCCTGGAGGACGCTGAACGCGACCACATTCTTCGCGCACTGGATCAGACCGGTTGGGTGATCGGCGGGACGCATGGTGCGGCAGCACGGCTTGGTCTGAAGCGCACGTCGCTCGTCTCGACGATGCGACGGCTGGGCATTGTTCGACCGAAGCCCCAAGTCGGCGCCGCTCGCGAGGCTCGCCCCCGCTGACGCTTGTCCCTCCTCCCGCCTGCCATTCCGCCAGGTCTTTCTTGATCCACAGACCTGAATCCGGTGACGAAATAAAGGCACCGAGTCGTGCGCACGACAGCTCCATG
>JBPYFA010000006.1:0-6224 GCA_051986585.1 Vicinamibacterales bacterium | reverse complement strand
CTGTCGCTCCGGGCGATCCTCGATTACAACGCCGTCCTGTCCGACCCTTCGCTCGTCGCCCTCGATCGGACCAAGCACCTCACCGCCGATGTGCTCCTGACCTACCTGCTCCATCCGGGCACTGCGCTCTACATCGGCTATACAGACGGCTACGACAGCGTTGACCTGACGAGCTCGGGCGTCGTTCCCATCAACTCTCCGACGACATCAACCGGCCGCCAGTTTTTCGTGAAGACGAGTTACTTGTTCAGGTTTTAGGTGGGCGCGAACTCAGTTGCCAGCTGCCAGTTTCCAGTCTCCAGTCTGTTCTCGGTTCTTGGCCCACACGGAATCACCCACTAGTACCTAAGAAGAGGTGTACCTATTCGTGGCACCATCGGACCCAAACAGGCCGTTTGGGGAGCATCTGAGGTATCGACGGGCACTCTTTTCCGGGTGTGCCTTTTGCAGCCGGCGGCCACCGCGGGAAAGGAGCCCATGGAGACCGATAAGGATCCCGACCAAAAGCTGCAAGATTGCGAGGAGAAACTCAAACAGCTGGAGGAAGAAAATCGGCACCTGCGCGATGCCTCGGATGCGTTCGGCCAGTTAGCTGAGCGACTGAATATCACGTTGCAGGAGGAACGCCGCCGCACTGGGAACGAGCGTCGTCAGTGGCCGCGTCCTGAGCCGGACCGCCGGCAGCGCGCTCTGGCGTTTCCGGGCAACAACCCTCAGGAGCACGACTGACCGCTAATCGACGGCCCGCTCGGGAGCCGGAGCCGATGCGTGAAAGTCGTGGTAGAACCTCGGCACATACGAATCGAGGAGTTCGCGCAGCCGACGCTCGTCTTCGGAGGCGACGATCAGACCGGCGTGGTGTGGCTTCTGGATTCGGCGGACGATTTCGGGATCCGTGTACGCCCGCATGTCCGGGTGTTCCTGTCGTGCGAGCGAGAGCACGATTCCTGCGGAACGGTCGCGCAACTCCGGCAGTGCGTACTGGCCGTGCTCGCCTGCGATCTCAATTCTGGCCCATTCACGCCACAAGTTCACACCCGACGCGGCCTCGACCACGTCCGCGATGAACGCGCCACCCACCCTGGCGGAGGTTTCGAGGAAATACAGCACGCCATCGTGTCCGCGAATGAACTCGGTGTGAGACACTCCTCGCGCCAGCCCGAACACGCCGAGGACGCGTGCGCTGGCGGCGGTCAGGCTTTCGGAAAGCGCATCGTCGCTGCGAAGCGTCCGCGTCACAAAAATACCGCCCTCGTGTGCCACCGTCATCGGCGGCGATCCGTACGCGCTCGCGGCTGCGAACACGACCCGACGATTGAACACGAGCGAGTCCACGTGGAAGACGTCGCCAGGGACAAACTGCTCCAGCACGTAATCGGCTCTGGCATCGCCGAGTCCGTGCAGTGTGGACCAGAGGTGGTCCGAGGACACGATCTTGCGAATGCCGATCGCCGCGGCCTGGCTGCGAGGCTTCAAGACCCACGGCGCGGCGACCTTCGCAGTCCAAGCGTTGATCGACTGCTCGTTGACGACGTGGACGAATTCCGGACAAGGAATTCCGGCGGCCCTGGCTCGCGATCGCATCGCCAGCTTGTCGCGAAATGCGCGCGCGGTGGTTTCGCCCATACCAGGGACATGCAGGTACTCGCGCAACATCGCCGCCATCTCGACGTCGAAATCATCGAGCGCGACGATGCGATCGAGCCGTTCGGTGCGGGCCAGGAATGCCGCGCCCTTGCGCACGTCGTCCTCTGTCATGTCTCGGCGCACGAAATAGAACCCGTCAATCGCTTCGCGAGGCCAGTCGGCGTCCTTGAGTTTCTCGTCGGTAAGCAGCAGCACGCGGCAGCCCTGCCGCCGACACTCCTTCAGGAATTCATCGCCTTTCCGATAGGTGGCGATGCACAGCAGCGTGAGCATAAATCGCTAATCCCTCATCACTGATCCCGAATCGCTAATCCTTGAATCGCTAATCCTTGAATCGCTAATCCTTGAATCGCGAATCCTTGAATCGCGAATCGCGAATCGCGAACTGCGAACCGCGAACCGCGAACCGCGAATCGCGAATTGCGAAACCGCGAATTGCGAACGGCGAACCGCGAACTGCGAACCACGAACCGCGAATCGCGAATTGCGAACTGCGAATTGCGAATTGCGAGTTGCGAGTTACATATCACTGACCGCAGGCCAGTCGGGGACGCTGCGGGCGGCGCGGACGCCGCGCACGATTGCTTCGGCGACGACATCTGCAGCGAGGGAGCCGATTACGGTCAGCTGCAGGTTCGGCCGCGACAGCCGGCCAGTCGAAATCGCGAAGAGCGAGTCGCCGTCGCCGGTCGTGTGGTACGGACGAATCGCTCGTGCGGCACCGCAATTGGCCATCATGGCAATCTTCGTGAGCGGCGTCTTTTCCAGCGTGACGTTGGTGGCAACCACGGCAAGTGTCGTGCTGTGGAGAGCCGGATCGTCGACCGGCGCATCGCCGCTGGTTCCGGTGACGATCCCGCGCATGAACTCGACGCTGTCGACGAAGCTGCCGTCGGCGCGGCGTGCTCCGGCTACGATGCGCCCCGAACGCCAGTCGAGGATGTCGCCGGCAGCGTTGACGACGGCGAGCGCGGCGATCACAACGTCGCCGAGCTTCACGCTGGCCGTCCCAAGTCCGCCCTTCATCCCGCCGAGACCACGTCCACGATGCATTTTGCCGACGGTTGCGCCTGCGCCAACGCCGACATTGCCTTCAGCCACTGGACCATTGGAGGCCGCAGCGCAGGCCTTGTAAGCGGCGTCAGGATCAGGACGGATGTGCGGGTCGCCAACAGCCAGATCGTCGATCACGCCGCCGACCACGATTGGAATGCGCAAGCCGGGCGTTCCCCAGTCAAAGCCCACCTTGTGTTCTTCGAGATAACGAAGCACGCCTGCCGATGAGGGCAGGGCGAGAATGCCGCCGCCGGTCAGGAACAGTGCGTGGATCCGATCGACCATGCTCGCCGGCTGCAACAGAACACCGAGCGATTCGCCGGGAGCGGAGCTGTTGTAGTCGACAGCGGCTACTGCGGCCGACTCGAAAAGAATGGCCGTGCAGCCGGTGGGGCGCCGAGTGTCGGTATAGTGTCCGACGGCGATTCCTGGCACATCGGTCAGCGATCCGCCTGCTTCGCGCGGAGATTGATCCCAGACCATCGCCCGCGGCACGATCGCCGCGCTGGTTGCCAAAGCGGTCCCAAACTGCCGGCGAGTGTACTCGGGCATGTCGGTCCTCCCAGGAAACGTAAAAGGGAAGGGAAGGTTATCGCCGAAGCAGGTCGCGGACGGCGGCGAGTTCGTCGGCGTTAATCGTGTGTCCCATCCGCTTGTAGATGCGTTCATCAACCCGCGCGCCCATACGGCGAAATACCTCCGCTGACTCGTGCACGCGTTCGAGCGGAATATGCGCATCCACATCGCTGCATCCGAGAAAAACCGGAGTATCCGCCATCGACCCGGAGTAATTGCGTGCAGTGCCGGGCGGCCCGATCAAGCCGCCGCTCAGGGCGACGACCGCGGCATAGCGGGCCGCGTTGCGCGCGGCGAACTCGAGTCCCAGACAGGCGCCCTGTGAGAATCCGAGGATCGCGATCCGTTCCGTTGGAAAGCCGTCAGAGGCGAGCTTTGCCACGAGCCCGCCAATCACTCCCAGCGCAGACGTCAGTCCCGGTTCGTTCTGCGCGATCGGTGAGAGAAATGAAAACGGATACCAGGTATTGTCAGCCGCCTGCGGTGCGAGATAGGCAATGTCGTCGGTTGCGAGCTCGGGAGCGATCCCGAGAATATCCTCGGCTGATGCACCCCGGCCGTGAATGAAGATCGCCGCGCGCCGCGCCGATTCGAGAGGCGCTCCGTAGTGGAGCACAGGCTGGCCTCGATGTGGGTCGGCTGGATTGGTCACGCCCCATTCTGACCGATTTCTTTCTGTTGATCTCCTCTTGTCGCCATCTGTACGCATTCATCACTGCGCGTGCGCTTTTCCCTTGTTCTTTTGGCTCTTACCTTTTACCTTGTACTTTTCCCGTGGAGGGGTAATGTCCGACCGTCGTGAATTCCTGAAGTCGATTGCGGCCACAGCCGCGTTCGCATCGGTCCGCCCGGTGTTCGGGGCGGAGTCCGGTGGCGGACAGAGTCCGGCATCCACGACGATCCATAAGTCGACCCTGATTTCGATGCTGCCGAAGGAACTGTCCTACGCCGATCGCTTTGCGCTCGCGCGGCAGGCCGGTTTCGAAGCGATCGAAATGCAGACGATGGCGAAAGACGACGAGGCTGCGGAAGTCAAGGAAGCCGCGAAGAAGACTGGATTGCGCATCCACTCCGTCATGAACATGGACCACTGGCGGTTGCCGTTGTCGAGCAGCGATCCACAAGCGGTTTCAGACAGCGTCAAGGGGATGGAGACATCGCTGCGCAATGCCGCGTTGTGGGGCGCCGACACGGTGCTGCTGGTGCCGGCGGTCGTCGATGCCAACACTTCGTATCGCGATGCGTGGACCCGCTCCCAGAAGGTCATCCGCGAGCGCTTGATGCCGATGGCCCGCGATCTCAAGGTCATCATCGCGATCGAGGAGGTCTGGAACAAGTTCCTTCTCAGCCCAATCGAGTTCGCGAAATACATTGACGACTTCGATTCACCGTATGTGAAAGCGTATTTCGACGTTGGCAATGTCGTGCTCTACGGATTCCCTCAAGACTGGATTCGCACGCTCGGACCGCGCATCGTCAAAATACATCTCAAGGATTTCAACGTCGATCGACGAAACGGTCGCTTCACCTGGAAGAACATCGGCGAAGGCGATATCGATTGGCCGGAAGTCCGGCGCGCGCTGACGGAAATCAAATACGCTGGTTATGTGACGACCGAGCTCGACCGCGGTGACGCATCGTATCTGAAAGACGTCTCGACGCGAGTCGACCGGTTCCTCGCGGGCGAGAAGCCCGTCGCGTCGTAGCTAGTTCGACGGATAAACAACACTCAATCAATCGTTTGCGCGGATTCTGAACTTTTCAGTCTCACCGGGCGTAAGTGTGACCATATATCTTGTTACGCAAGATATATGGTGCTACCATGCTGGACATGAGCGCGGAGCCGCCACAGGAGGAGAGCCGACGCGGCATCGAGCGCGAGCTGAAGCGTGGATCGCTCGAGTTGATTGTTCTGCACCTGCTCTCGCTGGGCGAGGCGTACGGCTACGAGATCGTGACGACGTTGACCGAGCGGACCGATGGGAGCCTCGAAGTCACCGACGGGACACTCTATCCCGTGCTCTACCGTCTCGAGCGCGGCGGGTTTGTGGCAGTTCGATGGGAAACCCCGCAACGGGGAGTTCCCCGCAAGTACTACCGTCTCACCAACGCGGGCGAGGCCGAGCTGGCTCGTCTAACGCGCGAGTGGAACACATTCGCGAGCGCCATGGCGCGGCTCCTTCGTCAGCAGCCGGAGCGAACATGAACGCTGAACAGTCGTACATCGATCGGGTGATTACGCAGCTGCCGTACGAGGCGGGCTTGCGTCAGCAGGTAGCGATGGAGCTGCGCAGTCACATCGCCGAGCGGGTCGAACACGGCCAGACGGTGGAGGACGCGCTTGGTCAGCTCGGCGATCCGCAAACACTGGCGGAATCGTACCTGGCAGCGGTGCCGCTGGTTCCGGTCTCGTTCTGGCGGCGCGCCGCGGCGAAACTGCTGGACGTTCTTGTCTCTCTGGGCGTGTCGGCGCCGATCGTGTGGCTCTTCTTCTGGCGGTTCAAGTTCTTCGCCGGTGTATTGGCGATCGGTTTCCTGCTCGCGATCAGCGCCTTCTATCCGCTCCTGGCCGAGTATCGATTCGGTAAGACGCTCGGCAAGCACTGGCTCGGGCTCAGAGTGGTGCGCGAGTCCGGGGCGCGAATCAGTTTTGGGCAGTCGGTCGTTCGACAGCTCCCGCTGTTTCTCGAGGTCTTCTGGATTGACGTGCTGTTTGCCTTGTTCACGGAAAAACATCAGCGCGCGTTCGAGCTCCTCTCGAAGACGCGCGTCGTCCTCGCGGCTACGGAGAATTGATCATGTTGAAGCACATGGTGATGGCCCCCGCACTGTTCGGCGTCGCGTTGTTGTCCGGTCAATCGTCCACTCCGCCGCGATCCGCGTCGCTCGACGATGTGGTTGCGGAAGTGCGGGCGCTGCGTGAAGACATGCATCAGGCATCGGAA
>JBPYFA010000005.1:0-3692 GCA_051986585.1 Vicinamibacterales bacterium | reverse complement strand
GAAGTCGGCGCCACCAAGATCGCGCTCGGGCATCATCTCGACGACTTCGTCGAGACATTGCTGCTGAATCTGTTTTTTGCCGGCGCGCTGAAAGCGATGCCGGCAAGACTCGTGTCCGACAATGGCGAGCACGTTGTCATTCGACCGCTCGTCTACGTCACCGAGGCGGAAGCCCGGAATTACACCAAGGAGTCAGCGCTGCCCATCATCGGCTGCTGCTGTCCGGCATGCGGTGATCTCAGCCTTCAGCGCCAGCGAGTCAAGCGATTGATTGCGCAGCTGGAGGTCGAGCATCCCGAGATCAAGAACTCGATGATCCGTGCGCTCGGGAACGTCGCCAGCCGCCATCTCCTCGACCGTCGTCTTAATCCCTTGCCAGAACTCCGCGAGGCCGCCGTCGCGGCAGGCGCGGTGCCGTTGATGTTGAAACGATAGTTCCGGGTTCCCAGTAACCAGTTGCCAGTTGACTGGAAACTTCTGGGAGCTGGCAACTGGAGGCTGGAAATTTGTTGAAGCCGATACTGAAAACTCTGTCGCCCGCTGCTCTATTCGTCCTGGTCCTGGCTTCGGCCGCTTCCGCCCAGCAACGACCGCTTGTCACCGAGGATCCGGAAACGGTTGGCTCGGGGTTGATTCTGTTCGAGGGCGGGTTCGATGTGTCCCAGGATGTGTTTTATCCGGCCTCCGGTTTACAGGGTAATCTCCTGCGGCTGCCGACGCTCGGCCTGAGCTTCGGTGTCAGCTCGATCGCCGAGGTTCAACTCGATGGCGGCCTCTACAATCGGTTGGCGGTGAAGTCCCGCAGGGACGCTCCGCTTTCGCATCTGCTCGATTTCAGCGGCGACACCACGCACGACGTCGAAGACATCGTGATTGGGACCAAGATCCGAGTGCTCTCGGAAACGCCAGGCCGCCCCGCGATTGGTCTCCGCTTCGCGACGAAGTTGCCTAACGCCAGCAACGAAAGCGGGCTGGGGCTCGATACGACCGACTTCGTGTTTTCCGCGCTGTTGGGGAAGACGGTACGATCGATTCGCTTCGTCGGGAACGCAGGACTTGGCATCCTGGCGGACCCGGTCGACGGCAATCGTCAGAACGATGTATTCGCCTACGGCTTTTCCATAGCCCGCGCCGTGCAGCAGGGACTCGAGGTTGTGGGAGAGATCAACGGCCGGCTCAACACTCGAGGCGGAACGCCTCCCGTCGGCACGGAAAGCCGTGGTGCGATGCGTCTTGGCGGGCGTTTCACGAAGTCCACGGTACGAGCGGATGTCGGGTTGATCTTCGGTATGACCTCTCGCGATCCAAGTATCGGTCTCACGGCGGGCGTGACCTGGGTGTTCAAGGGCTTTACCGTGCCGTAGAAGCGGTTCCAAGAGGTCATCGCGCAGAGGTCACAGCGGGTCGCTTAGCCAGTGTCTCTGTCAATACTGATAGAACTGGCGGACGGACTCGATTTCTCGAGCCGTTCGCGTCGCGTCCCATCCCAGTTCGTTCTGAGCGATGTGTGCGGCGACTTCGATCACGTCGTCAGCCGGCCGCCCCGCGGATCCGACACCGGTCCGACGCACCAGCACATCGGTCAGCTTGACCGCCATCTCGTGACGAATCGTGTAGACAACTTCCGCCTTGACGGTATCGGTGCCTGACCCGAGGGGTTCGGCGAGCTCGGGGTGGCCATGCACCAGCCGAATGATGTCCGCGGCGGCTTCCGCGTAGAGAGCAATGAGATGCCTGATCGCACGGAGAGGCACATCCATGTGCAGATCCCGTGCGGTCTCGATTGCCAGCGCTTCGTGATCCGCGATGGCGGCACCCGGCAGCGGCGTGATCGCCGTCCGCGAGGCCGGCAAGCGGCGTCCGAGCCGCCGCGCCACCAGTCTCACGGTGCGCTCAGCGACTCCTCGTGCGGTCGTAAACTTCACGCCGATCACAGAGAAGGCGCCATTTGCGTGATCGAGAATCTCCGGATCGGATTTCAGATCAGGCGGACCGCCGTTCGCCGCGGTCGCGGGAACGATGCCGCGATGAACGAGCGTGACGTCGCCTCGGGTGAGTTTCAGCGCGGGGAACGCGGCATTCGCGTCGGTGATGAATGCATCGATCTCCGGACCGGTGACGGCAAGATCTCCGGGCTCGACAAGTTGCGCGCTCTGGCCGGTTCCGACAATCGCCCGTCCTCGCCATGGCACCAGCGTCAGCATCCGGCCGCCGGGTCCTGGTGCTGCGAGCGCCATGTCGCTTGCGAGCTTCGAGGTGACCAGGTTCATCGCCCGAAGCAACGGAACGGGACGCGACACGCCGAAGAGGTGCATCACGTTGGCGACCCGTGCACCTGCGGCATTGAGGGTCGCGCGCGCTTTGATCTCCATCTGCTGATTCGAGAGCCGATCGCGGACGACCATCCCGGCAATCCGTGCTCCGTCGCGAATCGCTTCGACCGCCTCCGCGTAATTTGCCAGGTCCGCTCCAGCGCGGTCGGCCGCGGCGGCGAACGCGAACGTGAGCCGATCGGCTTCGACCATCTGATAGTCGTACCATTGAGCCCCGCCGGTCAGGCCGTCCGGCCGAATGCCTGAAAACAGCCGCAGCGTGGCTGCCTTCGAAACCAGTCGCGCTTTTGGCAGGTGCAACTCGGGTTCGAGCCCGTCGTTCCGGTGACGCCCGAGCCATTCATCGAGCTTGAACGCCGCGCGCAGTGGGAGCCGTCCCTTCGTGACCGATCGATAGGTGCCGACAAGGAAAGGAAGGGGACGCAGGAACCACGGTGCAATTCGAGCGAGCGCTCGACGCTCACGGATCGACTCGCGCGCCCGCCCGAGATGGCCGCTGCCGAGGGACCTGAGGCCGCCATGCGCAGTCTTCTGGTGATTGAACGATGCACCGCTGCCGAAGTCCGACGCCTCCACGAGCGCGACGCGAAGACCACGGCTTGCGGCCTCGTAAGCGCATGCGAGGCCATAGATGCCGCCGCCGACGACGAGCAGGTCGTAGAGGGTGCCATCGAATCGCATCAAGTCGCGTGGTCGCATGAGTCCTTTCGACGTGCTGGATGCTCTCATCCGAGGCTTTATCCTATAGTAGGCCTGTGTCCTCTCAGGCGGCCGTTTCCATCGACGAGATCCGGGACTACTGGAATCGTCACATTCACGATCTCGAAATCACGACCCACCCGGTTGGCAGCCCGGGATTTTTCGCCGACCTCGATCAATATCACTTCGAGAAACTGCATCATCTGCTTCGGTTGGTCGACTTCGACGGCTATCGCGGGCGCCGCGTGCTCGAAGTCGGATGTGGTGCAGGAACGGATCTCGCCCGATTTGCGCGCGGGGGAGCCATCGTCTCCGGGGTCGACCTGTCATCGTCTGCGATCGAGCTCGCGCGAAAGAACTTCGAACAGCAGGGGCTGCAGGCGGATCTTCGCGAGGCCGACGGCGAGCGGCTGCCATTTGCGAATGACGAGTTCGATCTGGTATACGCCCACGGCGTCGTGCAATACACCGCGCATCCGGAGCGGCTCGTGGACGAGTGCCGTCGTGTGCTCAAGACCGGCGGCCAAGCGATCTTTCAGGTCTACAACCGGATCTCGTGGTTGAATGCGCTGTCGAAGCTGATGAAGGTTCCGCTCGAACACGAGGACGCGCCGGCGTTACTGAAGTACAGCGCCGGGGAATTTCGTCAGCTCCTCCATG
>JBPYFA010000004.1:0-3661 GCA_051986585.1 Vicinamibacterales bacterium | reverse complement strand
ACGCCCACGTACTCGCTGCTGTACTGCTTCAGCAGCGCGACCTGCTCGTCGACGCGCCAGTCCTTGTGATTCTCGATGCCGAGCGGCATTCGATAGCGCTCGACAATCGGCAACGCGTCCTCGATCTGCTTATGAAAAGCGGAGACCGCTTGCTTCCAGTCCGCGAGCGTGTTCATCAGCTCGTAACGTCGCCCCAGCAGACAGACAACGCGGAGGCTCGTCGCGCCAGCCTCTTTCGCGATTTTGACGAACGCTTCGAACTCAGCGGGATCGGGACGAGGCAGGAATGTCTGGATCTCCAGGTACATCCCCAGTTCCTCTTTCATCCGGCGGGTGCGGTGGGCCCAGTCGAGCGTGAGTTCAGTCAAGCCGCCGTGCGCACCGCCGGCACCAACCTGCTGGGCAATCTCCATCAACCGATCGGCGCTCAGGATCCGCTGCGGCGTGGCAAACCGGATTGACTGGAACGAATCCGGGGTCAACCCCATGGTCGTACGTCGCTGCATGGCTGCCCCGGACTCGTGCGGCCGGCTCACTTCTTCACTTGCGCCGGCGCGCTGGGTGCGTCAGCCATCCGTTCCAGTCCGACCAATCGCCATGCATCGCTCTCCCGATGGAAGTAGGTGCGAATCGGCTTGCGCCAGGACTGATGCTCTGCGCTGTCGGCCGACAGATCCACCGCAATGTAACTACCCGCAGTCGATGGCAATCCTGCGGGAGCATCGATGGCAGTGGTGGTGCTCGTGGTTTCGGAAAGCGGACGCGTCGTGCCGGTCGCGTTATCGAACTGGAACCAGGCGGCGTGGTATCGCTCCGGCGCCTTGGCTACGTTTGCTGCGATGGCGGCATTGTCGAACGCCAGACGATTGTTCTCCAGCCGCGGCTTGACGATCGGATTGACGATCGGCAAGTAGACCTTGAGGATCTTGTCGCGCCGTTTAATCATGATGTCGCCGAGCGCCTTCTCTGCCGAAGCATCGCTGAACTCGCCGGTGTGGACAATCGCCCTGATCATCTCGTCGGTAAACGCGCCGATGCGCTGCGCGGCCCAGAACGCATCGTCGTCGCGCAATTCCAGATACGCCGTGGTTGGTGTCTGCGGCCGCCAGGTTCGTGGATCGAAGCGATCCCCTTCGAATTTGCCCATCTCCGGTTTTTCAACGTAATCGACCGTCTGCCACGGGCTCAGTGCGAAGCCAAATGAGAACAGCCGCTTCATCGTGGTGTCGGTCTGGTAGAAGTGCTCCCAGCTGAGATCCCATTCGTGCAGCTCGTTGCACATACCAAAAGTCGACCCGACATCCTGGAGCCAGTGCTTGACGACAGAACGGCCGTTCTCGGTGACGACCGTATCGAGCGTGTTCAGCGCTTTGAGGTCGGTCAGATTCGTCCACGCACCGAAGACGCGGAGCGCCCGAAGCTCCCGGCGCAACTCGTGTGGAACGAGGTCGTTCGGATCGTCGGGCCGGGTCCCCTCGTAGCGAAAGTTGCCGATCACCTTGCCCGGCAGTAGCCGGCCGGCGACCACACGATAGGTGCCGTCGGGCCGCCGCGCCACCTGCTCGAGAATCTGATCGATGTCATCGCGCGTGAACGGCGTGCGTTTGCCGTTCGGACGTTTGATCGTGGCCTTCGGATCGAATTCCATGTTCTTCGGGTCGAAGGTCGTGAGGAATGACTCGACCTGGTTGTAACCCAGCGTCCAGAAAAACTTCGTCGCCATGACCACCGCAGCAGTGGCTGCCTGCGGGTAGTAAGTGGGATCGAACTCGAGGAACCACGTCTGGCCTTTGGCATCCCTGGCGGTCATCCCCGGGTGCACCCCCGCCGTCTTTTCGCGAAGGATCGTCCAACGCGACGGATCCGGCGGGGCACCAACGATCGGTCCGCGTACGATTTCATCGATGGTGAGGGGCCTGGCGCCGATCCGGTTGATGAACCAGCCGGAATCGGGCACTTCATCGATAGTGTTGAGATTCTGTGCCCGACGGCCCGACGGCTTGTAGCCCGGCTTCGCGAACAGGTTGTTCACCATCTCGTACAGGTCTCCCGTGTTGGAGACCGCAGCCTTCGAGGCATCTTGCGATTCGGGCTCGCGGCTAATCGGATCGTCGCGATAGAAACGCGGGCTCGTCGCTGAGACGGTACACAGCAGATGAAACGCGACGGCGGAGACCAACGACAGCAGAAACAGTCTGGGGCGCATGGCAGTCACTCTCAGAAAACGGGAGACGTGGCAAAGACAAGGGTGGTGCCTTCGCGGCTTCTCGCGACGTCGATGCGGAGCACGGTCGACAAGGGCGTGTGGATTCGGGCACCGAAGCCGTAGTCTCTTTGTTGCCGATCGAGATTCAGATCCGATTTGTGCTGGGCGACCTGTCCGGCGTCGTAGAACACCGCCGTATCCAAGAAGCGATTGACCATGATGCGCCACTCGGCCTGCAACAGCACGCTGTTGCGATCGCGGAAGCGCCAGCTCGAATAGCCACGCAAATTGGATCCGCCGCCGAGCGACGGCAGCATGAAAAACGGCACCTGCTGGTTGTCCTTGAGCACCGTGGTTTGCGCGAGACCGTGAAACGAGAGCACCCAGGCCTCGCGCAGAATTGGCACGTGCTGAATCACTTCGTAATCGAGCTGGCGGAATCCAAATCGATCGTCGCGATCGTTGTAGTCGTGGGCCGTGACGCCGTAGAACCCTCCGCGACGCGCGTATCCGGAAGCCGGCCGCCAATCCAATCCAACCGTCCCCTGTGTGTGTAGATACGTGGTCGTCGCGCCGACACCGGGCAGTGTCTCAGGCGTGTAGACATCTTCAATCGAGGTCCCACCGGTTCCCGATTTCATGTCCCATTTCGATAAATCTAGCCCTCCACGGAGCAATAGCAGCTGACGTGTGGGGCGCACGGTGAGTAAGCCGCCGCCGTAAGGTCGCTCGAAGCCATAGTTGACGCGATTGTTCGGTGACGTGTCGATGCCGATGCCATAAAAGCCGACCTCGGTCGCATCGCGCCAGCCGCCGAGCAGCGACAGCTCTCCACGCCGATGGAACAGACGCGGAGACACGAATTCGACCTCTGCGCGTTTGTAGGACTTGATGCTGTAGCTGCCTCGGATATCGACGTAGCTGTAGGCACTCGCGTGCCACATATATCCGAGGCCGGCGGCGAAGCCGCCTCCCCGGTATGCATTCTCGAAGAACGGGTGCCAAGTCTGCGTCGGGTAGACGAACATGCTCTCGACTTTGTCGATGAGGCGCTCGCCTTGCGTCGGTACGTACGGTTGCAGGGTCGTATCTTTCTTCGCCTGCTCCGCCTCGAGGACCGCTTGACGCGTGTTTGGTTCGGGCGTCTGTGCGAAAACCGACGTTGCCGGTCCAACGAGCAGCGCAAGCGACGTGCATATGCGAATCAGGCTGAGAGTGCGCATCGTTATCAATCCTTTGCGTGCTGCGCACGCGCAAGGCCGTTGTTGCAGTTTGCGGGCGGCGTCATCTCAAAGCCGGGGCCATCGAATTCTGTCGCACGGTTCGCGATCGGTCGCTGCGGCAGAACGAGATACCAGTCGCCGCGCGTCTGCCCGGTTCCGGCCCCACCCGTACGACCTGTGCGCATGAAGCCACCGTGTGCCTTCGGCACAAGGTGACGCGGGGTGCCCGGCC
>JBPYFA010000003.1:0-6099 GCA_051986585.1 Vicinamibacterales bacterium | reverse complement strand
CACGGCCGCGGTTCCCGCCGCTCCGCCCCAATCGGCCGCTCGCGCCGCCGCGTCACCGATCGGCGGGTTGCCCGATTTGACCGGCGTCGCTCAGCGTGCAATTTCCAGCGTGACGAACATTTCGTCGACGCAGATCGTTCGAACCCCGAATTCGCCATTTGCGAACGATCCGTTCTTCCGCTTCTTCTTCAACGATCAGGACGACGCCTTCGGGTATCGCGAGCGGCGCGCGCAGAGCCTGGGTTCTGGCGTGATCGTCTCGTCGGACGGTTACGTGCTGACCAACAACCATGTCGTCGATCAGGGGGTCGAGGTGACCGTCACCATGCCCGATCAGCGTGAGCTGCGGGCAAAAGTGATCGGCACCGATCCGGCGACCGACATTGCGGTGTTGAAGATCGAGGCCACGAATCTGCCGACGATTGCGTGGGGAGACTCGTCACAGCTGAAGGTCGCCGAATGGGTCCTGGCGATCGGAAACCCGTTTCAGCTCAATCAGTCGGTCACGCTCGGCATCGTGAGCGCGACGGGACGCCGCCTCGAGGGGCGTCTCGCAACCTACGAAGACTTCATTCAGACCGATGCCGCGATCAACCCCGGCAACTCCGGCGGCGCGCTCGTGAACGCACGCGGCGAGCTCATCGGCATCAACACGGCGATCTTCAGCGAGACCGGGGGGTACCAGGGAATCGGTTTCGCCGTTCCCAGCAACCTTGCGCGGCACGTCATGAACGAGCTGATCCGGTATGGCGAAGTGCAGCGCGGCACAATCAGCGGCATCACGCTGCAGCCGCTGACCACGCGGCTCGCGGAGCAACTCTCGGCCCCGAACACGCACGGGATGGTCGTCGTCAGCATGCAGCAGCGCTCTGAGGCGTACGCGGCCGGGCTTCGGCCGGGCGACGTCATCGTCAGCTTCAACGGAACGAACATCGAAGATCAGAGCCAGCTCTACCGGTTGTTGTCGGACGCGAAGATCGGGACCACCGTCACCCTCGGCATCCTGCGCGAGGGCCGCTCGATGTCGGTCAAAGTGCCAATCGTGAAGGCGACCGGACAGGCCCGTCGCCGGTAAGAGCTGAGCGAGCCAAACCCTCAGCGAACTCTGCGCGAGACCCCGGACAGCGCCTCGCTGCCAACGGCCACGCATCGCCATTCGGATTCCACGCCGACCGTGAGACCGATCCGCGGCGTCCACGCCACATCGCGCGCCGGCAGACGGCGATCTTCGATCCGAAGGGCGCTGCTCGTCAGGTCGCTCATGTTCTGCCGCAGTGAGATACCGAGCGCGCGCGTCAGGTTGCCTGGGCCGCGGCACAACTCCTCTCGACTGAAGTCGCGGGCCATCCGGCCTGTACCCCGAGCACGCCGGCGGCGCATCAGCGCTTCCCCTTCAAGCGGTTCCAAGGCACGGATGAGGACTGCGGCCGGCGATCCTTCCGCTTCCGTCACCGCGTTCACCAGGTAGTGAATGCCGTAGTTCAGGTAGACGTACGCGACGCCAGGCGGACCGTACAAGGGCGCGTTCCTCGTCGTCGGTCCCGGGGCGGCGTGGCAGGCGGGATCCGACTCGCCGATGTAGGCTTCAGTCTCGACGATGACGCCTGAGGCGGTGCCCGACGGCGAATCGTGAACCAGGACCTTCCCAATCAGCGCGCGCGCAACGTCGAGCGTCGGACGCGCGTAGAAGTCACGCGACAGAACGGGCATGCTACGGGATCGAACCGGGGCGGGGCGATGACGCCTGATGTTTGATGCGATCGATCGCACGGGTTGCGGCTTGAGCCACACCGCGATCCTTGTCCCCGGTCAACGGCTGCAATGCCGTCCCCGTGGTCGCGTCGCCGATCATGCCGAGCACCGTCGCGACGTTGGCGCGGATCGCGGCGCTCGGATCCTGCAGATGCGACACCAGCGTCGGCGCGACCGGCGGACCAAGCTCGAGCAGGTAGTCGGCAACCTGCTGTGCGGTCTTCTCGGAATCGAGAAATTCGACCATTCGCGGCACGTAATTGCGGCCAAGCTTCTGCAGCGCGAAGGCCATGGCTGCACGCACCATGTCGGATGGATCGTTTCCAGCCCCAACCTCGAGGGCCGGCAGCTCCGACGTGTCCGGTGCACGCGCGAGCCCTTCGGCTGAGGCGCGGCGCAGAAATGGATCCTTGTCGACGAGCCGGGCTTTGAAAATCGGAACACTGGCCGGATCTCCGATGCGCGCCAGCGCATCGAGCGCGGACCAGCCACCTTCCCCCTTGCCGTAAAAATTGAACTGCTCCGTCAGCGCGTGCACCGCACGGCGGTCGCGCAACGCACCCAACCCTCGCATCGATGCGAACCGGACTGGCGGTTGCGAATCGTTGATTCCTTTGATCAACGCGTCGCTGGCACTGGCGACCTCGAGACGGCCGGCGACGCGCGCCGCGGCCGCTCGAATCGCTGGATCGTAGTGATCGAGCGCTTTAATGAGAAGCGCCGCCTGCCCGTCGGTCAGGGGCGGGCGCGCAATCGTGCCGATCGTGTATATCGCCTCGCTGCGGACCTTCGGGTTCTCGTCGTCGACCGCCTTCAGCAACGCATCGACCAGTTCGGCGGGCGCGACGCGCGGTTCGACCGCGAGCGGACCCATTTCGAAGGCGATGGAGGCGCGAGCCGGATTTCGCACTTCGACGACGTAGCCGAGTCGCCTTTTGACCGGCACGTCCTGGGCGAGAAAAAACGATAGCTCAGCGCTGATGGCTTCGAGCTGGATCTGATCGATTGGATCGTTGACCAGCGGCGCGATTGGGCCGATCGCCTCGGGGTAACGCGACTCGTGCAGCAGCTGGACCGACGCCAGGCGCACCTTCGGATCCGGATTCCGCAAATTGCGGATCACATCGTCGAACCGCGGTTGCGTGGCGAGAAGGACGGCGGGCCCGCACAGGAGCGCGATCGTCCACGCGAGTCTCTTCACGGCTGAGGGCATCAAAGGGCTACCGGGGAGTGGGGCTATTGTACGACAGAGGCGAACGGGATTGTGCTGCGCTCGTTCTTGGTTTTGGGTTTTGGGTTCTTGGTTGAAGTTGTGAGTTTGTCGTTCTCGGTTGGTTTGGTGTTCTTGGTTGGTTTGGTGTTCTTGGCTGGTTTGTTGTTCTCCGTTCGTTTGTTGTTCTCGGTCGGTTCGTCGTTTTCAGCTGGTCGTCGTTCTCACCACTAATTGCGCGCGCTCCCGTAGGCATTGGCGCGGCCAACGGCGAGCACCTCGCGGAGGTAGCGTCCGGTGTGCGACGCTTCGACCTTCACGATCTGCTCTGGCGCGCCCGCGGTGACGAGTTGTCCGCCTTCCTCGCCGCCTTCGGGTCCAAGGTCGATGACCCAGTCGGCGGTTTTGATGACATCGAGATTGTGCTCGATGACGAGCAGGCTGTGTCCGGCCTGCAGTAGCTTGCGGAACGCGGCCAGGAGTTTCGCGATGTCGTCGAAGTGAAGACCGGTGGTCGGCTCGTCCAGTATGTAGAGCACTCGATCGCCCGTGTGCGACGACAAGTGGGCGGCGATTTTGATCCGCTGCGCCTCACCACCGGACAGCGTCGTCGCCGGCTGTCCAAGCCGCAGGTACCCCAACCCAATCTCGTCGAGCACCTGCAAGCGGCGGAGCACTTTCGGCGAGCTGCTGAAGAACGTCAGCGCTTCACGAACCGTCATGTCGAGCACTTGATCGACGCTGCGTCCCCGATACTTGACTTCGAGGACTTGCGGTTTGAATCGCTTCCCCTCGCACTGTTCGCACGGCACGAACACGTCGGCGAGAAACTGCATCTCGACTTTTACTTCCCCTTCACCCTCGCACGCCTCGCATCGGCCGCCGGGAACGTTGAACGAGAAGTGGCTCGCGGTGAGCCCGCGCGATCTCGCGTCCTTGGTTGCGGCGAACAGCTCGCGAATCGGATCGAACGCCTTGAGGTAGGTGACCGGATTGGACCGCGGCGTCCGGCCAATCGGCGCCTGATCGACCAGCACCACATCCGTGACGAATTCCGCGCCTTCCAGCTTTCGATGAACGCCGACGCGGCGATCCCAGTCCCCTTTTGCCTTCTTGAGCGCGGCGTAAATCACGTCGTGAACCAGCGTGCTCTTGCCCGAGCCGCTCACGCCCGTTACGCATGTGAGCACGCCGAGCGGGATCTCGACGTCGATCTCCTTGAGGTTGTGCTCCGCCGCCCCGAGGATCCGCAGTTTCTGATTCGACGGCTTCCGGCGCGTCGTCGGCACCGGGATCGCCAACTCATCGCGCAGATACTTGGCGGTCAACGATCGCGGCTCGTGCAGCAGCGCCTCGAGCGGTCCGCTGAAGATCACGCGGCCACCCTGCTCGCCGGCGCCGAGCCCCATGTCGACGACGGTGTCGGCGACCTTGATCATGTCCGCATCGTGCTCGACGACGAGCACCGTGTTGCCCTGATCGCGGAGCTGGCGCAGGATCGCGATCAAGCGCTCGTTGTCGCGTGAATGCAGTCCGATTGACGGTTCGTCCAGCACGTACAGCGTGTCGACCAGCGCCGACCCAAGCGAGGTCGCCAGATTGATCCGCTGCGACTCGCCGCCCGACAGCGTCGACGACAACCGATCGAGCGTCAGGTAGTCGAGCCCGACGTCGCGCAGAAATCCCAGCCGTTTCCTGATCTCCCGCAGCACTTTGTCGGCGATCGCGCTTTCTTTCTCCGACAGGGCGAGATTCGCGAAGAACGCGTCCGCCTCGCGTACCGTGAGCCCGCAGACCGCATCGATGGTCCGGCCGCCAACCTGGACGTCCCGCGCTTCGCGCCGCAGCCTGGCCCCACCGCATTCCGGGCAGGTCAGGTAGCCGCGGTACCGGCTCAGGAAAACGCGCACGTGAACCTTGTATTTCTTCCGTTCGAGCCAGCGAAAGAATCCTTTGACCCCTTCGTAGCTGGCGCCGTCGCCTTCGATCACAAACCGCTTCTCGTCGTCCGAGAGCTTGGACCATGGCACGTCGGTCGACAGGCCGCGCGCACGGGCGGCCCGTTTCAGCTCCGCGAGCTGCGCCCGGTAGTGCGGCTTGCTCCAGGGCTCAATGGCATTTTGCGCAATCGATTTCGATGGATCCGGAACGACGAGATCCATGTCCAGCTCGATGATGTTGCCGAAGCCGTGGCAGAGCGGACAGGCACCGAACGGATTGTTGAACGAGAACAGTCGGGGCTGTGGGAGCTCGTACGCGATGCCACACTCGCGACATTCGAACCGTTCACTGAACCGAATCGTGACGGCGTCGCCATCACTGCCTTGCGGGGGAATCTGAATCGCAAAGGCGGCTCCGCCCCCTTCGGTGTAGGCGGTTTCGATCGAATCGGTCAAACGAGCGCGAAGGTCGCCTTCGATCTTCACGCGATCGACGATCACCTGCAGCGTCGTGCGATCTTTCAGCGCCGCCGCGTCGACATCGTCGAGCGAGACCGTGCGCCCGTCGAGATACAACCGCCCGAAGCCCTTCCGCCTCAGCGCTGCGATCGTTTCGGCCACCGGATCGACCAGGTCTGGAAGATTCGGCTGCGAGGAATCGTCGGCTCCTTCTTCCGCCACCGTCGCTTCCTCGTCTTCCGGTTCCGGGAGCGGCGCGTTGGCCGGCGCCGTCACCACCGGCATGTCGAAACCAATCAGCAACCGCGTGCCTTCGGGCAGCTCGATCAACCGCCGAGCCACGACTTCGGCGGTTTCGCGAATCACCTCACGACCGCAGTTGCGGCAATAGGTCCGGCCTACCCGCGCATACAACAGGCGCAGGTAATCGTGAATCTCGGTCGTCGTTCCCACCGTCGACCGCGGATTTCTGATGCTGTTCTTCTGACGAATCGCGATCGCTGGACAAATGCCTTCGATCGCATCAACGTCCGGTTTCTCCATTCGCTCGAGGAACTGCCGCGCGTAGGCCGACAGCGACTCCACGTAGCGACGCTGCCCTTCCGCGTAAATCGTGTCGAACGCGAGCGACGACTTGCCCGACCCGCTAACGCCCGTAAAGATGACGAGCTTGCCGTGCGGCAGGGTGACGTCGACGTTCTTCAGATTGTGCGTCCGCGCGCCGCGCACGACGAGCGG
>JBPYFA010000002.1:0-9573 GCA_051986585.1 Vicinamibacterales bacterium | reverse complement strand
GTGCCGCCGGTGACGACGGCGGCCCGCTGCGATCGCTGGAAGTTGTTCTGCTCAGTTGACACGCAATGGTCCAAAGAACGTCAAGTAAGGTTTGTTCAAAGCGAGACGTTGGACATATAACGCGAGCTCGCGCGCGTGATAATCGCCCCATTGGCTCGATTCGCCGCGTGGTACGCGGGCGCCAGGCGGGACGTGGTCCCAGCCGTTCGGCCAGTGATACACCGAATGCAGCATCAATCCCTGATGCGATTCCGACTGGCTGAGATACGGACGGGAGGGATCGAACAGTGTGTCTGCAACTTGCAACCCGGCCTGTATGTACCGCGAACCGTCGTCTCCACGGCCGCTCAGAAAATGTCCGAGTCGCAACAGACCCTGCGCGGCAATCGCGGCGGCAGAGCTGTCGACCGGCTCGCGATCGTTGAACGGATCGGACGGACGCAAGCCCCAGTCGGGAAGTGCGCCAAGACCTGGCGCGCCGGTGTCCCAGTAGGGAACGCCGTCAGCGCACGCCGCGGACTCGATATAGAAATCGCAGGTCGCGCGCGCCGCATCCACCATCCACGTGGTCGCATCTTTGCCGCCCGCGTCGGTCAAGGCGTCGACCGGGAGCGATGCCAGAAATTCGATCTCCTCCGCGAAGCCGAGCATCGCCCAGGCGAGCCCTCGCGTCCAGGTTGAAAACGGCGAATATCCCTGTTGCGTGCTTGGCCCGCGATACGTACCGTTGGCAGCGTTGAACAAGCTTTCGTGGGCAACCCGGCCGCGCACGTCGAAGGGCGCGCCGCTTGTGCCTTTGAACACGTTATAGATGGCGGTGGCCTTGGCGTGCTGCACCAGCCTGGAGAGCAGGTTCACCTGCCGATCCTGTTCTTCGACCAGACGATGCCCGAGCAGATGCGCCAGTCCGAGCGCCCGCAGCGAACGGATCGTGTCGACGAAGAGCGAGTGGGCGCCGTTGAAGGAGTAGATGAAGCCGCCGTCCGGAATTGGCGTCCAACGGCGCGCCTGGACGGCGCCGCTCACCTTCAGGGCCAGCTCGTAAAAACGAACTTCCCAGTGGGACGCGTCGATCCGCCCTTCACGCGCCATTCTCCAGAGCGCGCCGTAAGTGCTGACGTTGTTGAATCCGTGATCGTGGACGCCTGTGTGCGTCAGATGCGGCGCCATGCGGCCGAGCGTGCGTTCGCGGCCAAGATCGAGGAACGCGGTATCGCCGGTCGCATCGAACTGCAGCAAGGCCGAGCCGTACTGAAACCCCTCTGTCCATTCCGTCCATCCGCGCGCCGTATAGCGACCCTCGACGGTAAAGACGGGCGCGCCGTTCGAAGGAGACCACGACTGCTCGAGCGATCGGATCTTCGCCGCGGAGATGTCAAAGAGGCGATTGATGTTCGGCAGAAGATCCGCAGGGGAGCGCTTGCGATCGATCTCAATCATGTCGAGTGGCTCGACGGTCAAGCGGCCAGCGATCGCTGCATGTATTCGATGCTCTTCACCGTAATCGTTTCGGGATCGGGCTTGTAGTCGAACACTTCAACCGACACCCATCGGTTGTAGCCGCTCTTGCGCAGCGCCTCGAAGATTGGCGCGAAGTCAACGTCGCCAAAGCCGGGGCCGCGACGATTGGCATCGTTGGCGTGAAAGTGATAGGCCATCGGCCCGTAAGTACGGATCAGTTCCGTCACCGGCGTCGGCTCGCTATACATCGCCTTCACATCGAGATGCAGGCTGAAGTTCTTGTGCCCCACCGCGTCGATGAGATCTTTCGCCTCGGCGCAGGTGTTGATGAAGTCTGTTTCTGCCGGTGACAGCGGTTCCATACAGATGGTGACGCCGTTATCGGCGACCCGAGGCATCACGGATCTGAAGAGGTCCGCCGCCCAATCGAACGCCTGCTGACGCGAGACGCCGGGCAGCAAGGATCGGTACTTCGGCGACCCGAACACCATCAGATCGCCGCCCAGATCTCTCGTCGCTTCGGCGAGCTCGCCGATGTAGTCGGCGGTTCTGGCGCGAATGGCGGCGTCTGGCGAGGTGAGGTAAAGCCCGTCCGTCCCGGCCAGCAGCCAGTGAAGGCCGATGATCTCGACGCCGGCGTGGGCAGCCTGTGCACGAAGGGTGGATCGGCGTTCGGGTGAAAGATCGGTGATGAGCGGCGCCAGTGTAAACGGCGCAACCTCGACGCCGTCATATCCCGACTGCTTCAGGAACCGGCACACGTCGTCAAACGCCCAGTTCTCATAGAGCTCGTTGCACATCGCGAAACGCATACGCACGCAAAGATACTACCTTCTGTCCTGACTTTACCGTTGCATGCTGCGCAGAAATGCGAGCAGGTCGGCAAGCTCCTGGTGGGTGAGTTGATCGGCGAGGCCCTGCGGCATCAGCGATACGGTGCCAGGCTGCATGTCGACGATGTCGCGCCGCGGGACGCGAGTTTCGTCGC
The DNA here is from genome assembly GCA_051986585.1 of Vicinamibacterales bacterium. Classification (GTDB taxonomy): domain Bacteria; phylum Acidobacteriota; class Vicinamibacteria; order Vicinamibacterales; family 2-12-FULL-66-21; genus JALZOC01. Next base: position 7,124 of record JBPYFA010000002.1, on the reverse strand, counting down.
GTTCGGTGGCGACGACCACCTCGTCGGGTAAGTCGTTGCTGCGCAGCACACCGGTGTGCACCTGGCCCGACCGCGTCCGGATCACGACTGGCTCGTAACCGCGGGCGAAGCTGGCGCTCGGATAGAGAATCGCTTCAAGCAGATCCCGTTCGCTGCGGACCTGTCCGATCCGTGTGAGATCGGGCCCGATATGCCCGCCCATGTAGCCGATCGCATGGCAGGAAATGCACGCCACCTTGGCGCTGTTGAAAACGGCCTGTCCGCGCGCACTGTCGCCGCCCTGCAGCGTTGGCAGGAGCGTTTCGAGCCGGCGAATCTGGTTTGCCGTATCGAGCGTCAGCGATTCGAGAAACGCTTCGCCTTCCTTCTGCACCGCATCCGGATACTTTGCAAGGACAGGCCTGAGCACGTCGCCGCGGACGCTCGACTTGGCCGACGACTTTTCGAGCGCGGCGAGCATCGCACGGCCTGTCGCTTCATCGCTCGCAGCGGCGAACGGCCGGAGCAGTCGTGGCAATTCCAGCGGCCCGGCGGTCGTCAGCGACGAGGTCAGCGACAGCAGCTGTGATCGGTCCAGCGGCGATTTCTCGAGGACTGCTGCGGCGGTGGAGCGAGTACCGATCGATCGGCCCGGCTCCAACCCAAACTTCAGGACCTCGAAGACCCCCGGCTGAAGTGCAGCACGAGGATCCTGAAGGGCGGCCACGGCATCGACGCGAAGATCGATCGGACGAGCGGTATCGCGGGCGATACGAAGCAGCGACGAATGAACCGGAGATTGCGCATCCTTCGGGAGCGGAGTCGCCCGTGCGGCCGATACCGCAGCCGTTGCAATACCGTTGTCGTCGCTGGCCAGTGCCGCCTCAATCGGTGGAATCCACGCCGACGGCCACGCTTTGAGCCGCGTCCGAGCGACAGCGGTCATGATGCCAAGCGACCGGATTCGCTCTTCGTTCGAGGAGGCGCGGCTGACGATGCCAGCTATCAGCGCTTGAATCGCCGCATTGTCGCCGAACTGCACGAGCCTTTGCTGGAGATCGTCACGAGCCGCGCCGCCGCGCGTGCTTGCCAGATGAGCGTCGAAGAATGTCGCGAGAGCATCGCCCCATTCCGGATGATGGCCGGCTACCCACCACGCCGTGTCTTTCAAAACCGGATCCGCTGAATCAAGCCACGACACGACCGTGTTGGCTTGAAGCGTCTGGGTGTCCATTTGATCGAGGGCAACGAGCGCAGCGCGTCTCGATCGTGACGCCGAGGCCTGGAGCCCGGCCGCGGCGGTCGACGCCGGATCGTTGATTTCGATCAGCGCATAGGTCACCGAATGCTCGAGGATGCGATCCAGTGGCATTGCCGCGAGACCAATCAGCTCTGGAATGGCCTTTGCGTCGCCGATTCGCCCAAGCGCTTCGGCCGCTGCGCGTTGAACCTGTGGCGGCCCCGATTTCAACGTGTCGCGCAGTGCCGATGCCGCACCGGCGTCGCGCCAGAGTCCGGCCGTGTGGATGGCCGCGTGACGAACGCTCTCGTCGGCGTCGCCGATCGCGGCTCGGCCTGCCGCGCGCGCGTCGGGACCCTGCATCAGCGCGAGCGCCCACACCGCATTGCGACGCGCGTCTACGGATGTCGAGGATCGGAGCACCTCAGCCAGCGCGGGAATCGCGGCACCGGTTCGCGCCCCGAGCTCGCGCGTCGCGCGTCGCTGGACCGCCGGGCGATCGTCCTTCAGCAGCGCCGCCAGGCTCGCGGGAGACATCGACTTCCATTGGATCTCGAGACCCCGCGGATCCCGTACCGTCGGCGCGCCAGTCCGACGAACTCGATAGATCCCTCCGAGCACGTCCGGTTTCGCGAGCTGGGACGTTGGGCAACAGAGCCTGTACCAGGCGCCGGTATCGACCACGAGCAGGCTGCCGTCGGCGTCCTCGATGACGTCGGTGGGATGAAAGTCGCGATCCTCGGACACGAGGAAGTCGGAATCCCGAATCGCGAAGGTCGCGCCGTCCGGCTCCAGCACATGGCGCGTCACCTTCCGCATGTTGAACATGGCGGTAAAGAAGTTGTCGCGATAGCCGTCGCCGAAGGCGCGGGAGCTATACCTCGTCAACCCGGCTGGTACCGCGGGGCCTAGTTGACTGAGGATCGGCATCAAGTCGCCGGTCCGCTTGTGTCCATCGATCACCGCATGCACCTTTCCGTACAGCCCGCCGTAGATCGCGTGAATGATGCCGTCGCGGCGGCCCAGCTGCGGCTGTTCGACAAAGGTGGATGTGAGGATGCGCTCGCCAGTGTTCGTGAACGCGACGTCGACCGGGTTGTCCATTCCACCGGTCATGACGATATCGATCGAGGGATCGCCTGGTCTGCGTCGCAGGATGTGCGACGCCCGGGTCACCAGCGGCGGTTTCCCCGGCCGCTCGTAGGTCTGTTCGGCGAACGCTCCCTTGGTCCAGTAGATCCACCCGTCGGGGCCGAGATACGGGCCGTGCAAATCGTTGGCGCAGCCGGTCAACGTTTTTCCCTGGAACCACTCCTCGCGGCGGTCGGCGACGCCGTCGCCGTCGGTATCGGTCAACTTCCAGATGCTCGGCGGCGCGGCGACGTACAGCGATCCATCGAGCCACATCGTCCCTTCCGGAAACATCATCCGGTCAGCGAAGACCACGCTCTTGTCGAATCGCCCATCACCATCGGTGTCTTCGAGCCGGACGATCCGATGCGGACGGTCCTCGAGTTGCTTTTCGACCTTGTCGTTCGAGCCCGACGAGTCGGCCACGTAAAGCCGCCCTTCGTCGTCGAAGTCGGCGACGATCGGCCGGTTCACGAGCGGCGGGCCGGCTACTCGTTCAACGGTGAACCCCGACGGCACCGAGAGCGCTGGAGGCGAGGGCGGCTGGGTGGATTGTGCGCGGAGTGCCGCGAGCGACATCACGAGGAGACCCGCGGAAAGGGCGCGCCAGAAGCTGCGCATCTCCATAAGGGCAACAGACTACTTCATCCCTCATCGCTAATCACTAATCGTGAATCGCTAATCCTCGAATCCGCGAATCGTCGAATCCTCGAATCCTCGAATCCTCGAATCCTGACTCCTCGAATCTTCCAATCCGCGCGATTAGCGACTCACGATTAGGGATTCGCAGATGAGGGATTCGCAGATGAGGGATTCGTCGATGAGGGATTCGTCGATGAGGGATTCGCGATTAGCGATTAGCGATTAGGGATTCGACGTTGTCTTGGCGGCGAAGTATTCCTTGCGCGCTCGGACGGTGAGTCCGTGGCGATTCACGCGGATGTCGAGTTTGTGCATGCGGTCGTCGAGTTTCAGCGGCTCGAAGCCAAGGGCGTATTGACGGTGGAGTTCGTCAGCGACAGCGGCAAACGTGGTCGCCAGATTTTCGCTGCGGTTCAGCTCGAAATACCCGCCGCCCGTGTCTTCGGCAATTCTGGAGAGACCCGGATCGGGTCGCACCGAGGTCATTGATGGTCCCATCGATCCGATCCCGCCTCGTGAATTGCGACCGAGGATGACGGTCGTTTGCAGCCCAATCGCATACACCATCACATCCTCGCGTTGCGCATCGCGCATCACGTCCATGATGCTGCGGTTGTTGGTGCTCATGTTCATGGGCGCGTCGCCGCCGTCGCTGAAGACCAGCACGACCTTGCGTCCTTCGCGGCTGCGCAGCAGGCCGACGGCATCATCGACGGCGTTCCAGAGCGGCGTCGGTCCGATATCGGGCTGCCCGGACTGGAGAATGTGGAGCAACGTGTTCTGGTCGCTGGTGAAAGTCTCCGGTTGAAAGTCGATCCGTTCTGCGAACGTGCCGATCCGGGCGGTGTCGCCCGGTCCGAGATTGTGGATGAACGCCTCGGCCGATTGCTCGACCAGCCTGCCATTGCCCCGCATGCTGCCGCTGTGGTCGAGCATCACGACCACACTGAAGGGCTGGACGTCGGTCGAGAAGACGGTGATCGGCTGCGGCTTGCCGTCCTCGCGAATCTCGAAGGCATCCCGCTCGAGATCGGTGACCATGCGGCCGTCTTTCTGGGCCACGGTCGCGTATACGGCGACGGTTCGTGCTCCGCTTTTGAACGTTGGTTGCTGTTGAGCCAGCACTGCCGCGGAGGCGACGAGCACTAGCGACGCGAAAGGTACAAACCGCTTCATGGTTCTGTGATGCGGCGCGCGTGGAGCCGCTGATTCTGGCAGGCAGCTTCATTATATCGGTGAATTGGTGGATTGGTGATTTCGTGAATTGGCGCCGAACTGACGGAGCGGCGCGTGCCGATCCACCAATTCACCAATCACCAACTTCACTGCGGCCCAAATAAAAACCGGGGGAAGCCCGATGCTGCCCCCGGTTTGGTCGTGCGGCCGCTCGATAGCGGCTGACTAAAAGATGTACTTCACGCTGACCTGGCCCTGCGTCCCTGCTTGCCAGAGGTCGGCCTTGCCGTATCGCGGGTCGAAGGCATTCGCCCCCGACGGCGACGCGAGGATCAGGGCACGGTAGTCGTAGCCCTTCGCGAGATCGACCTTGGACAAATCGATCGCTGAATCGCCTCGCGCGAGGCCCGCGCCCTTGTTCAGTGAATTGAAGATGTGGGTCGCGGTCTTCTGGTTGAACAGGTTGATCACGTTGAACTCGAATCGCACGCGCTGGCTGCCTGCCATCTTCAGCTCGTGAGAGACGAGGAGGTCGGTGCGCGACAGGAACGGCGTTCGGCCCATGTCGCCGCGGCCCTCGACGAACACCGGAATCTGGTTCGTGGAGTTGACGACCGTGCTCATCGGCGTGCCGCTCCCGGCGTAGACGAACCCGCCGATTTGCGTTCCGAACGGCAGCATGTACGAGCCGTAGAACTTCGCGACGACCGGACGGTCGGTCGCGAGGCGGCCGACCACGTTGAGGTTGCCGTGCGAATCCCACACGAGTTCATCAAGGTCCCACGAACGGCCGGCGGCGGTGCCGGGACGCGCAATGCTGCCGGCCTGCTGCTGTGCGGTCGCCGACGACACACCAGTGGTCGGCGTCTGAATCTCGTCCGAGTTCGCCAGACCGGCATAGTTGCCGTACAGCCGGCTGATCGTCAGGTTTGCGCTCCCGAACCAGTTCTTCGAGAACCGGCGGTTGATTGAAAGTTCGACCGCATCGTATTGACGCAGTGGTTTTGGCGTACTGAACGGCGCGGTCAGCCCGGTCGTGAACATCGTCGTCGCCAGCCCTTCGCCGGGATTGGCGGCAAAGTAGACTTCGTTGCCGCTCGCATCGAGCGAGCCGACGTCTTCGATCGTGCGCGTCAGCTTGTTGTGCACGTAATTCACGCCAACCGCTGTCGTCGGGGTCCACTGATACTCGAGTCCAAGATTGGTCGAATCCTGGAACATTGGCTTGAGGTCTGGATCGATCGTGTTGAAGTTCGGCACGCGACGATCGCGCACGCCGCCCCACAGATCGGTTCCTGGCATGTTCGACAGGCTGAGGTTGAAGACGTCCAGCGTATCGAGCGAGCGGTAGTGGATGAGCCACGTGTCGCCACCGAACGATCCGCGCGCCAGTTCGTACTTCACCCAATCGAAGTACCGTCCCCAGCTGCCGAATGCCTTCAGTCGTCCGTCGCCGAGCACGTCGTAGGTTGCGCCAAGGCGCGGCGCAATCTTGTCCCCGAATCCGAACTTGAACGCGATCGGTCTGATGTCGGTGCGGAAGGACGGAATCGTCTCGCGCTCGGTGCGCACACCGAGGTTCAGCGTCAGGCGGTTGCCGACGATCCAGGTGTCCTGCACGTAGAGCGACGGCATGTTGGCGTTGACCGCTCCGCGGGTGCCGCGATCGTTGACCTCGTAGTAGCCGTAGGTCCCCGTTCCTGTCTGGCCGCTGGGGTTGACGAGCGACAGGCCCCAATCGAGGAGCACGTATCCGCCGGGATAGGTCGAGTCGACGGTGTTGTTCGTATGACGGACGCCGAAGCCGCCTTTCAACAGGTGGGACCCGGCCACGTTGAACGCGTGCGTGTAATCGATCTGGAAGAACCCGGTCTTGGTCTGGTCCTGATTGGTAATCTGCACCCGGGGCGTGTTCTGGTTGCCTTTCGGTAACTGAAGTTCCGGCGGCACACCAGGGACGCCAATCGATGGCGCGTTCCAGAGGACCGAGGTTGTCGTCGACACGCCGGTGTCGTAGTAGTTGTCGTCGAACAAGCCGCCGCGAACGCTGAGCGATGAGTTGCCGCCGAGCGTGATGTCGACGTTGCCACTGGCATTGGTCTGATTCTGATTGAACCCGCGCGGGATCTGCGCGGCGTTGCCGGCGAGCGAGCTGGCAATGTAGTTCGGTCCGGTGCCGTCGTACGCCGACAACGTACCCGTTGATCGAATCGGCGTATACAGGACGCTGCCGTTCGCCACGAGGCGACGCGCGGAGTAGGTCACTTTGCCGAACGCCTGGGTCGCGGTCTGATCCTGGGGGATCGAACCGGGTTCCGTCCCATTCGAGAAGAGATAGTCGTTGGTGCGGCGGATGAACCGTGGTGATGCCGATCCGAAGAAGAAGAGTTTGTCGTGAACGATCGGACCGCCGATCGATCCGCCGATCTCGTTGCGGTTGTTCTTCTGCTTCGTGTCCTGAACGTTCAGCACCGTGGTGTCGTCGATCGGGCTCAGCTGGAGCCGCTGCACGGGGCCGGCTGAGATCGAGTTGCCCGAGAAGTAATAGTGCGCCTCACCAGAGTACCGGTTGCCGCCCGATTTGGTGACCGCGCTGATGACGCCGCCGAGCGCGCCGCCGTACTCTGCTGCGATGCCACCGGTTTTCACTTGCACTTCCTGCAGGTACTCGAACACCGTGTCCTGCCGCGAACTCCCGTACAGCAGGCTGTTGGTGCTGACGCCATCGACCGTGAAGCTGTTCTCAGCTCCGCTCGCGCCGTTGACCTGGAATCCACCCTCGATGTCGCCCTGATTGACGCCGGGCGAGGTGAGCGCGATGCCCTGGAAGGTGCGCGTCTTCGGCATGCGATCGAATTCTTCTGCGGTGACGTTGTGGGCCACCGTCGTGCTGTGCAGGTCCACCTGTGTCTTGGTATCGCTCGTGACCGTGACGACCTCGGTCAGTCCGCCGACT
>JBPYFA010000001.1:0-15799 GCA_051986585.1 Vicinamibacterales bacterium | reverse complement strand
CGGCTCCCCGGGGCGTCGATTGCACCGGTGCCGCTCAGTACGCCGGTCGGCACGTTCGTGTAGCTGTAGCTCAGCGCCCCGTAGGTGCCGCTGGTGATCGTGGTGATGCCAGAGATCTGCCAGTTGTCGGCAAGCGCCTTGGTCAGGACGTTGTCGAACTTCTTACTCAGGTTTGGTATCTCGTACGAGTAGTTGAGGATCAGCACGTGAGGCCGTCGCGCCGTATTCGCGTTTCCGGCCTGGTTGTAGTAGCGCTGCGCGATGTCACCCGTGTAAAACGGGTCGATCGTCGTCAGGTTCTTGCTGAACATCTGGTAGGTGTAGGCGCCGCCCACGGAGAGTCCATCAGAGGAACGTCGACGGTTGATCGACAGCTGGATCGAATGGAAGTCGCCATACCCGGTGAACTCGCGCTGCGTGATTGAACCGTAGCCGCGATACGGGCGGAGGTAATCGTTCGGCAGCGGCTGTGTGATTCCGCCGACGACGTTCGTCGAGTCGAGGCTCGACGCCTGGTACGCATATCCGTAGCCCTGCCCATTGATGGGGCGAGTCACCAGCTGATCGCGTGCGGAGTTGCCGACATACGCGATGTCAGCAACCAGGCGCCAAGGGATCTCGCGCTGCACGCCGGCGCTCCAGTTGTAGACGACCGGCGGGATAAAGTTGGTGATGCGTCGAACCGCCGTCGTCGTCGCGGTCAACGGGCTCGAGAGCAGTTCCGGAATGGTCGTGTAGTTGGTCGTGTAGGTCAGGAGGAGCGGCGGCAGCTCGATCAGATCGAGGATGTTATCGTCCGCATACCGATCGTAGAACACGCCGGCTCCGGCGCGCACAGAGGTCTTGCCGTCGCCGGTGACGTCCCACGCGAATCCCACGCGCGGCGCGACCTTGAACGGTGTGTTCTGCTGCGGCGTATTGTTGTAGACCACCATGCCGTTGTAGAAGTCGCCCGAATTCGGCACCAGGCGATTGAGATACACGAGCGGATAGGTCTGATGCGTGATCGGATCGACCGCGACGCGCGCTCCGTTGCTGATCCCCGGTTGATAGAGGAGCGGCGCCGTCGACGGATTCCATTTGTCCGATTCGAACTGGGCCACCTGATCGCCATGGCTTTCCGTCGGTCGAATCACGTAAAACCGGACGCCGGCATCAACGGTGAAGTTGTGTTTGACGCGCCAGTTGTCCTGCGCGTAGAACTCGGTGTTCATGAACAACCCGTGCGCCGACGGGTGCGCGTTCGATTCCTGATACTGCGTCACCGCTCCGAGCAGCGCGTTGGCGTAGCCGATGTTCGTGTTCAGCGGGTTCGAGCCGTCAGTGTTGAAGCTCAACGTGCCGTTGAACGAGGAGGACCGCTGCGCCGGCCGCGTCGTGCGCTCGATGAAGAGGCCGGTCTTCAGGTTATGCGAGCCCATCAGCTTGGTGAGGTTGCCGGTGATGGTGAAGGGAGCGTTATAGCCGTAGAACCCGAAGCGCTGCTCGTAGCCGAACGACGGCACGGTGCCGCTCACGCCGCCATTGAACGTGGCCTGGGGCAGCAAGTTGAGCGGGTTGGCGTTCGGGTAGAACTGCGTGAACCCAGGAAGGACTTTGCTGACCTGGTTCGAACTCAGTGCGGCGTCGTCGAATGGCGACGTGTACTGATGCGACCAGTTCACGCCGATCGTGAACTCGGAGAAGGTCGTGTTGTTGAACGTGTGCAGCAGCGTGTTGACGTAGCTGACCGTGTCGATCTCGTACTTGGTCGCCATCTGCGGCCAGCCGCCGGACGAGCCGAGCAAGGAGACGCCGCCGGCGCGCTTTTCATAGCCCCACTGCAACCGCCCGTATGCGGTCGTTTTCGGCGCGACGTTCCAATCCACGCGCAGCACCTGGTCGTTACGCGGCCAGTCTTGAACCGTCTGGAACGTGTAGTTGTTGCCGTTGGCGTTTTGCGGGATCGTGGGAAGCGGCATCAGGTTGAGCAGCGCCTGTGCCGTCGCGTTGAGCCGGTTGGGAGGGATTACATTCCCGGGGAAGCACGCCGGGCCGCCTGTCAGCATGTTGCACGAACCAGCCAGCTGCGGATCTCTGATGAACAGCAGCCGGCCCTGCGTGTCGAACGTCTGCGAGAAGTCCCCCTTGCGCTCGAGCGCGGTCGGCATCCGCCGCTCGTTCAATGAGCCCGGATCGGTGCGCTGCAGGATGTCCTGCGAAAAGAAGAAGAACAGCTTGTTGCGGCTCTTGTTGAACTCGGCACCCGGAATCAGGACCGGCCCACCGAGCGTCCACGCCTCGTTGTCGAATTGGTAGAGCGGTGGGGCGCACTGGATGCTCTGGCCCGCGGCGCACGCTTGCTTCCGCGCGAACTCGTTGGCGTTCAGGGAATCGTCGCGCTTGTAGTAGGCGGCGCTGCCATGGAAGTCCTTCGATCCGCTGCGGGTGACGACCGTGATCGTCGCGCCGGAGCTGCGCCCGTACTCGGCCTGGAAGTTCGATGTCTGCACGCGGACTTCGCCGATCGAGTCGAGTGCGGGGGCGGCGTAGTTGCCGCTGTTCGACCCGGTGTCCTTGTTGGTGACGCCGTCGTAGGAGAAGTTGAATGAAGTACGGCCGTTGATCGACAAGCCGCCACCCATCGACCCCCAGCCGGGGGCTTCGCGGTTGGCGGTGTCGACGACCCCCGGCAGCAGCTTCAGCATGCCGGCAACGTCGCGGCCCTTCAGTGCGATGTCGTCGATGTTGTCGCGCGTGATCATGCCCGAGCGCGCCGCTGTCGTCGTCTGGACGCTGACGGCCTCAGCCTGGACCGTGACCGTTTCGGCGACGCCGCCGACCTCGAGCGCGATCGCCCGAAGGCCGAGACGCTCGGTCGACGCGAGCGTGACCCCTTTCTGTTCGTAGGTCTTGAAGCCGCTCATGGTCACGCTGAGGTCGTATTTGCCGGCGAGCAGATCAGGAAATTGGAATGCGCCATCAGGGCCGGTCACGGTTTCGCGCGTGGCATTCGTGCCCGCGTTCTTTAGCACGACGGTGGCGCCAGGAAGCACGCCGCCGCCGGAGTCGGTGACCGTACCGGAAATCTGTCCGGTCAGTCCCTGCGCCTGCACGGAACTCATCGTTCCAACGACCGCGACGATCAGCGCGGTCGCGAAAACGAACCTGCAAAGACGAGATGTCACGTTGCACTCCTCCCGGCGCCGCACGCGCGCCGATTGCCATCCTCAGAGAACCCCACTCCGTGGGTCCGTTCAGGTTGCGGATACCCACAGGTACGGGCGGCGCGGAGGTTACGCCTGCCCCCTGGGGCTGTCAAATAGACATATGAAAAAGCAGGGCTTTTCGGCGTGACAAACGCGCACAGAACTGCAAGTACCAATGGTTCCAAGCAGTTGCGCGAACGCGCCTCGCTCCGTTGCTGGTGCGGCGCGATCAACATGTTTCGTATTGCGCGACACGAAAGCCGCCGCCCGTGATGCGCGTCATAGGATCGTCACAATTTCGCGGCGAATTCGCGCCGTTTTTTGCGTCGAGAGGCCGGTCGCGTCGGTATGCTGGATTTCTGGGACGTGGTCGAGTCGTTGCGGAATGTCAAACGGTCTCGGCCGCAAAACTTTTCCGCACTTGATCGGGAAAAGCGTATGCTGTCACGGCCGCGCGGCCGCTCTGCACCGGCAATCGCTGGTTTCGCGCCGTTCTCACATGAGTGCACATTTCCTTGCTATCGATCTCGGCGCTGAGAGCGGCCGCGCGATACTCGGTCGCCTGTGCAACGGTGCCTTGTCGCTCGACGAGGTCTGCAGGTTCCCGAACGCGCCGGTGCGCGACAACGGCTCGCTCCGTTGGGACATCCGCCGGTTGTGGACCGAGATCAGAGCCGGACTCGGTCGGTCCGCCGATCGGAAGCCTGAAAGCATCGGCGTCGACACCTGGGGCTGCGATTACGCGCTGCTCGATTCGCGCGGCGAACTGGTTGAAGCGCCGTATCACTACCGCGACGTCCGCACTGACGGCGTGATGGAGGCCGTCTGGCAGCGAGTGTCGAAGGAAGAGATCTACTCGATCACTGGTATTCAGTTTCTGGTCTTCAATACGCTCTATCAGCTCTATGCCGCGTGCCAGGCGACGCCAAAGCTGATCGAATCGGCGGCGTCGTTCGGAACCATTCCCGACCTGTTCAACTACTGGTTGACCGGCGAGCTGCGCGCAGAGTTCACCATGGCGACGACGACGCAGTTTGTCGACGCCCGAACACGCGACTGGGCAAGAGGCCTGCTGTCGGACCTCGATATCCCAACCCGGATACTTCCGCCGATGATCGAACCAGGCTCGATCCTGGGGCCGCTGAAAGCTGACGCCTGTGATGCGCTCGCGGGGACGCCGGTGGTGGCGCCGGCATCGCACGACACCGGGTCCGCGGTCGCCTCGGTGTTCGCGGCGCGGAACGTGGCGTTCATCAGCTCAGGAACATGGTCGCTCGTCGGCACGGAGCTGGACACGCCGATTGTCACACCGCAGGCTCGGGATCTGAATTTCACCAATGAAGGCGGCGTCTGCGGCACGACGCGGTTCCTGAGGAATATCGGCGGACTCTGGCTGCTGCAGGCGTGTCGTCGCTCCTGGGCCGCTGAAGGCCGCGACTACGGCTACGACGGACTGCTCGCGGCGGCGCGCGACCACGAGCGCCCATTCCAGTCGCTGTTCGATCCCGATCATCGCGGCTTTTTTCAGCCGTCCGACATGGTCCGCGCCATCTCCGACTACTGTCGACAGACCGGCCAGCTCGTACCGGATTCGCCTGGCGCGTTCGCGCGCGGCATTCTGGAAAGTCTTGCCTTCAAGTATCGCGTCGTCATCGACGCACTCGAGTCCTTGACCGGGAATCGGATCGACGAGATCCGAATCGTCGGCGGCGGTTCTCGCAACCGGCTGCTGAATCAATTCACCGCCGAGGCCACCAACTGCACGGTCGTTGCCGGTCCGGTGGAAGCGACGGCGCTTGGCAATATCGCCATGCAGATGCTGGCAACCGGTGCGGTGTCCTCGCTCAGCGAGGCGCGACGGATCATCGAGCGATCGTTCCCGGTGGAGCGATTCGAACCGAAGAGCCCTGAAGCATGGGACGCGCACTACGCGCGTTTTCAGGATTACGTGGAGATGACCTGTGTCTAATACGACGGTGACCCCTCAACCATCAGCTGCCTCCGTTTCGGGGTGGACGCCTCGGCGGCTGAAGAATCTCTGGGACGACGCGGAGGCGGCAAACCTTGAATCGCGACCGCTCGATCTCCTGCGCTATCGATCGAACCTGCTCGGCTCCGACCTCCGCATCACGAATTTTGGCGGCGGCAACACCAGTTCGAAATTCGACATGACGGATCCGTTGACCGGACAGCCGCAGCGGGTCATGGCGGTGAAAGGCAGCGGTGGCGATATTCGCTCGATCACGAATGCCGGGTTCGCGATTCTGTACATGGACAAGCTGAACAGCTTGATCCCACGTTATCGCGGCGAGGCGTTCGAGGATGAAATGGTCGGGTTCTATCCGCTGTGTGCGTTCGGCGAGAATCGCGTGGCGGCCTCGATCGATACTGCGCTGCATGCGTTCCTCCCGTTTCCGCACGTCGATCATCTGCATCCGGACTGGGCGATCGCGTTGGCTGCGAGCGCCAACGGCGAACGGAAGATGCAGGAGTTCAACGCCAAGTTCGGACGCAAGATCATCTGGGTCCCATGGCAGCGGCCGGGCTTCGAGCTGGCACTGATGCTGAAGCGCGCGGTCGAAAGCATGCCCGGCTGCGACGGCCTGATCCTCGGCGGCCACGGCCTCTTCACTTGGGGCGACACGCAGAAGGCGTGCTACCTCAATAGCATCCGCACCATCGACGAGATGGGCCAGTTCATCGAAGAGCATGCCGCGAAGAGTGGCAAACCACTCTTTGGTGGAGCCGCGGTGACGACTTCCGTTGCCGATCGGGAGAGTGTCGTTGCCGAGATCCTGCCCTTCCTCCGTGGCGTGGTCTCCTCGAATCGGCGGGTGATCGCGCATTTCGATGGCTCGGAGGACGCGCTCACGTTCGCCAACTCGCAGTGGGCCGAGGAGCTGTGCCGGATGGGCACGAGCTGTCCCGATCATTTCCTCCGCACACGCATTTCGCCAATGTTCATTCCATGGGATCCGGCGAAGGATGATGTCGCGCAGCTCGGGAAGCGCATCTCGGAACGAGTCGAGACGTATCGCAAGGACTACGCCGAGTACTACAACGGCTGCGCCGATGAGTCATCGCCAAAACTCCGCGACTCGAATCCATCGGTCGTCGTCGTGCCCGGTCTCGGGCTGTTCGGCTTCGGGAAGGACAAGCGCGAGGCGCGCATCACCTCCGAATTCTTCGTCAATGCGATTCACGTGATGGCTGGCGCCAACGCGCTCGAGGACGATGGCCGCATCGACGGTCCGCTGCCCCAGGTGCGACGGCCGGAACAGGCACGGGATTTCAAGTCGTTTCATAACTACGTCGCCTTGCCGCGCACCGAGGCCTTCAGGATCGAGTACTGGGCGCTCGAAGAGGCAAAGCTGCAGCGGATGCCGCCCGAAAAAGAGTTCAGCCGCAAGGTCGCCGTCGTGGTCGGAGCGGGCAGCGGAATTGGCCGAGAGGTCGCGCTCGAGATTGCGAAACGCGGTGGCCATGTCGTCGTCGCCGACGCCAATCCGGCCGGCGCGGAAGAAACGAAAACCGACGCCGCTCGTCTGTCGTCGAATGAAATGACGATGAGCGTCCCCATGGATCTCACGTCGCGCGACACGATGGCGGCCGGATTGCGCGCCGCGGTGCTGCAATTCGGCGGCTTCGATTCCGTGATCAATACTGCCGCGCTTTTCCCGACGCCCGATCCATCCGCGCCGGCAGAGAGCGTGTGGGGACGCACGCTCCAAATCAACCTGACGTCGAATTTCGTCCTCGCGCAGGAAGCCGGAAAGGTGCTGAAGGCGCAGAATCTGCCGGCGTCGATTGTGCTCACGAGCTCGGCTAACGCGGTCGTGCCGAAAAGTGGAAGTGAGCCGTACGACGTCAGCAAGTCGGCAATCAATCACCTGATTCGCGAACTCGCCATCGGTCTTGGCCCGGTCGTGCGCGTGAACGGCGTCGCACCCGCCACCGTCATCGCCGGCTCGTCGATGTTTCCGCGCGATCGCGTCATCGTCTCGCTGAAGAAGTACAGCATCGAGCACGACGAGTCGGAGTCGACCGAGGATCTGCGCAACAAGCTGGCCGAGTTCTACGCCCGGCGCACGATCACGCGACGGCCGATCCTGCCGATCGACAACGCCTACGCGATCTGCTGGTTGGCCGGCGACCAGAGCGCCAAAACGACTGGACATGTGATTCCGGTCGATGGCGGCTTGCCGGAGGCGTTCCTGCGATAATCGCAGTTGAGACGTCCGTCGAAGGATGGGTGAACTCGAAGGACCTGTCCTGAGCGAGCGGGACGACTCACGCGAGTCGAAGGATGTACGAGAAAGAGGATCGGCAAGACCCACTCCGCGACCTGATTCGGGTGATCCGGCGGTTGTCGTCCGCCGGGTCGGGTCAGCCTGCGCTGTTTCCAGATGACAACGTGAGCGCGATGGATCTCGTGCGCGACTTCGATCAGCACGCGGCTGTCGTGCGCGAGGAATACGACGATCAGCTCACGCCGGCACAAGACGAGTCGCTCGCACGGCTCGAGCAGAAGCTCTCGACGATGGCACACGACGGCGCCGAGTTCGACGCCGACATCTGGACCGAGGAGGCGGTACAGACCAGCGAGCACTGGGTCGCGGTTCGAGAGCTTGCCGCTGCAGCGCTCGAGAGGTTCAGCGACAGCGTTGAATAGCTGAATCGTGCGCTTTGCGCGAGGAAACTATCCTCCTTCCCTTTTCTCCTGTGATCTCTTCGGCGACACTCACTTCTTGAACATTGCGTCGTCGAGCGCGATGTTGTGTTCGACCTTGTCCAGCGAGATGTTGACCGTCTGTACCGGGTTCGTGGTTACGACCCGGAACGGCACTTTTACGCCATCGACCGGCCGATAATCCGACAGGTCGGTCGTCTGCTCGATGTCTCCTCCTGCCTGCGGAACGTTGATGGTCGAGACGAGCCGGACCGGCAGATAGGTCTCCGCGTCGAGAAACATCCGCGCGGGTGATCCTGCTTTCGGGGTTATCTGCAGCACGATCGCGTCCTTGCCGGCGACCTTCTCGTTGGGAAGCATTTCGAGTTTCGTGCCGCGTTGCTTGTACTCGAGGAAGGGCGTCGGGAATATGTTGTTTCGCAGGTTGTCGGCCTGCTTCTCGCTCACCTGATTCTCGCCCTGCAATGAGTTGATCGAGTAGGCCGCAGTACCATCGAATCCCTGATCGATTGTCATCGTGCCGGGGCCGCCGATCGCCGACAGATCGAGCGCCATGTGGACATGTGACTTATTCGGCGCTTTCAGAAGTATCTCGATCGGACCTGAAAGCGGCCCTCCGGGAGTGGTCACCGTGACCGTACCGGTCGACTTCCGGGACGTCAGCTTACCCAGCACCTCGCGCCCGCCCATCGCGGCGAGGTGCTTTTCGACGATGGCGTCGACGTTCTGGGCCGATGAGGGGGCAACTTGAGGGACGAGAGCAAGCATGAGAAGTAGCGAGGCCAGCTTTGTCATAATGTGACGAGCATACGATCGTGTGCGTCTTCAGCGCGAGATCAATGTGCGCACCTCGATGACGGCGACTCGCGCCGCATCGAGCGTTTTGCAATATAGAAAACAACCCTCTGCCTGTATCACGGTAGATTGTCCACATAATCAGCCAGCATTTGCTGTCTCTTCTTTCGCACACCGAAACAAATTCTCAACCCAGGAATTCCAGAGCGCTTCACAGGCTCTTTTGATACAACGCACCGCACGAGGAGTGGACCCATGACCCGACGATTGCTCGCAGGTCTCGCGGCGCTCGGCGCGGCGATGGTGTGGATCGTCACGCCGAGCGCGCAGCAGAAAAAGGCCGACTGGTTGACCGACGGCGGCGATCCGCAGCGCACCGCGTGGCAGCGCAATGAAACGATCCTGAACAAGACCAGCGCGAAGGAGATGAAGCTGTTGTGGAAGCTGAAGCTGAACAACGAGCCGCGGCAGATGCATTCGCTGTTTCCGCCGCTGATTGCCGGCAACGTCACGACCGCCGACGGCGCCAAAGAGATCGCCATCGTCGCTGGCGTCTCTGACAACATCTTCGCGATCGACGTTGATAAGGGCACGCTCCTGTGGTCGAAACACTTCGACAGCACGTTCCAGGAACAGCCGGGCGGCCGTGGCGGTGGGACCCTGTGTCCCGGTGGATTGACCGCGACACCGGTTCTCGATCAGCCCTCGCCGGGGAAATATGTTGCATACGCGGTTTCCTGGGACGGACGTTTGCGCAAACTCGATGTCGCGACCGGCAACGAGATCGAGCCGCCGTCGCTGTTCGTTCCGCCCAACGGCAAGCCGTATGGGCTGAACCTCGTGAACGGCGTGATCTACACCTCCACGGCACAGGGCTGTGGCGGCAATCCGAACAACTTCTACGCCTACGATCTCGCGACAAAGAAGGTTGGCAACTGGGCGCCCGGGAGCGGCGGTCTGTGGCCCCGCACGGGTCCGTCGGTGGGGAAGGATGGCACGGTGTACGCGGGCAGCGGCGACGGAGATTATGTCCCGGCCCAACAGATCTATGGCCAGGCATTCATCGGCGTCAAACAGAATCCGCAGACGAAGGCGCTCGAGCTGAAGGATTGGTACGCACCCGTCGACGCGTACTGGATGCGCAAACGCGACCTCGATTTCAATACCTCGTCGCCGATCTTCGATTACAAGGGCAAGGAATACATCGTCTCGGCCAGCAAGGAGTGCCGCATCTGGCTGATGGACACTTCCGCTCTCGGCGGTGAGGATCACCGCACGCCGGCCTATCGTTCGCCGCTCATCTGCAACGAGGAAGTGAATTTCACGATGGGCATCTGGGGCGCATTGGCGACCTGGCAGGACGGCAAAGGAACCCGCTGGGTGCTGACGCCGTTCTGGGGACCGAAGCATACGCGATTCGAAGCGCCGATCGAGCACGGACCGGTCGTGTATGGGGCAGTCGCGGCTTTCAAGGTGGTTGACGATCCGAAGACGGGAAAGCCGTCGCTCATCCCGGGGTGGATCTCGCGAGACATGTATATGGCCGATCCGCCCGTCGTCGCCAACGGCGTGGTGTATGCCTACGGCAGCGGCGAGAGCACGACACAGCGCTGGGCCGAGCCGGGCCACGTTGGCGGCTCACAGGGCCGCATCCTCGAGTCCACGCACGCGGTGCTGTATGCACTCGATGGTGAAACCGGAGAGGAATTGTGGTCGAGCAAGGATCAGATCGCATCGTGGAATCATTTCAGCGGTCTCTCGATTGCGAATGGCCGCGTCTACATCGGCACCTACGACGGCATGCTGTATTGCTTCGGCGCGGCAAGTCTTCCCGCGCGTGTGACGACTTCGCAGGAGACCCGATAATGAAGACACCTCTAGTATCCTGTCCGCGTGGGTCGCGACATAATTCCCGGGCGGGGCATCCCGGCTGGCGGCGTTGCTCCTCCCTTAAATACTCCAGGTATTCGCGGTCGTCGCGCCTTGCCATCCGGGCGCCGCGCTCCGGGACTTATGCCGCGATCCACGCGGATAGGGCACTAGGACTCGCACTCGCTATCGCCGGCTGCGCCGCGATCGGGTCATCGTTGATCCACGCGCAGGGACGCGGCGGCGTTGAGTGGACGACGGGGAGCTACGATGCGCAGCGCACGGCATCGATCAAGAACGATCCCAGGATCTCCGTTCAGACGATGCAGAAAGCGGCCGACTTCGGCCCATTCAAGTTTCTGTGGAAGCTGAAGCTCGAATACGACCCGAAGGCAGCGACGGCACTGACACAGCCGATCCTCCTCGATCGCATCATCGGCTTCCGCGGGTTCAAGTCGATTGCGTTCGTTGGCACTCAGTCGGAAACGGTTCATGCCATCGACGTCGACATGGGCGCGCCGTTGTGGAAGTACCACATCAACTATTCGGCCAGTCCGCCGCCGATGTTGAACGTCACCACCGAATGTCCCGGCGGGTTGGTCGCGCCGCTCTCTCGTCCGACCGCGCTCGCGCCCGCGGTCGGCGGCGGTGGCGTTGGCGGAGGCTTCGGCCGTGGCGGACGCTCCGGCGGTGGTGTGGGTGAACCCGGCAAAGGGGCGGTCACGCTTGCAACTGCGGGGCAGCAGCGCGGTGGTGGCGCTGGTGGACCTGCCGGGCGCGCCGGCGCACCCGGCGCCGTTCCAGGATCCGCAGCAGCTGCTGCCGGCAACACGCCGGGCGGTCTACCGACCGGAGCGCGCGGCGCCGGCGGCGGGTTTGGCGGCGGCCCGTTCGTGCCTGGCAACGACGCCGCGTACGTCGTCGGCAACGACGGGTTGTTGCACGCGCTCAATGTGCAGAACGGCGTCGACCTGATGCCGCCGACGTTGTTCCTCCCCCCGAACACACGCGCCGCCGGGCTGCTGATTGCGACCGGGCCCGACGGGAGTGCTGTGGCCTACGCGGCAACGACACACGGCTGCGGCAGTCAGCCGGACGGCATCTGGGCGATGGAACTTGGCTCCGAGAAGAAGGACGTTGTGGCGTTCCAGCCCAAGGACGCGAACATCGCCGGAACCGCGGGCTTTACGCTTGGACGTGATGGCACGGTCTACCTGACGACCACCGGCGGTGGACCGGGAATGTCGAATCAGCTGATTGCACTCGAGCCGAAGACATTGAAGCCGAAGGGCGCCGCCTACGTACCCGGCGCGAATTTCAATTCGTCGCCGCTGATTTTTGCAGTGAAAGACAAGGACCTGGTCGCGGCGAGTGGAGGCGGCAAGTTGTATCTGTTCGACACGACCCTCGCGAGCGGCCCGATTGCAACGGTCGCCGTTGCCGGCACCGAGAAGTTCGAGCCTGGCGCGCTGGCATCCTGGGAGGACGCGCAAAACGTTCGCTGGATCGCGGTGCCATCGTCGCGCGGCATCGTCACCTTCAAAGTTGCCGACGAGAACGGCAAGCTCGCACTGCAGCCCGGCTGGACATCCCGCGATATCGCGTCGCCGCTCCCGCCGCTCGTCGTCAACGGCGTGCTGTTCACCGCATCGAGCGGCACGAAGGCGGTGCCATCGGTCCTCTACGCGATCGACGCATCGAACGGAAAGGACCTGTGGAACAGTATGCGCACGATTACGACATCGGTGCGAGGTGGGCTGTCTGCCGGGCAGGGGAACGTCTATGTGCCCGGCGCCGACAGCACACTCTACGCGTTTGGGTTCGCCATCGAGAAGTAAACAGAAGATAAAAGGCTCATTCCTTCACTTGCGAGCCTCCGTCGTCGCCTGCTGTGACAGCGAGCTCGCCAACTCCACCAGCCGCACGAATTCGGCGCGGTAGCCGTCCGGATCCGCCCCGCGGAAACGCCGCGCGAGCGCCGAGGCATCGGCGAATGTTGATGAGCCTTTGTACTCCGACTGACGAAGAACCATCCCGAACTCAGTGACGGCGGCGGCGAATCCCAGATTCGATGAGAGCTCGGATGTGTGGTTCTTGACCGTTACGCTAATCAGGTGGCTTTCGTCGCTGTCGGGTGCCTTGTAACGCAGTTTGACCGTCATCAATTCATCGCGGCCCGCCGAGGCGGTGCGCGGAGACGGGCGCTGGTACTTCAGCGGATCCACTTTGGCGATGTCGGCGTCGCTGCCGGGCGGCACGATTTCGTACAACGCCGTCACCGTGTGGCCGGCGCCAATCTCGCCCGCATCCTTCTTGTCGTCATTGAAGTCCTGATTGCGCAGCAGGCGATTTTCGTATCCGATCAGGCGGTAGGCGCCGACGTTGGCAGGATTGAATTCGATCTGAATTTTGACGTCTTTCGCGACGGTCACCAACGTTGCCCCGGCTTCCTTCACGAGAACCTTTCGCGCTTCGTGCAGGGAATCGAGGTAGGCGTAGTTCCCATTGCCGCGATCCGCCAGCTTCTCCATGGTCGAGTCTTTGAGGTTGTCGTTCCCGACCCCGAGCACGGATAGGAAGATGCCGCTCGCGCGCTTCTCCTCGATCAGCCTCGTCAGATCGCCCTGGTTCGTGACCCCGACATTGAAGTCGCCGTCGGTCGCGAGGATGACGCGATTGATGCCGCCCTTGACGAACTGCTTCTGCGCCACGTCATAAGCCAGCGTGATCCCGGCGGCACCATTGGTCGAGCCGCCAGCCTCCAGGCGCGCGATCGCCTGGTGGATAGTTTCCTTCTCGGCTCCGCTGGTGGACGGCAGCACGAGCCCGCTCGCGCCAGCATAGACGACGATCGCGACCCGGTCGCGGGCGGTCAGCGTGTCGACGAGCATCCGCATCGCCGCTTTGATCAGCGGTAGCCTGTCGGGCGGCATCATCGATCCCGACACGTCCAGCAGGAACACCAGATTGCGCGCCGGGACGGAATCCTGATCGACGGGCGAAGCCTGCAGGCCAATCAGCGCCAGACGATGTCTGGGATTCCAGGGGCATGCCGCGATTTCAGTGCTCACCGCGAACGGAGCGCCATTGCTTGGTCGAGCGTAGTCGAATCGAAAGTAGTTGATCAGCTCTTCGATTCGCACGGCGTCTCGCGGCGGCAGCGAGCCGTTGTTCAAAAAACGGCGAACGTTGGCATACGACGCGGTGTCGACGTCGACGGAGAAGGTCGACAACGGTTCGTCGCTCACGCGCCGGAACGCATTGTCATCGATACGGTCGTAGGCGGCAGTGTTGAAGTCGCCGACAGAACTTCCTCCATAGGGTGGCCAACCGGGTCCACCTGCGGTGGGCATCTGCGCAGTGAGGGGGGCAGGAAGCGCCGCCACCGGTGCTTGCACTGTGGCCGACTTCATCATCTCGGCCGATAGCTGCCGGGGGTATTCGGCGGCCTTCGCTTGATCGAGTGCGTCCGCACGAGTGACGGTTTCCGCGATCCTCCCGGCTTGCAGCACGATTTCGAGTTGCGCTGTTTTTCCACCAGCGACTGTGACGCGGCTCGTGAACGGCTTGAAACCGGTCAGCGTGACGTTAACGTCGTATGTTGCGATCGGCACGTGCCCGAACGAGAAGGCACCGCGTGCATCCGACATGGCGATGAGCGGAGTCAGGCCGTGGGCAGTGAGCTGAATCGTTGCGCCCGGAACCGGGGCTCCGGACGAGTCTTTCACGACACCTGAAACGCTGCCGTCTGATGCTTGCCCGGACCAGAACCCAAGCGCGAGAACCGAGAGTACCGCCGCAACCGCAAGAGAACGCATATCTGGCCTCCTCCTGTCCGTAGAACGGGGATGCCGGAATTTCTTGCAGTGTGCGTGCGTCCTCCTGATTCGAACACCCAGAGCGCAATCCCGCCGGCGCGGCGCCATCACGCTGCCACGCGATGGAACCTCACCAGGGTCGCGGTGTCAGACAGTTACTTGCATCAAGTGGTCGTTCGGATAAATGTGATCGACCGTTTCCGGCGTGACGAGCTGGTGCTTGACGAAGACGGCTGGTGGCACGGAGCGGCGATGCAGAATGTCGAGCGCGACGGCGACGATGTCGGCGCCGTACTTTTCGGGGAAATAGGCGACCGAACCGATCAGGCGAGTGCCCGGCGTGCGCAGTTCCGCCCGTCCTTCAGGAGAGGCGTTCTGGCCCATGATGGCGCACGATTCGCTGCGACCGGCCTCCTGCAACGCACGGAGGGCGCCGAGCGCGCTCGGATCGTTGATGGCGCCGATCAAGAATCGCTTCGAGCGGCTCGTCCGCAAATGGCGGCGCATGGCTTCGAAACTTTCGCCGAGCTTGCCGTCTCCCTCGAGATAGGTAACCTGACAGTTTTCGAGCGGTGGGCAGGTCTCTTTCATGCCGACGAGCATGCCCGTCAGGCGCATCTTCGGCAGGCTGCCGGCGCGTTCGAGCGCGAGCAGCACGATCTCGTTCACGTCCGAATGCCAGTGCTGCTTGGCCCAGCGGCCAAGATGACGTCCGCCGATCAGGCCGGCTTCGTAGTTGTTGGCGCCGAAATAGGTGGCGCCGGGGTGCGGAACTTCGATCGCGATCAGTGGAATCCCGGCTTCGCGATATTTGGCGGCGACGATCGGCGCGACATGTTCGTCGGTCTGGAACTCGATGACCAGATCGACCTTCTCACGAACCAGGACGTCCGCGTTCCGCTGGGCAATCTTGGGGCTGTAGCGGTTGTCGACGCAAATGAGCTCGATGCCCTGGGCCGCCGCCGCGCGCTGCAAGCCGTTCGAGATCTCTTTGGAAAACTGGTAATCCGTCCCTTGCGCCGCGTACCCCAGTCGATACGGACGCTGCTTGAACGGTCGAAGATGCGATCGATAGAGGTTCTCGCCAACCTTCTCGATCATGCCGCAGCGCTCCAGGGTGTAGAGCAGGCGGAACGCCATGCTCTTCGGCAATCCGCTTCGAGACGCCACTTCCCGCAGCGGCAGCGCCTCTCCCGACGACCGGAAGGCCGACAGCAGCTGCGCCGAGTGGACGACGGACTTCACGAGATAGGGATCTCTCGACGCGGTCTTGTCGGAGCTCATGGGCTAACGTCCGGTTGAAAACGAGGGCAGTGACTTGTCGACGCCGCGCGGCGGTCCGGCGCCGGTTTCAGGGCAGCGATTATGTCACGGCGTTTCGCGTTGCGCAATGCCACGAGATCAGCCCAAACCGGGTCGCCTCAGCGATAGGTGGAACT